>NZ_JAMSHL010000024.1:0-81864 GCF_026521175.1 Aminobacter sp. MET-1 | reverse complement strand
ACCCCAAGAAGGAACGCCCGCGGTCCTAAGCCAAACAAACCTCTGGCCAACAACCAAAAGCCCCGCAAACGCGGGGCCTTTTCTTGCAGGGAAAGGGACGCGAACCCGGGGGAGGACGTTCAGGCGACGTTGCTCGCCACAGCGGTGGCCGATCTGCGCATCGACAGCCACAACGCCGTCTGGTCGCCAGGCATCGGCAGGGCGATGCCATAGCCCTGGACGGCTGGGCAGCCGAGTTCCTGCAGGCAGGACAGCTCGGCGTCGGTTTCGGCTCCTTCGGCCACGACCGAGATGCCGAGACCGCGCGCCAGCTCGACGATGGCCCGGACGATCTTCGCATTGGCCGGCTTCTTGTTGATGCCGCTGACAAAGCGGCGGTCGACCTTCAGCCTGTCGATCTCGTTGTCGCCAATATGCGCGAGCGAGGCGTAGCCAGTGCCGAAATCGTCGAGTTCCATGCGAATGCCGGCCCGGCGCAGATGCGTGAGCGCAAGCCCGATGCCGCTGTGCTCGTCGTCGAGCATCACCGACTCGACGATCTCGAGCGCAACCAGACGCGCCGGCAGGCCCTCGCGCCGCAGGAGTGAGAGCAGATGGCTGGCAAAACCGGGCTCGCGCAGTTCCTGGGCCGAGGCATTGAGCGAAAGACGGCCGAAAGCGAGGCCCGAACGATGCCAGGAGGCGGCCGTGGCGATGGCCTTCGCATAGATGATCCGGCCGATGGCCGGCATGAGGCCAGCCTTTTCGGCCACGGGCAGGAATTCGCCGGGCGAAACGGAGCGCCCGTCAATCTGCCAGCGCACCAGCGCCTCGACGCCGATGACCTCGCCCGCTCGGAGCGAAACCTGTGGCTGGAAATGAACCGTAAACGCTTCCTCGGCGATTGCCTTGCGCAGCGCCCGTTCGAGGTTCGTCTGCTCCTCGAACTTGTCGCGTAGGGTCGTGGTGAACAGCTTGTAGCAGCCCCGGCCTTCGGCCTTCGCCCGATAGAGCGCCAGATCGGCGTTGACCATCACGTCGTCGACGACGCTGTCTTCGCTGAACAGGGCGGCACCCACGCTGGCGCTCGGTTTGATCGAGGTGCCGGCAAACTCGATCGGTGCCTTGAGCGCGTCGACGATGCGCGCCACCACCCGGCCTGCATCCATGTCGGAGCCGGCGTCGTTGAGAACAATGGTGAACTCGTCGCCGCCCAGCCGAACGCAGACGTCCGACTCGCGGACGGTCGTCAGCAATCGACACGCCGTCTCCACCAGGACGGCGTCGCCCGCCGCATGGCCGAACGTGTCGTTGACCGTCTTGAAGTGGTCGAGGTCGATACGGACGATTGCCAGGGTTTCGCCCTTGCGCTTGGCGCTGGCAACCGCCGTCTCGATGTAGTCGTTGAGGAAGGCCCTGTTGTAGAGGCCGGTCAGTGCATCATGGTTGGCGGCAAACGCCATCGCGTCGCGCGCCTTGAGCAACTCGCTGGTGGTGGCGACCACCTTGCGGACCAGCGGGCGGAAGATGAGCAAGGCTTCGGCAATCAGCAGCAGGATCGTCAGGATGAAGACGGTCAGGTGGACTTTCTCGACGACCAGGCCCTTTCCGCGTGCCTCGGAAGAAAACAGCCGCGTCAGCGTCTCATATTCCCGACGGGCTTTCTCGACGACATAGAGTCTCAGCGCGGTGAAGTGGGTGACCGCTTCCGACGGCATGCTGGCCGACACGTTGAGCGGCAGCGCGTCCTGGAAGGCGTAGACCGTCTGCGCCAGGGTTTCGGTCGATTGCCTGAGCTGGCCCGGCGCCTGCTCGAACAGCCGCACAGCGTCCTCGGAGAGCTCCAGGCGGTAAAGCGGCGAATTTGGGTTGGTCGAGCCTTCGCGGATCAGCTGCTCGTTGTTGAGGAACTCGGTCAGTGCGTGGTGCAGGTTCTGCCGCGCCTGGGTGCGCATCCACTGGCCGTGGGCCATGTAGGCTTCGGTCGCCGACAGCAGGATGCGTTGCGACAGCATCTGCTGGCGCGCCCCGATCTCGATCAGCGCACCCTTCTGCACATTGGCAGAGATCACCGAACTGAGCAGGAAGAAGCTGGCGGTCGCCAGCGACGCCACCAAAAGCAGCGCGCCCGCATAGGACGCGCTGGTCTTGCGCATCAGACCATGCGCGAGCAACTGGTGTTCCGAACTTGGCCGAAGCCGCTTGTCCGGTGACATGCCGTTCTCCCCCTAGAACCAGCTCAGAATTCCTCCGGCCGGAAACTTAGGCGGCAATAGTGAAATCGATGTAAATCTCCAGACGTCGCAGATGATAAATTTGCGCTGTCAAGCCATGCCGAAATCGAAATGCCGATACATGATTTATATATTTGAGATTAGATCCATGATGAATTTGCAATCGACGCTATTCGAAGTGTGGCGCACGAAACGGTGGCGATGCTCGCTTGGATGTTCTCGGTCACAAGTGTTTCATGGCCAAGATGCCGGGCGACAGAAGTGTAGCCGACCACAGGAATGCTGAGAACCAGTTCGCGACCTGGAACGGCACGACCCTCAGTCCACATACCCCGGAAACGAATGGAACGGTTGCCCGCAAGGGGCCGAAGAATCGGCAGAGCACGATGCTGAGCGCTCCCCAGCGCTGGAAGAACGCTTCGCCTCGCGGCAGCAGATCAGGGTAGCGCCTGGCCAGCCGGGAGTCGTGCACGACATGTGCGAAGCGCCTGCCGAGCCAATAGGACACCCAGTCGCCGAGTGCCGCGCCGGCGCTGATCGCGATCCATACCGGGGTGATGTCGACGCCGCTCGCGCCGATCGAGAAACCGATGCCGATGAGAAGTGCTGTTCCGGGAATGAGCAGCGGTATGAAGGGCAGGGACTTCACGAAGGCGAGTATGAAGGCGATCGTGGTGAGCCAGCCTTCGGCTTCCTGGATAAGTTCGCCGACCGCGGCGGCGTATGGGCCCAAGTCGGCGACATATGGAAACAACCGGCCATCCTTTGTCGGGTGATACGCAGAAGCGACGCTGAAGTAGGAAGTTCAAGCGCGGAGCCCGCATTGCGTGGCTGGCGAAACGAAGCGGTGCCGATCTGCGCAAGAAACAAATGCGTTTCTCGAAGAAGTGCGCCAATGTCCTAGTCGTCGCTCAGAAGTGCCTGCAACTCGGCCAGCCTGTCGTTGATCAGCCAGCCATAATAGTTTTCGACGGGCAGCTTCCGCCCACTGCCGCTCGCCACGGCCTGCCTCAGTTCGGCTGCGCGCCGCCGCGGCTGGCCAACATTGAAAAGGGTCGCGGTAATGCCGGGATTGCCGGAAATGTCGAAGCCCTGGTCGGCATAGGCGTCGATTGCGTCGCGCACGATGGCCGCTATGTAGATGATCGCCCGGTCGGGATCCATGATGTCGCGATAGATGGCCTGCGGTTTTTCCGGGGTGAGCTTGGCAAAGCCGCTGTTTCGGTTGACGAGGTCGGTTACCTGAAGCGCTGTGAGCGGGCTGATCTGGCCGAGGCCGAATGTCTGGCCCGCATAGAACGGCTGGAAGAAGGCGCGTTGCATGGTCACGCCGTCATAGGTCACGCCATCGACCGTTCGGCCGCGAAAGGCATCCTCCCAGACCTGGTCGCGACAGCTCCAGAGGATGGCGCTGCCCTTGTCCTCGGAGCAGTTGGCAAACTCCGGCCGCGTCAGGAATTCCTGGACGGATTTTCCCTTGTACCGGAAGGAGAAGTCAGCATTGGCGTAAGCCAAGGCCTTGACGTAATAGGTCTGGGCGGTGCCGACGGCGCTGACGTTGTAGGTGTGCTCGCCCACAAGCGCGCCGATGATGTGGATCGGCGCAACGTCATAGGCCGCCGCCGCTTTCCTGATCTGGACCATCAGCTTCCTTTCGCGTTGCAGCAACGCGACGATCTGCTGGTATTTGGCGTCATAGGTCGTGTTGAAGGCGCTTGTGCGCCGCGCCGAAGCATCCGGGATGGTTGGCTGGCTGGCCGACCGGTTGCCGGCAGGCACGACCACCATCTTGTCGGCCAGCGAGGCAGTCGGTGCCCCCGATATGGCAATCGCCACCGCAACTGCCGCCACGGCTTTCGTTAGCCTGCCAATAAATCCCATTCCTCGCCCCCTCAGCCGTTCACCCGCGTCCACATAAGCATAGGTCGCCATGACCGGCGATGCGGCGGATTGCTTCACGAAGGTTCGGCTGGCGCGCGCTCGACGTCGAAGTTCACTCGAACCGGCAGGACACGGAGCCCAGTGTTCCGAACTCGACAGACAGGGTCTGGCCCGGAAGTACCTGAAGGATCGGCAGGCATGAGCCGGTCAAGACGACATCGTCGGCATTGAGTTGCCGATGATCGCTTGCAAGCTTCCGTGCCAGCCATGCGACCGCTTCGAGCGGATGGCCGAGGATGGTGCCTGCCGTGCTGCGTGCGACGACGTTGCCGTTCAGCCGTGCCGTCACCTTCAGCCGATCGAGTTGCGATGGGTCGATATGATGGTGCGAAGCGCCGCGGATCGTCGCCACATGCAGGCCGAAATCGGCGATCGCCATGAGCGCGCTCACCCCGGTTGGGCGGCTGCGGCGCCCGAGCAGCCCAATCGCCGGCTGGCAGGCGACGACGATGCCCGCGGCCGTCTGGCGGTCGATCGGGTCGATCGAAAACGGGTAAGTTTCGCCGATGGTCAGCGCCAGTTCGCACTGCGCGCCAAGCATGCCCCGGGGCAGGGTGATGTGCTCAAGACCGTCGTGAAACGACCTGCTGGCAATTGGCGCAAAGATCGGCGAACCAAGGTCGAGCGACCGTTGCACCGCGGGGTTGGTCGCCACAAGCGAGTAGCCCCTGAAGTCGTCGTCGAAGAGGTCGAGTGCTGCGGATTGCGCCGACAGCGCATCGGCTTCAGTCTCCAGGAGCGACATCGGCAGGTCGGTGACCAGCCCGGCGCGCCGATTTCGTGCCAGGTTCTCTGCCAGATTCTGAAGCTGTGCAGCGTCCATGGGCGACCTCGCATGGTTCCAGCATCAGGATAGGGCGGAAGCGCATAAAAATTCGAGATGGAAAGCTGGCCAAAGAAATAAACATCGGCGGTCGGCCATGGGACACCTCGTTCCTTTTTTGGGACAGTTTGTTCCAACGCGGCAGTGTCGGGTCGATTGGCGTTGCAATAGCATCGGATGCGGAGTGTTATCACTGAGATCGTGGAAGGGGGCCCACGTTGAAGATCGATATCCAGAAACTCGACCAGGCCCTGGATGGTGCCATCGAAGCGGCCATCGACGGCTCGTTGTGGCATGGCGTCGTCGAGGACATCGCCCGGGCAACCGGGTCGTACGGAGCCAACATCATCCCGGTGACGGAGCGTGCGCCGGGGCTGATCATCGCCAGCGACAGTCTGGGCGGGGTGTTCGACGACTATTTCAGCGATGGCTGGCATGAGAACGACTTGCGGCTCCGCGCCTTGCCATTGCTGCTGCGCGACGGCACTGCCTGCGATCCGCAATACACTTCCCGCGACGAGTTTGAGCAGCACGCCTACTACAGGTTCCTTGCCAAGCACGGCATTGGCCGTAGCTGCATGATCGGCTTCTCTATGCCCTCGGACATGCTCGTGCTGACGCTCAACCGAAAGCTCGAGCAGGACTTCTTCGACGAGGAAGAGGTCGCTGTCCTGGGCACAATGCGCGATCGCTTGATGATGTCGTCGGCGATCATGCGCGCCGCCTCGCGCCAGAAAACGGCCGGCATGGCCGAGGCCTTCGAGATGGCCGGGCTCGCGGCCATTTTCTTCGACAGGTTCTGCAAGGTGACGACGGTGAACGGCCCGGCGGAAAGACTGCTGGGAGGCGACCTCCAGGTTTCAGAGCGTGAGCTGCGCTCATCTCGCCGCAACGAAACCAGACTGATCGAGGAGCGGATGCGCGCCGTCCTCAGCGAGGATTGGCTGGGACAGGGCGCAGCCCATGGGCCGATCTTCATAGAGCGTCCGGGCCTGCGGCCGCTCGTGCTGCGCCTCCAGCGGCTGGGCGGCAATTTCCCCGACGTCTTCGCCCATTCGGTCGGTGTCTGCCTGGTCGAGGATTCCGAAGCTGTGGCGAGGTCCGAGCCGCAATTGCTCCGTCAGATGTTCGGCCTGACCCCGACAGAAGCCGAGATTATGGTGCTGCTCGGCCGCGGCATGCGCCTGCGCGACATCGCCGAAGTGAAATCGATTGCTTACGAGACGGCGCGCTCACATCTGCGTTCGATCTTCACCAAGACCGACACCGGCAGGCAGGCCGAACTGGTGGCCCTGGTCGCCAACGTTCGCGCCCGGTGCTGACGGGAAACGGCAACTAGCGGGCCGCTGATCTTGCCGGGCGGCGGATCGCCCTGACCACGCCTTTGTTGCCGCCGCCGCAGTAGAAGCGGCTGCCGCCATCGGATTCGAGCCCCGAAACGCCCATGCCCACGGGCATGTCGAGCTGTTCGAGCACCGCACCTGTCTGAGGATCGATACGCCTGACGTCGCTGGTCTCTCCCTCCCAGGTGCCGTGCCACAGTTCGCCGTCGACCCAGGTGACGCCGGTGACGACGCGCTTGGCCTCGATGGTGCGCAGGATGGTTCCGGTCTCGGGATCGATCTGGTGGATTTTCTGGCCGCGATACTGACCGACCCATAACGTACCCTCGGCCCAGGCCATGCCGGAATCGCCACCGCCGCCGGGAGCGGGGATCGTGGCGAGGATCCGGCCGGTCTCGGGGTCGATCTTGTGGATGCGGTCCTCGGCGATCTGGTAGAGATGTTTGCCGTCGAAGGCCGTGCCGGCATGGGCGGCGACGTCGATGGTCTGAACCGTGTCGCCGCTGTCCGGGTCGAAGGCCTGCAGCTTGTCTTCCGATGCAAACCAGACCTTCTTGCCGTCGAAGGTGACACCGGCGACTTTGGAGACGCCGGGGAAGGGGCCGTATTCCCTGATGATTTCGGCAGCTGCGTGTTTCATGGCTCGATCCCTGGCTTCGTTGGCACTGACCTTACCCTAGTCGCTCGGCAGTGGTCCCGGGAGTAACAACACTGTCGGGAAGTCGAGCACCGGCGGGCTGACCCAGCGTTGCGCCGGCCCGCGACCGAACGACTGCACCTTGCCGTCGGCGGCCAACTGCTCGAGCGCGCGCTGCACTGTGCGCGCGCTGGCGCCGAGCGCGATCGCCAGCGCCGAACTCGACCAGGACTCCCCGTCGGCAAGGAAGGCCAGCACCTGAGCATGCTGCCCTTCGGAAGGGGGCGCAAGCACGACGACCTGGCGCGAACGGTTGGGCGCCAGCGCGAAACCTTCTCGTGTCGCACTGATGTCGGCCAGATCCTTGAGCTCGGCGCGCAGACGCCCGATCTCGACCCGCAACCTGGCACGGTGAGATTCGTCGACATGCCTGGCGCGGAAAGCACGAGCGATCAGCGTGCTTCTGGAGACCTCTTCCGGCCATGCCTCGGCTAGGCTCCGGGCAAGCGCAAACAACACCGGCCGGGTTGCCAGCGGCACCACGGTTTGGTCCTGCCTCACGACGTTTCGGCACGCATCGACGACGAGTGTGTCGGAGGCGAAAAGCGCCTCCACCTCTTCCAAAAGCAGCATGCGCCGTTCGCCCTGCGCGATCAGCCGTGCCGCAGGCACTGCCATGGCTCGAGCCACGCCATCGACTTCGGCTATCAATGCGGGAATTTGGGCCTCGCGCGCCGCCTCCTGCGCGTGCGCCAACGCTGCCTTGGCGGCTTTCGTCTGCAGGCGCCGCATGGCGAGGCCGGCCGCGGCCAGTTGGTGTCCGGTCCTGAGCGGGGCCGGCAGTCCGGCGGTGTCTAGCGCCGAAAGCACGCGCGCGGCTTCATCCAGCCGGCCGATAAGCAGCAGGCGCCGAGCTTCCAGTGTGCGCGCATGCGCAGCGTTCAGGCGGTCGCCATGCGCTTCGAGCGTTGCCCTTGCAGCGTCGAGCGCCTTGGTCGGCCAATTCAGGTCGCGGGACACGAGTGCGATTTCTGCTTCGGCGACGACGCAGCGGGCGCGGGCGACGGCCTCTCTTGAGCCGAAGGCTTTGGCGGCACTCGTGAGCAAGGCTTTTGCGCGAACGAGATCGCCAAGCTGGGCCATGGCGATGCCGCGCAGCGCCAGTGCGGGCGGGTCGTCGCGCAGGGCAACCCGCTTGAGCGCGCCGAGCAGGTCCCCAGTGGCGAGTGCGCGCGCCGCGGCAGTGATCAGCGAGTCCATGAGGCATTTCCAGGAAAGGCGGGGTTTCCGTCAGGAATGGGCTGGAGTCGGGACGACAAAGAACTTTCGCTGCCTGATGAAAAGCTGCGACGTTTCCTGGACCTCGTCACACTTGTCACTCTCGCTTCCTCGTTTCCGCCCCTGGTCTTGCACACACCACCGCCCCGGAGGCGCGGCCGATCTGCAGGGTCGCGCAGTTTCATATGCGAGGACAAGGAGCGGCGACATGAAAAGTCACGATGTCACCGGAACGCGAGCTGTCTGGCATTCATCTATGGGAAACTAAGTTGCCCATGGGTGATGGGTCAGGTATTCAAGACGTGTCTGATGAAAATGGGAGGACTGAAAATGACCCGCAATACGATCCTCAAGTTCGGTCGGCCGGTAAGTGCCGACCCCAGCGATTTGCCGGGCTGGGTGGTGGTGGAAGGAAGTCCGTCGATGAAGACGGCCGTCCAGCACACGACCCAGGACGGCAAGGTCCTCTCGGGAACATGGCAGGCAACCCCGGGCACCTACCACGCGAGCTACACGGACTACGAATTCGTCCACATGATTTCAGGCCGCATCATCATCACGCCAGACGGTGGTGAGCCGGTCGAGGTCGGGCCGGGCGACGCGTTTGTTGTGGAAGCGGACTTCAAGGGCACCTGGAAGATCATCGAGCCAGTGACGAAGCATTTCGTCGTCACCGTCGGATCGTAGGAGCGAACCGACGCTGTCGTCCGAGATAACGCTCCCGTTCACCACGAGCGGCAAGTGTGCACTCAAGGTCCCGGCGGCTAGCCGGGGCTGAACGTGGCGACTGTGAGCCAGTGCGCTGAAGGCAATTCAGTACGTCGCCTCTTGAAACGCTTCTAACCACTTGAGATCTGGGGGAGTGGTGCCCGGAGGCGGATTCGAACCACCGACACGCGGATTTTCAATCCGCTGCTCTACCAACTGAGCTATCCGGGCAACTGTCCTCGATCGGGCCGCTAGGGCTTCGATCCGGGCTTCCTGGAGGTGCGCTGCACCCCTGAAAGCGGGTGGGTTATAGCACGAGTTTTTCCCCTGTCCAGCCGCCCCGATGCGTTTTTCTTGAAAGAAATCACAGGCCGTAGGAGAAGGTCGGGAAAGCCTTCAGCGTCCTTCGCCGGCGTCCGAATTTCCGGTCGAATCTTCCTCTTCGTTGTCGCGAACAGGGATGGCGTAGGAGCCTGAAAGCCAGCGGTTGAGGTCGACCGCCTTGCAGCGCGGAGAGCAGAAGGGATAGGACTCGCGCACTGACGGCTTGCCGCATTCGGGGCAGGAGACCTTGGCGCGCAGAGGCGTGACGGTGTCCTTGGCGTTCACGCGGAGGCGCCGTTCTTCCAGCTGGCCTGGACCTGATAGCCTTCGCCGGACAAAAGCGAGGTCGTCTCGTAGAGCGGCAGGCCGACCACGTTGGTGTAGGAGCCGACAAGCTTGACCACGAAGGTGCCGGCGAGGCCCTGGATGCCGTAGCCGCCGGCCTTGCCGCGCCATTCGCCCGAAGCGAGGTAGTTGTCCATGTCCTGGCGCGACAGGCGCTTGAAGCGCACGCGCGTCTCGACCAGTCGCTGGCGCAGCTTGCCTGAGGGCGTCATCAGCGCGAGGCCGGTGTAGACACGGTGCGACCGGCCGGAGAGCAGTTGCAGGCAGTGCAGCGCCTCATCAGACGTTTCCGCCTTGGGCAGGATCCGGCGCCCGACGGCAACGACCGTGTCGGCCGCCAGGATGAAGCTCGTTGCCTCGTCGTCGCTGGCCAGCACCGAATGCGCCTTCTCGGCCTTGGTCACCGACAGCCGCTTGGCCAGCGAGCGCGGATGCTCGGCGCGCATCGGCCGCTCGTCGACATCGGCCGGGAACAGCCGGTCGGGTTCGATGCCGGCCTGCTGCAAGAGCTCAACACGGCGGGGCGAACCCGAAGCAAGCACAAGCTTTTGCAGATCGCTCAAACCAGAATCCTGTCGGTAAAAGACGCTCTTTGCGCTCGCGGTCGCGGGCGAACTTACTTGAAGCGGTAGGTGATGCGGCCCTTGGTCAGGTCATAGGGCGTCATTTCGACGAGGACCTTGTCACCGGTCAGCACGCGGATGCGATTCTTGCGCATGCGCCCGGCAGTGTGGGCGATGATTTCGTGTTCGTTTTCGAGCTTGACCCGGAACATCGCGTTCGGCAACAATTCCGTAACGGTGCCCGGAAACTCGAGGACTTCTTCCTTCGGCATTAGGTACCTTTGGTTTGGGTGGCTTGCTCCGGCGCCCCGGCCGGAAGTTGCGCGGAACCTATATGATAATCCGCGCTTTGTGAACACGCTTAATCGGCGTCCATTTCCGGCGTTCCCACCGCAAATCTTTCGGCCATTCTGGCCTTCAGCCGCTCGCGCACGTCGCGGTAGGCCGTCATGATCTGGTCGCGCGTTCCCGAGATGACGGTTGGGTCCGGCGTCGGCCAGTATTCGACGTCGACGGCCATCGAGCGGGTGAACTCGAGCGCTGCGTGATGCGCCTCGGGCGCCAGCGTCACGATCAGGTCGAAATAGTCGTCCTCGAGATCGTCCACCGTGCGAGGTTGGTGGTCTTCCATCGCCATACCTTCTTCGGCAAGCACCGCATCAACGAACGGGTCGCGGTCGCCGGCGCGCACCCCTGCCGACGCCACGAAGATCGATTGGGGCAGCCTGTGGCGGGCAATCGCTTCGGCCATCGGCGAGCGGACCGAATTCATCCGGCACATGAACAAGACAGAGCGCGGAGGTTTAGCGTCCGCCATATGTCAGCCGCGCCAGTGCAATACGCAGATGAGCGTGAACAGGCGCCGGGCGGTGTCGAAGTCGATCTCGATCTTGCCGGCAAGCCGGTCGAGCAGGGTTTGCGATCCCTCGTTGTGCAGACCGCGCCGGCCCATGTCGATCGCCTCGATCTGGCTCGGCGTCGACGAGCGGATCGCTTCGTAATAACTCTCGCAGATCATGAAATAGTCTTTCACGATGCGGCGGAACGGCGTCAGCGACAGGATGTGGGTAACGACAGGGTCGCCATGCTCGCGCGCGATGGCAAAGACCAATCGCGAATCGACAAGCGACAGCTTGAGCCGGTAGGGGCCGTGGCCGTCGTCGTTGATCGGGTGGAAGCTGTTTTCCTCGATCAGGTCGAAGATGGCCACCGCCCGTTCATGCTCGACATCGGGCGTCGAACGGCCGATCGATTCGTCGAGTTCGACGTCGACCAGGCGGGATCGTGCGTGGCCTTTGTCGGACATGGTCGCCCTACATGTTCAATCTGATGGCAACGGAGCGGGCATGCGCGTCGAGGCCTTCCGCCTTGGCGAGCGCGATCGCAGCGGGTGCCAGTTCGCGCAGCTGGTCGGGACCGAGCTTCAGGATCGAGCTGCGCTTGACGAAATCGAGCACCGTCAGTCCCGACGAGAACCGCGCCGAGCGCGCCGTCGGCAAGACGTGGTTGGAGCCGCCGACATAGTCGCCGATGACCTCGGGCGTATGCCGTCCGATGAAGATCGCGCCTGCATTGCGGATTTTTGGCAGCATCGCTTCGGGATCAGCGACGGCGAGTTCGAGATGTTCGGCGGCGATGCGGTTGACCAGTGGCAGGGCCGCCTCGAAATCGTCGACCAGGATGACTGCCCCGAAGTCGCGCCAGCTGGCGGCGGCGGTCTCGCCGCGCGGCAACAGCTTGATCTGTCGCTCGACGGCGGCTTCCACCGCCTTGCCGAATTCGGCGTCGTCGGTGATCAGGATCGACTGGGCCGAGACGTCGTGCTCTGCCTGGGCCAGCAGGTCGGCCGCAATCCATTCCGGATCGTTGTCGCGGTCGGCGACGACGAGCACTTCAGAAGGCCCGGCGATCATGTCAATGCCGACAGTGCCGAAAACCTGGCGCTTGGCCGCTGCTACATAGGCGTTGCCGGGGCCGACGATCTTGGCGACCGGGCGGATGGTGTTGGTGCCATAGGCTAGGGCTGCCACTGCCTGGGCGCCGCCGACGCGGTAGATTTCGGAGACGCCGGCTAGGTCGGCTGCGACCAGAACCAGCGGGTTGATGGCGCCGCCCGAGGCCGGCACGACGATGACGATGCGCTCGACGCCTGCGACCTGCGCCGGAACCGCGTTCATCAGCACTGAGCTCGGATAGCTGGCCGTGCCGCCGGGAACATAGAGCCCGACCGCCTCGACCGCCGTCCAGCGTGAGCCGAGTTCGACGCCGATGGCATCCGTATAGCGGTCGTCCTTGGGCATCTGCCGCGCGTGATGCGAGCGGATGCGATCACGGGCAAAGCGCAGCGCTTCAACCGTCGCCGGATCGGCGTCCTTGTAGGCCTGGTCAATGTCGGCGCGCGTCACCGCGATGCCCAAAGCTCCGAGGTCGGCCCTGTCGAATTTCTTCGTATAGTCGATCAGTGCCGTGTCGCCGCGCTCGCGCACGTCGTCGATGATGGCGCGCACCGTCGCCTCCACGTCGGGCGAGACTTCGCGCTTGGTGGTCAGGAACGACGCGAACCGCTTCTCGAAGTCGGCGTCGGATTGGCGAAGCGTGATGGCCATGGTCGAATGCTCAGGTCTTGTGAATGGGGCGGGAGGAGGCCTGCCAAGCAGCTCCCGTATCGGTCAGCCGGGCCTCGATGACCTCGACCTCGAGGCGGATCGCTGCGTTGCCGGAAAAGGTGAGCTCGATGGTTCCCACCGGCTGCTGCGCCGCGGCGAAGCGCACCGCCAGCAACTCCAGCACGTCGTCCTTCTTGTCGCGCGAAATGCCGTGCAGCTTTGCCGAAAGCACGCGGTCGAAATGCAGGATCGAGCGGCGGCGCTCATATTTCGGACGGAAGAAGCCGGTCTTGGTTTCCCAGGCGAAGCGGTTCATCGCCAGCGCGAAACGCTTGGCGGCCGGCTGATACTCGAAGTCGCCGACCTTGACGGTCGCGTCCTGCACATGCGCAGAGACGATCTCCAGATCCTGTTCGTCGAGTGCGACTAGCTTGAGCTGGGTCATGTGGGATCGGCAGCCTGCTTGGAAACGATATGCTTCCTGCCTTGTTAGGCGGTCTTGATGCAGCGCGCAACCGAGCCGGAAGGCAGTAGCGGAATAGGGCACCAAGGCATTGGGGCAGAAGTCACTTGCCGCCCGTTGCCTTGTTCCCTAGGCGCGGCGGCTCAGCCGCTGATGCGCTCGATGATGGCGCCGCAGCGCGACAGCTTTTCTTCCAGTCGCTCGAAGCCACGGTCGAGATGGTAGACGCGGTTGACGGTCGTCTCGCCTTCGGCGGCGAGGCCGGCAATGACCAGCGACACCGAAGCGCGCAGGTCGGTCGCCATGACCGGTGCGCCCTTGAGTTTGGAAACACCCTCGACGATCGCCGTCTGGCCCGACAGCGTGATGTGGGCGCCAAGGCGGGCGAGTTCCTGCACGTGCATGAAACGGTTCTCGAAGATCGTCTCGGTGATCTTCGACTTGCCTTTCGACATGGTCATCAGGCCCATGAACTGCGCCTGCAGGTCGGTGGGGAAGCCGGGGAAGGGCTCGGTCACCACGTCGACGGGCGAGATACCCGAGCCGTTGCGCATGACACGGATGCCGGAATTGGTCGGGATGATTTCGGCGCCGGTGCGGGAAATCACGTCGAGTGCGCCCTGCAAAAGGTCGGCGCGCGCGCCTTCCAGCAGCACATCGCCCCCAGTCATGGCAACGGCCATGGCGTAGGTGCCGGTCTCGATGCGGTCGGGGATCACGCGGTGGCGTGCGCCCGACAGCGAATCGACGCCTTCGATGGTGATCGTCGAGGTGCCGGCGCCTGAAATCCTGGCGCCCATGGCGTTGAGGCATTCGGCGAGGTTGACGACCTCGGGCTCGCGGGCGGCGTTTTCAAGCACCGTTTCGCCGCGGGCGAGCGTTGCCGCCATCATCAGCACATGCGTGGCGCCGACAGAGATTTTTGGGAAGACGTAACGATTGCCGGTAAGCCGGTTCTTGGCGGTGGCCAGGATGTAGCCATTGTCGACATCGATCTGGGCACCGAGCGCCTGCAGTCCCTCGATGAACAGGTCGACCGGGCGCGTGCCGATGGCGCAGCCGCCCGGCAGCGACACCTTGGCTTCGCCCATGCGGGCGAGCAGCGGGCCGATGACCCAGAAGCTGGCGCGCATCTTGGAGACCAGCTCATAAGGAGCAGTGGTGTCGACGATGTTGCGCGCGGTGAACGAGATGGTGCGCGAATAGCCTTCGCCTTGGCGCTCGCGGCGGCCGGAGACGGAATAGTCGACGCCGTGATTGCCGAGGATGCGGATCAGTTGCTCGACGTCGGCCAGGTGCGGCACGTTTTCGAGCGTCAGCGTATCGTCTGTCAGCAGCGAGGCGATCATCAGCGGCAGGGCCGCGTTCTTCGCGCCCGAGATCGGGATGGTTCCGGTCAGCTCGTTGCCGCCGACAATTCTGATGCGATCCATTGGCCGTCGTTTCTCCGGGGGGATCCCGGTTCTGGCGAGAAATTTTCTTGCCGCCCGTCTAGACCATCGCGCTTTCTGGTTCAAGAAAGCCGGATTTGCGGTCTTTGGGCGCCAAGCGCCTGCCGTCGCCGGTCAGGCCTTCTCGGGTTTCTCTTTGTCACCCTCTCGGCCACCCTCGGCCGCTGCAAGGCCATCGGGCCGCGTATCGGCCTCGCCTGTACGTCGCGAACGCGCCTGCGCCTTGCGTTTCATCAGGTTGGCACGCAGCTCGGCCGCCAGCCGCGCCTTGCGTAGGTCGGCGTCAGCTAAGGGTGGTTTCTTGGTCGACGACATGTGGTGGTCCCCGCTTGTCGTTCGTTCATAGCGGCTTGGCAACGGAAATGGCCAGTATTGTGGCGTAAGCGGGCCTGTGGAAAATCTTCTGAAAAATGGTTCAACTCATAACTTGCGCTTCCGGGAATCATGTGGCACAAGCCGCCCCGTTCACGGTCGCTGCCGTAGCTCAGTGGTAGAGCACTCCCTTGGTAAGGGAGAGGTCGAGAGTTCAATCCTCTCTGGCAGCACCATTCCATCTCCTTGATGGCAAACAACATTCTGGATTTGTTGGCTTTTCCGCCGCCCTGATGGTGCACAGGGGCGTTCGTGTCGCCTTGCCAGCCATTTTCGAACTCGACCGTATCGACCGGTATAGCCGCAGCACCTGGCGGGGTGGCTTTAGGGTCGCGTGTCGGATTGGCTTGACCCATTGTGCTGCGCTTCACCTTGGCGCTGGTCCGCAGCGGTAGTGCTGCGTCTGAAGCGTACGGCAAAACAACGCTATTCGTGTGCGATCAGTTCTCTGGTGATTCTCTCGGTGGAGAGGCCTATCTCGGTCACCAGCTTTCGGCGGAGCGCCGCCGCGTAGTCGTCCGGTGTATCCGGCGCAATGACAAATGCCCCCGGACCGCCAATGACATTGTCAGCGAAGTATTGGGTGAGGTCGTACTTGACGCCGCGCGTCATCCCGGGAATGGCGATTGCGTTGATCGTGTAGCCCTTCGCAATCGCCTTTTGTCGGCTGTCGTGCAAAGGCAAGCCGTCGTTGTTGGTGCCGTTGGCGGAGATGTCGATGATCTTGGTGGAGGCATTGCCGGCGTATTTGTCCAGTAGCAAACTGGCCAGATTGATGGCGAAGGAAATGGAAGTTCCGCAGGAGTCCTCGCATCCATAGCCTCTGTCGCCGTTTTCCCTGATGAACGACGCCACGGGTTGTGCGTCCCCGAGCCCGCAGACGCTTGTCCAAGGCACCACCGACCGCATCTTCCCGGGACTTGACCATTCGACATAGGTGACCGCGATGCAGCCGGCGCGGTTGCGAGTAATGGCCGCTATGACCTCGGGCGAGGAGATTGCGGTGGCATGGCCTTCACGTTGCAGGTCGGCGGTTGCGGGGTCGATGGATGCCGAGACATCGACTGCAAATACAATCGCCGCGTCAACCTCGGCCGCGCCTGCCTGTGCCCCCAAAAGCGCCGGGACCGCGAGTATCGTCATCAGCCATGCAAGGGAATTTGCATCTGCTGCGCCTTCGCCACGAAGCCGCTCCACGCACATGATGCCCTCTACGCCTCAAACAACATCCCCGATGCTACGCCAGCTTCCTGGCGCCTGACAGATGACCGAAGGAGCTAGGCATATTGCGGGTGCTTGGTGATTGGGAGCAGTCCTGACCGACCCTGGCCATGGCACCTGAGTAGTCTGTCGACGCGAAATGCTTTTAAGCTCGCTTACATCGTAGCTTTCGCCTTTCCGCTCGCCTTCCGCTTGGCCGGTGCACGGCGGCGGACCATGCGCTTGGCGGCCTTGAGCGGCACGGCAGGCGTGTCGGCCAAGGCGCCTTCTGCGGCGCCTGCAAGATCGAAGGCGACGAAGTCGGCGTTGAGTTCTGTCGCCAGCTCGCCCGTTTCGCGGTTGGGTAGCTGGTCGCTCCACAACACGACACCGACACGGAGCGACGGTCTTGTGCGCTTGAGGCGCCGCACCAGGAAGCGGCCGTGGTTCAGCGAATCGGCGTTGAGGAAGCCGACAACGACCGTGTCGCGGCCTTCGAGTGGCAAATCGCGGATGCGACTTGGTTCGGCGTCGGCATGGCTGGCCGTTGCCGTATCGGCGCCCTGCACTGACAGCACCTGGGCGAGCATGGTGACCGCCGCATCGTCGAGGTCGCCGCGCCCGCCAATGCACAGCACCGAGCGGCCGGTGCCGTCGGGCAGGTCTATTTCACCGTTGCCCCCTTCGTCGGCGGCGGTTTCGTCGTCGTCTTCCTCCTCCGCCTCTTCCCGTGCGATCTCCTCGAGATTGGAGACGAGCATGCGGGCGCTGCCGGCGACACGCAGTCTCTGTTCGTCGTTCATCGCCCCGCGCGCCCGGTCGCGTTCGCCGAGCAGAAGGGCAGGGATCGCCACCTGGCTGTAGAAATCAGCGAGGTAGATGGTCTCAAGCATTTCTTCGGCCTGGTCTGTGGGTTCGTCCGAATCGCCCGACAGCAGGCGCTGGTAGAGCCGTTCCTTGGGGTCGAGCACAGGTTCGTTGCCGAACAGCACCTCCAGGAACTCGAATTGCGGCACATGCTTGCCGAGCACCACGAGGCAGACGGTGAGCGGCGTCGACAGCACCAGTCCGACAGGCCCCCAGAGCCAGGTCCAGAAGATCGCGGAAACGATGATGGCGAGCGGCGAAAGCCCTGTCCTGGAACCGTAGAGCCAGGGTTCGACGACATTGTTGATGATGAGTTCCATGACCAGGAACAGGGCGGCCGCCCACAGCACCAGCGACCAGCCCGGCGAGACGGCAAGCGCCAGAAACAGCGGCAAGATCATCGCGATCGCCGGGCCGATATAGGGCACGAAACGCAGGACGATCGACAGCAGGCCCCAGAGCAGCGCGTTGGGGATGCCGAGCGCCCACAGGCCAATGGCTATGGGCACGCCATAGGTGACGTTCACCACCAGTTGCATGAGCAGATATTGGCCGACGCGGCTGCCGGCATCCTGCAGCGCCTCGGTGGTGCGGTTGAGGTCGCCATAGCCGACGAGGCGGATGAAGCGGTCGCGCAGATCTTCGCGTTCGAGCAGCATGAAGATGACCACGACGATAACCAGACCTGCTGTGGCCAGCGGACCGATCAGTGGCGAGATCAGGTTCTTCAAGAGTTCGATCGGCTTTTCCGGATTGAAGACCTCGACCAGCAAAGGCTGTTGCCGTGCAGGTGCCGGCTCGGGCGAGGTGTTTGCGGCCGGTCCTTCAGGCTTGTCGATCTCCTGGCCGATGCGTTCGACAACGCGGCCAAGCCGCTCGATGATGCCATTGCCGCTGCCACTTTCCTTGAGCGAGCGAATCTTCTCGACGATGTTGGCCTGGTAGGTCGGCACGTTTTCGGCGACTTGCGCGACCTGCGTGGCGACGACGAAGCTGAATATGGAAACCACCGCAAAGGCTGCTATGACGCAGGCGATGACGGCAGGCAGCTTCGGCACGCCGAGACGTCTCAGCCATGAGACGATCGGCGCCAGCGCGAAGGTCAAAAGCACTGCGATGGCGAGTGGCAGGAAGACGTCGCGGGCGAAATAGAGGATCGCAACGGTCGCTGCGGTTGCCGCAAATGTCGGGAGCGCCGTGCGCATGCCCGGCTGCAATGACAGGCGTGAGCCCGATTCGCTGTTGTTCAAACCTGCATCTGCCACCGACACCCCCTTGCTGCCGACTGCGCGGCATGGGGGCTTAAAGCCGGAGGTCGGCCAATCGTTCCCGCATATCGTCCCGGCATGGCTGTTTCGTCGGCAAGTGTAGCGGAAAAATCAGCGGCAGGCCCGGTTGATGCGGCGGCCGATCTGCCAGAAGGCGGATTTGCTGTAGTCGCGCCGGCGGCCCTCGTCGGCAGGCGGCGGGGGCGGGCAGGGGATCCTGTAGCCGAAGGGTGCCGCGACAAGACCGCCGCGTTCGGCCCAGTAGTCGTCGAGGTCGGCCTGCATCATGCCCCGGCGCTTGGCGCGGCGCTGGTTGATGACATGGCCTGCGTTGGACACCGCCAATACATGCGGTGCGCCGGTCGACGTGGCGAGGCCCTGGAAAACCAGCAGCATCGCATCCTTTGGCCGGAGCCCGCCCATGCAGCGTGTCGCCGCAATTATGGCGCGCTTGGCGGCATCGCCCTTCGGGCCCTGCATGCCGCCGATGGCGGCGGTGTTGCCGCTGCTTTCGGTGAAGATGAAGGTGGCTGTCCACAGCAGATAGTCGTCGCTGGTGCGGCGCAGGCGCAGGGAAAAAGCGCCTTCGTGGCGGCAGCCGCAATGGTCGGCGAGCCGCATCTCGACCAGATAGCTGTCGGTGCGGCCGGCGACCGTTCCGAGAACAAGCCTGCCGCCCTGCCAAAGCGTGGCCAGATCGGCCTGGGCCATCAATTCGGCGGCGATGCGGAAGCTGTCGGTGAGGAGGTCGAGACGCCAGCGGCTTGGCGCTCCATGCAGGAAGAACGCCGCAGTCGACTTGCGCAGGAGGTCGTCATGCGGACGGCCGAGCCCCTGATCCGCGCCGAAGTCGCCGACGAAGCGCAGCCAGCGCAGCGTGGTCGTGGGGCGGATTGCCAGCCGAAGGCAGAAGGTGAGCGAGCGCTTGAGCGTCAGGCGCCTGCCGAGGCTCAGCACCTGCCAGGCGACCGAGCCGCCACGCGCGGCCGGAGTGTTGGCCGAATCCGGTTGCTGCCGGCCAAGGTCCGGGTTCCATTCGTGACGCACGGGCGCACCCCTCAAGCTGATTTGCCCGGTCGTTCGACCGGCGCGGCACATCTAAAGGGCGCATTGGGTTACGCCTGCATTGCACCCAGGGCGGGAAGGGTGTGAAACGGTTACAGTTGGGATTCGATCGGCAGATAGCCGATCAGCCAGGCGATGAGCCGCCGCCGCAGACTTGCGCGCGGTTCGTGGCCGAGTTCGTCGGCTTCGTGGGAATCCGTGTCTGTCCAGCTGATGCGCCCGTCGTCGAGTGCCAGCTGGAACGCGCAGTGCGGCGATATCTGCGAGGCGATCACAGCCGCGACCTCGCTGGCCAGTTCCTCCTGCCTGAACAGCACGCCCATCTCGGTGTTGAGCGAAGCCGAGCGCGGATCGAAGTTGAACGAGCCGACGAAGCCGGCCGAAA
Source organism: Aminobacter sp. MET-1 (assembly GCF_026521175.1). Taxonomy (NCBI): domain Bacteria; kingdom Pseudomonadati; phylum Pseudomonadota; class Alphaproteobacteria; order Hyphomicrobiales; family Phyllobacteriaceae; genus Aminobacter; species Aminobacter sp. MET-1. The sequence goes on along the minus strand of NZ_JAMSHL010000024.1, from coordinate 62,012 downwards.
TGTCGGCGACAAAAGCCTTGGTGTGCAGGCTGGCACCCTTGGAGCCGAACAGCGACAGATCGGTGCGCTCATCCTCGGGCTTGAGTTCGAACATGTGTACACCGGCCGCAAGCAGCGGCTTGCGATAGAGCGCGTAAGCGCCATGCACGGCGGCCACGTCGGTGGCGGCCAGTGAATTGGTCAGCACGGTGACCTTGACGCCCTGTTCGGCAAGCGCCGAAAGCTGGCGCGTGCCGCCCTCGCCGGGGATGAAATAGGGCGAAACGATCTTGAGTTCGCGCTTGGCCGAGAACAGCACCGGCCGAAGCGCTGTCATCAGCCAGTCGTCTTCGCCGGCGCCCATGGCCTTTTCCGGTGGGTCGGAGACGACCACCGCCTCGCTTGTCCAGCGCAGCTTGCCTGTGCCGGCGGTAGACCATTCGCGGCTTTCCGCGGCGACGCGGTGGATGTAGGGCGCGGCAAGCCCCATGGTCGCGACCTTCTCGAGCCGAGCCCGCAAGGCTGGCAGGTCCCCCTTGGCCATGCCGGTGACGTGGCGGATGGGCAGCACGGCTTCGCTGTTCCAGAAGCGGTCAAAGATGCTCTCGGCCTGTTCGACGGCGGGGCCGACGAGCAAAAGGTCCATGTCGCGGAAATTCGATTCTTCCGAGGCGTCGAAATAGGCGTCGCCGATGTTGCGACCGCCGACGATCGCCAGCCTGCCGTCCGAGATCCAGGCCTTGTTGTGCATGCGCCTTGTGGTGCGCACGGCCCGCAAGATGAGCTCGATGCCGCGCTGCAGGCCAAAGGCGCGCGCCCAGCTCGGATTGAACAGCCTGACTTCGATGTTGGGATGGCTGTCGAGCGCAAGGTAGTTGGGGTCATAGCCCCTGGCATTGATGTCGTCGAGGATCAGCCTGACGCGGACGCCACGGTCGGCAGCCCCGAGCACCTCGCGGGAAAGCAGGCCGCCGGTCAGGTCGTCCTTCCAATAGTAATATTGCAGGTCGAGGCTGCGCTGTGCGTGCCGGGCGGTATAGGCGCGCACCGCAAAGGCATGCAGGTTGCTGGACAGCAAGGCAAGGCCGCTCTGGCCGGTGTGGCTGTCGGTGAGCTGCGAGACCAGCGTGTCGAATTCGGCCGTGCCCGTCTTGGTAAGCGCATGCGACGGCTCGCCGCGTGCGCGCCTGGCGAAGCGGCCATAGGCATAGACCGCCAGCAGCGAAGCGATGACCAGGATGCCAGTGACGGCAATGACGATGCCGATGAGCTTCATGCGCCGAGCCGCCAGCCTCCCATAGCCATAAGTTCGCCACGCCAATGCGGTGGATGGCACTGCCGGCCGATGTGGAAAAACTCGAACACTGCAACCATATAGGTTAGACTGAACGGCGACGCATGCCGCAACTGAACATGAATTTCCCAGAGATTCCAGACGCGTGATGGCTAGCAGACAAGGCTTGGAGATTCGGGACAAGGAAGGTGCCTCGCGCCATCCTGTCGCCCCCCGCCATCACGATGGCGATTCCGTTTCCGAAACAGGCACCCACAGCGAAATCGTCGTTGCTTCCTACAACGTCCATAAATGTGTCGGGCTCGACCGTCGCTTCGATCCGGTGCGGACGATGCAGGTCATTTCCGAGATCGACGCCGACGTCATCGCCCTGCAGGAGGCCGACCAGCGCTTCGGCGACCGCGCCGGCCTGCTCGATCTTGCCGCCGTCGAGCGCGAGACGGGCCTCATCCCGGTGCCGCTTGCAGGACGTCTCAAGAGCCATGGTTGGCACGGCAATGTCGTCCTGTTCAGGAAGGGCTCGGTCGCCTCGGCCAGGCAGCTGGTGTTGCCGGGTGCCGAGCCGCGCGGCGCTGTCATTGTCGATCTCGAACTGGAGGCCGGCCCGCTGCGCGTCATCGCCGCGCATTTCGGGCTGTTGCGCCATTCGCGCAAGCTGCAGGCCGGCACGCTTCTGACTGCGGCCGAACTGCACAGCGACAAGCCGACCGTGCTGGTTGGCGATCTCAACGAATGGCGGCTGGGCAAGCGTTCGTCGCTGCGCAGCCTGGAGCCGGCCTTCGGCCCGGCACATGCCATCGTTCCCAGCTTCCCGTCGCGCTTCCCCGTGCTTGCGCTTGATCGTGTCATGGTCCGCCCGCACAACCTGCTCACCGATGTGCAGGCGCATGACACCGCGCTCGCCCGCATCGCCTCCGATCACCTGCCGATCAGGGCCGTGATCCGCCTGAGCGGCAAGCGCGGCGGCATGGCCGCTGCCGCCTGAAACGGCCCCAGCGTAAGGCCGGCGCGTCATTATTGCCCCTTGCGTGCGCAGGTGGTTGCCATATCACCTCCGTAAAAACGGGACCCGGCAAACATGCCGGCTGTGGGAGAGGGACGAAACGACAGGCGCTGGAGAGGCGAGCATGGTTCAGACACGGATAGGCTGCGAAAGCCTGCGTTCCAAGGTGATGAGCGCCGAGGACGCGGCCTCCCTGATCAGGCCCGACAGCACCGTCGGCATGAGTGGTTTTACCGGCTCCGGCTATCCCAAGACCGTCCCCCTGGCACTTGCCGCCCGCATCGAGGCCGAGCACGCCAAGGGCAATCCGTTTTCCCTGCGCGTCTGGACCGGTGCTTCCACCGGCCCCGAACTCGACGGCGCGCTGGCCAAGGCCGACGGCATCGAGTTCCGTCTCCCCTACAATTCCGATCCCATCGCACGCGACAAGATCAATCGCGGCGAGATGGAATATTTCGACATGCATCTGAGCCAGGTGGCGCCAGTCGCCTGGCAGGGTTTCCTCGGGCCGCTCGACACCGCGGTCGTGGAAGTTTCGGCTATCCGGCCAGACGGTTCGCTGGCGCCGTCGTCGTCGGTCGGCAACAACAAGACCTGGCTCGACCGGGCCGAAAAGGTGATCCTCGAGGTCAACCGCTGGCAGAATGCCGAGCTCGAAGGCATGCACGACATCTACTACGGCACGGCACTTCCGCCGCATCGCGTGCCGATCCCGCTGGTCAAGGCGGACGACCGCATCGGTGAAACCTTCTTCCGCTGCGACCCGGAAAAGATCGTGGCCATCGTCGAGACCGATGCGCCTGATCGCAACCTGCCGTTCTCCAAGCCCGACGAAACGGCCCATGCCATTGCCGGCCATCTGCTCGAATTCTTCGCCCATGAGGTGAAGAAGGGGCGGCTGCCGGCGTCGCTGCTGCCGATCCAGTCGGGTGTCGGCAACATCGCCAATGCCGTTCTGACCGGGCTTGTCGATGGGCCGTTCGAGAACATGACGGCCTTCACCGAGGTCATCCAGGACGGCATGCTCGACCTGATCGACACGGGCAAGCTGCGCATGGCCTCGGCCACTGCCTTTTCGTTGAGCCCGGAAGCTGCGGCAAGCCTCAACGCCGACCTGGGCCGCTATCGCGACAAGATGATCCTGCGCCCGCAGGAGATCAGCAATCACCCGGAGCTGATCCGGCGCCTGGGTTGCATCGCCATGAACGGCCTGATCGAGGCCGACATCTACGGCAATGTGAACTCGACCCACATCATGGGCTCGCGCATCCAGAACGGCATCGGCGGTTCCGGCGATTTCGCCCGCAATGCCTATGTCTCGATCTTCATGACGCCGTCGACGGCGAAGGGCGGCAAGATCTCGGCCATCGTGCCGCAGGCGAGCCATGTCGACCACATCAACCAGGATGTGCAGGTGCTCGTCACCGAGCAGGGCCTCGCAGACCTGCGTGGCCTGTCGCCCAAGCAGCGGGCGCGGTTCATCATCGAGAACTGTGCTCATCCGGACTATCGTCCGGCACTGTCAGATTATTTTGAGCGGGCGATGCGCGGCTCTTATGGCCTGCAGTCGCCGTCATTGCTCAACGAGGCTCTGTCCTGGCACCAGCGCTACGTCGACACAGGCTCGATGCGGCCCTGATCACTGAACGGCAAAGAAGTCGCTGATCCCTGCGGCTGTCGTCCTCAGGATCGGCAGAATCTGGGCTTCCATCTCGGCCGGCGTATGGCGGGCCGATTGTGTCGACACGTTCACTGCGGCGACGATTGCGCCCGACCGGTCGCGCAACGGTACGGCGATCGAGCGCAGGCCGATCTCCAGTTCTTCGTCGACCAGCGCAAAGCCCTCCCTCCGTACCCCGGCGATGATGTTCACGAGCTTTGCCCTGTCGGTTTCGGTCTTTGGCGTACGCCGGGCGACAGTTGCCCGCGCCAGAAAGACTTCCAGCTCGGCATCGGCAAGTCCCGACAGCAGCACACGCCCCATCGCCGTGCAGAAGGCAGGCAAATGCGCTCCGACCTGCAGGTCAACCGCAATGATGCGGGGGCCGGGCACGCGCGCGACATAGACCATGTCTTCGCCCGACAGGATCGCTGCAGAGCAGGATTCGTTCAGCGTCGCCGCCGTCTCTTTCATGAAGGGTTCGGCGAAGGTCCACAACGGCACGCCCTGAAGCCAGGTACGCGCCTGCGTCAAAAGCCTTGGTGACAGCGAGAAATGGCGTCCCGTCTGCACCGCATATCCCGTCGCCACCAGCGTCAGCAGGAAGCGGCGCGCGCCTGCGCGCGTCAGCCCTGCTTTGTCGGCCGTTTCCGAAAGCGTGAGGCCTGCCGGGTGCGCGGCGAGAATCTCCATCACGCCCAGTCCGCGCTCGAGCGAGGTGACGTGGTCGCGCCTGCTGTCCGCATCGCCGTCCATGGCGGCCCCTTCCGATAGTGTCAGACGCCAGAGCCATTGACACCGGCAACATCCTGCATCAAAAATGTATCGCATATAAAACAATTGTTCGCAATGCGAACTTTTGGTGACCGAGGCAAATTGCGATGGCCAAGTTTCTTCCCCTATCGAAGGCAGTTGCCGAAAATCTCAACAACGGCGACACGGTGGCCTTTGAAGGCTTCACCCATCTCATTCCCACTGCGGCCGCGCATGAGGCGATCCGCCAGGGCTTCAAGGACCTGACGCTGGTGCGCATGACGCCTGACCTGGTCTATGACCAGATGATCGGCATGGGCATGGCAAAGAAGGCAATCTTTTCCTATGCCGGCAATCCTGGCGTCGGCCTGCTGCGCCGCCTGCGCGATGCCGTCGAGAACGGTTTTCCGCATGCGCTGGAGATCGAGGAGCACAGCCACGCCGCCATGGCCAATGCCTATGAGGCGGGTGCTGCGGGTCTGCCTTGCGCCATCTTTCGAGGGTATCGCGGCGCCGAACTTGCCAGGGTCAACCCCAACATCAGGTCGGTGACCTGCCCGTTTTCAGGCGAGGTGCTTGCGGCCGTTCCTTCGGTTCGGCCCGACGTCACATTCATCCACGCGCAGAAGGCCAACAGGAAGGGCGATGTGCTGGTCGAGGGCATCATCGGCATCCAGAAGGAGGCGGCCCTTGCCGCCAGGCGCGCCGTGGTGACCGTCGAGGAGGTGGTCGATAATTTCGACGACCTGCATCCGAACCTGACGGTGCTGCCCAACTGGTCGGTAACGGCCATCTCGGTCGTACCTGGCGGGGCGCATCCATCCTACGCCCATGGCTACTACGTCAGGGACAATGCGTCTTATCTCGAATGGGACGAAATATCAGCCGACCGCGACCGCTTCCGCGAGTGGATGCAGAAGAACGTCATCGAAAAGACCGCCGACGATTTCGCGGCCCGCGTCGAACAGCTGAGGAACGTGGCATGAGCGAACTCGGCTTCACCCCAAACGAAATGATGACCATTGCCGCCTCGCGCGCGCTCAAGGGCGACGATGTCTGCTTTGTTGGCATCGGCGCGCCGTCGGCTGCCTGCAACGTGGCGCGGCTGACGCATGCGCCCGACATCACGCTGATCTACGAATCCGGCACCATCGGCACGGCGCCCGACGTGCTGCCGCTTTCGATCGGCGACGGCGAACTGTGTGACACTGCCGTCACCACCGTGTCGGTGCCGGAGATGTTCCGCTACTGGCTGCAGGGCGGGCGCATCTCCATCGGCTTCCTCGGCGCCGCTCAGCTCGATAGGTTCGGCAACATCAACACCACTGTCATCGGCGATTACGCCCACCCCAAGACCCGTCTTCCGGGCGGTGGTGGCGCGCCGGAGATCGCGACGTCGTCGAAGGAGATCTACGTCACCATGGCGCAATCCAGGCGCGGCATGGTCGAGAAGATCGACTTCTACACTTCGTTCGGCCATGGCGACGGCGGCGACCACCGCCAGCGCCTCGGCATCGACACCAAGGGCCCGACGCTTTTGATCACCGATTTGGCGATCTGGAAGCCGGATCCTGTCACCAAGGAATTCACCGTCGTCTCGCTGCATCCCGGCGTCACCCGCGATCATGTGCAGGAGACCTGCGGCTGGACGGTGAAGTTTGCCGACACGCTTGCCGAAACAGCCGAGCCAAGCCGGTTGGAATTGCAGACGCTGCGTGATTTAAAGGCGCGCACCGACGCCGCCCATAGCGGCCAGGCATCTGTACAGGGAGGATCATGAATGGCCGAGGCCTATATCTGCGACTACATCCGCACGCCGATCGGCCGCTTTGGCGGCTCGCTGTCTTCGGTGCGCGCCGACGATCTCGGCGCCATCCCGCTGAAGGCGTTGGTCGCGCGCAACGCCTCGGTCGACTGGGCCGCCATTGACGACGTGATCTTCGGCTGCGCCAACCAGGCCGGCGAGGACAACCGCAACGTCGCGCGCATGTCGCTGCTTCTGGCCGGACTGCCGCAGGACGTGTCGGGCACGACCATCAACCGCCTCTGCGGCTCGGGCATGGACGCGCTGATTGCGGCTGCTCGCGCCATCAAGGCCGGCGAAGCGGAGTTGATGATCGCAGGCGGCGTCGAGAGCATGAGCCGCGCGCCCTTCGTCATGCCCAAGGCAGATGCAGCGTTTTCGCGTCACGCCGAAATCCACGACACCACCATCGGCTGGCGTTTCGTCAACCCGGTGATGAAGGGGCAGTACGGCATCGATTCGATGCCGGAGACCGGCGAGAACGTGGCCGAGGAATTCTCGGTCAGTCGTGCCGACCAGGACGCCTTTGCCGTGCGCAGCCAGAACAAGGCTGTCGCAGCGCAGGAGAGCGGTCGCCTCGACAAGGAGATCACGCCGGTGACGATCCCGCAGCGCAAGGGCGGTGCAACAGTCGTCGCCAAGGACGAGCATCCGCGCGCCGGCACCACCATCGAGACTTTGGCCAAGCTGCCGACGCCGTTCCGGGAGGGTGGCACGGTGACGGCCGGCAATGCCTCCGGCGTCAATGACGGTGCTGCCGCGCTGATCGTTGCCTCCGAGGTCGCAGTGAAGAAATACGGCCTCACGCCGATCGCGCGCGTGCTTGGCGGTGCAGCCGCCGGTGTTGCCCCGCGCATCATGGGCATCGGCCCAGCGCCGGCAACCAGCAAGCTGTGCGCACGGCTGGGCATTTCGCCTTCCGACTTCGATGTCATTGAGCTGAACGAAGCCTTCGCCTCGCAGGGTATCGCCGTGCTGCGCGAGCTCGGCATTGCCGAGGACGCCGGGCATGTGAACCCGAATGGCGGGGCGATCGCGCTCGGTCATCCGCTGGGCATGTCGGGCGCCCGCATTGCCGGCACCGCAGCGCTCGAGCTTGGCCTGCGCGGTGGCAAGCTGGCGCTGGCCACCATGTGCATCGGCGTCGGCCAAGGCATCGCGGTCGCGCTCGAAAGGGCGTGACCGACTTCTTTCTCTGATGTGCAAACGCCCGGCATTGCCGGGCGTTTTCATTTGGGCAAAGGCATCAGTCGAACAGACTGAACAGGAAGCGCAAGCTGATCAGAAGCAGGAATATGCCGAAGGCAACCTCAAGCTTCCGCTTCGACAGTGCATGGGCAAGTTTTGCGCCCAACGGTGCTGTCAGCACACTGGTCGGCACGAACAGGATCAGGCCGACCAGCGAGACATAGCCGAGCGACAGCGGAAACTGCAGCGCGGCCACATCGGGATACTGGGCAGCGCGCGGCCAGCCGGCATAGATGTAGCCGAGAGCGCCCGGCACCGAGATCAGCACGCCGAGGCCCGACGAGGTCGCCACCGCCTGGTGGATAGGCCGGCCGTAGAAGGTCATGAACAGGTTGGACAGCTGGCCGCCGCCGATGCCCATCAGGCTCGACAGCACGCCGATGATCCAACCATAAACGTTCATCACCAGCTTGCCCGGCATCTCCAGGCCGAGGCGCCAGGAATCCTTGCCGAACAGCAGGCGGATCGCCGAGATGCCGGCGACGATGACGAAGATGGCCTTGAACAGGTCGGCGGGCGCATAGCGCGCAATGACGCTGCCCATGATGACGCCGACCACCACCGGTATGGCCCATTGCTTGAGGATCGCGATGTCGACGGCACCCTTGGCGCGGTGGGCGTTGAACGAGCGGATCGAGGTCGGGATGATGATGGCGAGCGAGGTGCCGACGCAGAGCGGCATGCGTACCTCCTCAGGAACCCCGACAGCCTGGAACAGTTCGTACAGCACCGGCACGATGACGGTGCCGCCGCCGACGCCGAACACGCCGGCGAGCAGGCCGGTGATGGCACCCGCGCCAAGAAGCGCAATAGCGAGCCAGATGAGGTCGAATGTGGTGATGCCGGACATGTCAGGGGGAACTCTTATTGCGGTGACGAAAGGGGAGAATGCGTCGGCGTGGCCGCCAAGGCTCCCATCCCCCATGGTAAGCCAGTCACATATGCCACGAACATGGGGGCCAGTCTCCCCCGGATTGCAGTGCCAACCCAGGCTCGCAACCGCTGCCCCATAGCCGCTGCTGTTGCCGCAACTCTTTCTACCAAAACCACCTCTATGGGTAGTTGCCTGCCCAGTGCTATATCCATATGAATATAACGAACTCGGCGCAAATCGGCCGACAATGACGGAGGGATCATCATGTTCACGCGTAGGGGATTTGGTTTGCGGCTTGCCGCAATGGCAGGCGGCCTGGCCGTCGCGCTGTCGTTTGGCATGCCGTCGGCACGGGCCGAAGGCGATGTTGTCGTGTTTGCAGCGGCGAGCCTCAAGAACGCGCTCGACGCCATCGACGCAGCCTGGAAGACCGAGAGCGGCAAGCAGGCGACCGCGTCTTATGCGGCAAGCTCGGCGCTGGCCAAGCAGATCGAGGAAGGTGCGCCTGCCGACGTGTTCATCTCGGCCGATCTCGACTGGATGAAGTACCTCGCCGACAAGAAGCTCATCAAGGAAGGTTCCGACGTGAAGCTTCTGGGCAACCGCATCGTGCTCGTTGCGCCGAAGGATTCGGCCGCCAAGGCTGACATCGCCGCGAATTTCGACCTCGCCGGACTGCTCGGCGAAGGCCGTCTCGCCATGGGCGACGTCAAGGCCGTACCTGCCGGCAAATATGGCAAGGCGGCGCTCGAGAAGCTCGGCGTCTGGTCGTCGGTCGAGGGCAAGGTCGCCCAGGCTGAAAACGTGCGTGCCGCCCTCAAGCTGGTCTCGACCGGCGAAGCGCCGCTCGGCATCGTCTACCAGACCGACGCAACGGCCGAGCCAGGCGTGAAGATCGTCGGCGTCTTCCCGGAAGACTCGCATCCTCCCATCGTCTATCCGGTCGGCGTGACGGCAGAATCCAAGAACGCGGACGCTGCCGAATACGTGAAGTATCTTCAGTCCGCCAAGGCCAAGGAACTGTTCGAAGCCCAGGGCTTCACGGTGCTGGCCAAATAGCGACTGGTTTACCGCTTTGCAGCTAAGCTCCCGCTATTGGGGACAAACGTCCCATCCCGGATGACGGGGTGGGACAGGTTTTTGAGGGAATGCGACTTGGGAATACTGGACCTCACTCCTGACGAATGGAATGCGGTCCACCTGTCGATAAAGGTCGGGCTGTGGGCGATGGTGGGCAGCCTGCCGCTCGGCATCCTTGTTGCCTTGGTGCTTGCGCGGAAGAATTTCTGGGGCAAGTCGCTGCTCAACGGCATCGTTCACCTGCCGCTCGTGCTGCCGCCTGTCGTCACCGGCTATCTGCTGCTGCTCAGCTTCGGCCGTCGTGGACCGATAGGCGCCTTCCTCGCGGACAATTTCGGCATTGTTTTCTCCTTCCGCTGGACTGGTGCAGCACTTGCCTGCGCCGTCATGGGCTTTCCGCTTATGGTGCGCGCTATCCGCCTGTCCATCGAGGCGGTCGACCGCCGCCTGGAATCCGCGGCCGGAACATTGGGCGCGAGCCCGCTCTGGGTGTTTGCCACTGTCACCCTGCCTCTGGTGCTGCCGGGTATCGTCGCCGGCATGATCCTGTCTTTCGCCAAGGCCATGGGCGAATTCGGCGCCACCATCACCTTCGTCTCCAACATCCCGGGCGAAACCCAGACGCTGCCGTCGGCAATCTACACCTTCACCCAGGTGCCGGGCGGCGACGCCGGGGCCATGCGCCTGACCCTGATTTCGATCATCATCTCGATGGCGGCACTGGTCGTCTCGGAAATGCTGGCGCGCCGCATCGGCAAGCGTATGGATGTCGAATGACGCTCTCGGTCGATGTCAGCCACCGTCTCGGCGCCCTCCAGCTCGAAGCCCGCTTCGAAAGCAGCGGTCATCTGACTGCGCTGTTCGGCCCGTCGGGCTCGGGCAAGACCTCACTCATCAACATCATCGCCGGGCTGATCCGTCCGGATGCCGGGCGGATCGTCATCGACGGGCGTACGCTGGTCGACAACGCCACGCGCAGCTTCGTGCCTGCCCACAAGCGGCGCGTCGGCTTCGTGTTTCAGGACGCCCGGCTGTTCCCGCATCTGACGGTGCGCTCCAACCTGACCTATGGCCGCTGGTTCACGCCCCGCGCCGAGCGTTATGCCGACTTCGATCGCGTGGTCGACATGCTCGGCATCGGCCAGCTGCTAGCGCGTCGGCCGTCGCTGCTGTCAGGTGGCGAAAAGCAGCGGGTTGCCATTGGCCGGGCGCTGCTGGCGAGCCCGAAGCTGCTCTTGATGGACGAGCCGCTGGCCTCTCTCGACGATGCCCGCAAGGCCGAGATCATGCCTTATCTCGAGCGGTTGCGCGACGAGACCAGGATCCCGATCGTCTATGTCAGCCATTCGATCTCGGAGGTGGCGCGGCTTGCCACCGACATCGTCGTCATGGGCAACGGCAGGGTGGCCGCTGCCGGACCGACCGCCGAGATCATGCGCCGCCTCGACCTTCTGCCGCCGGAAGAGGTGGGCGAGGGCGGTGCAGTCCTCGAGATGAAGGTGCTGGCCCATGACGAGGTCTTTGGCATGACCGTGCTGGGCGCAGCGGCCGGCGAAATGCGCGTAGCTCGCATCGACAGGCACGAAGGTGCGACGGTGCGCGTCCGCATCCGCGCGCGGGACGTGATGATCGCTACCGAGCGGCCGAAAGGCCTCAGTGCGCTCAACATTCTTGCCGGGCGTATCGCCGAGATCAGCCAGGTCGACGGCACTCAGGTCGATCTCAAGGTCGATTGCCATGGCGACCTGCTGGTGTCGCGCATTACCCGCCAGTCCTTCGAGGCGCTGCAACTTGCCATCGGGCGCGACGTGTTTGCGGTCATCAAGACTGTTGCCTTCGACCGCGCCAATCTTTCTCCGGGTGCGCCGCTTGTGCTAACCAGCTGAAGACTGGAGTAGCCGATGCCATCCCTGACCCTGCGCCTGTATCTCGATCCCAAGGGCCGCCTCGGCCCAGGCAAGGTCGAGCTTCTCGAACAGATCGCCGCCACCGGCTCGATTTCGGCCGCGGCACGCGCCATGGAAATGTCCTACAAGCGCGCCTGGGATCTGGTGGAAGAGCTCAAGGACATGTTCGGAAAGCCGCTGGTTGCGGCCAAGACCGGCGGCAAGCATGGCGGTGGCGCCGAGCTCACGCTTGTCGGCGAACAGGTCGTGCGCCAGTTCCGCGATATGGAGCGCGCCGTCAACGAGGCGGCAGCACCCCACATCCGGGCGCTGCAGGCCGAGGCCGAAGCGAAATAGCTACTTGCCGAGCTCGATGGAACGCAGCCGGGCCGCCTCGACGGCTTCGGTGAGCAGGTTCTTCAGGCGGTCCTCGCCCATCAGCACGTTGAGCGCCGCTGCCGTGGTGCCGTTCGGGCTGGTGACCTGACGGCGCAGCACGGCCGGGTCCTCGCGGCTTTCGGCGGCGAGGCTTGCCGCGCCATAGACCGTCTGCATGGCGAGCAGCGATGCCGTCTCCGGCGGCAGGCCGGCATGTTCTGCCGCAGCCGTCAGGCTCTCGATGAAGTGGAAGATGTAGGCCGGGCCCGAACCCGACACCGCGGTGACCGCGTCCATCAGCCCTTCGTCAGCGATGGCGGCAACTTCGCCGCTGGCCGAGAGCAGGTCGCCGACCATAGCCTTGGTCGCGTCGGTTACATGCTCGTTGGAATAGACCACCATCATGCCCTTGCCGATGGCCGCGGGTGTGTTGGGCATGCAGCGGGCGATCGGCGTCTTTGCCCCGAGGATTTCGGCGAAAGTGCTGACAGGTGTGCCTGCTGCGACGCTGACGAAGGTCGTGCGGCCATCGCCGAAGCGGCGGTAGCCTGATGTGACATCCTTGATGACCTGGGGCTTGACCGCGAGCACCACGATTTCGGGCTCGGCGTCAGCCGGGATGCCGCCGACTTCCGATGCGACGCGGCTGCCGAGTTCGGCCGCACGGGCGCGCAGCTCGGCATTGGGCTCGACGACGAAGGTTTCCGCCGCAGCCAGTTTGCCTGAATTCAGCCAGCCCTTGAGCATGGCATAGCCCATGTTGCCGCAACCGGCGAGGATCAGTCTGATGGTCATTCAAAGCCTCCGAACACTCCTGACATAGACGGTCTTGCCGCTATGCGGAAGGGCGAAGCGCAGCTTCAGGGTGTGCCAGATAGTTTCTTGGTGAAGGCGTTGGTGAAGGTAATGTCGCCTTGCTGGCCTGCTTCTGCCAGAACCACGTCCATGAACGCGTCGGTGATGCGCACCACTGCGAAGCCGCCCTTGAAGGCGGCAATCGGCTTGAACAGGTCCAGCCCGTTGCGCTTGTAGGCCATAGGTACCTTGTGTTCGTGGCCGTGGAATATGCCGATGACATTGTAGCCGCCGATCGCCTGGAGCAAGGCTCTCCGGTCGTCGTCGCTCCACCAATGGGGTTGGCCGCTGCCGCTGTCGTCGAAGGTGTTTGCGGCCGCATCCCACGCCTCGGTTGAAAACGGATCCCAGCCATAATGCTGGAACAGCACGACGGGACGGCCGTCTCCGGCATTGTCCTTCAGGTCCTGTTTCAACCAGTCCAGCGCGCTTACAGCTCCCTTGGCCGTGTCGCCGGCGAAGCGGTGCGTCTGTACCAGATGCAGCCCGCCCCAGTCCCAGGAGTAGCTGTCCGACAGCATGTCGTAATTGCCGGCGGGCACCGGCGGCTTGAAGAACACGCTGGGCCGGTGATTGATCTCGACATAGTCGCGCATCTCGCGGCGGTACCAGTCGACATGCGGGGGGGGGCCGTCCTGGTCGAGGTCGTGGTTGCCGAGCCCGACATAGACGGGCACATGGACCCTGTCGGGACCGGTGCCCTGCTGGTAGCGCTGGCTGAACTGTAGGAGCTGCGTGCCTTCATGCGGCAAGGTCACCTGGCCGCCGCCGTCGTCGGTCATGTCGCCGCCGATGACCAGCCCGAGCGATGCCCCGATGCGCTTGCCAGAACCGGCCAGTTGGGTCGGTACGCCATTGATCTCGCTCGGCCAGTTCAACTCGCCGACCCTGTTGAGCGCTGCGATATGGCGGCGCAAATTGTCATCGGTCTTGCCTTCCTCGAGGCAATGCGGACTAAGCCCGCTTGCCATGCGGCAGGCGTGGATGTCGCACGCAAAGAGAAATGTCGCCTCGATCTTCGGCCAGGCGGCGGCGCGTGCGCCGGGCAGTCCGAGGACAGAAACCGCGCCGGCGCCGGCGGCCTGGAGGAGGAGCTGTCGTCGGGAGAGGGCATGAACCATGGCGCGACAATGTCCCGGCCACATCGGGCGATCAAGGGGCCGACTTGCTGATCACCATACGCGAGGCCAGCCGCAGCCCGAGCACGCCGAAGACGAAGAACATCCACACAGGATCGGCGCGGCGGAAGAAGAAGCTTTCGAGAAACGCGTTGAGCGAGGTGAACAGCAACACCATCATGAAGAAGTCGCCGAGATAGACGTTCTCCTTGTAGAGCGGGATGCGCATGTAGTCGCGCAGGGGGGCAATCAGGAAAACGTAGACGGCTACCATCAGTGCCGGCAAGCCCATCTGCACGGCAAGGTCGACATAACCGTTGTGCCCGTGAACGATGCCGGTGATGTCCCAGTCCTGGTCGAACGACGTGTCGGTGTTGGTGACGACAGGCATGCCCCAGAAACTCTCATAGCCATAGCCGAACCATGGTTGCTTGGCGATCATCTCGCCGGCAAAGGCCCAGATCGTGGTGCGGCCGGTGTAGGTAAGGTCGGGGAAATAGTAGGCAGCGAGCTCTTTCAGCGGATCGATGAAGACGATGCCCAGCGTCGCCAATGCGGTGCCGAGGATCGCAACGGCAAACAGCAGCGCTGTTCCCAGCCGCATTCCGACGATCCCAGGCAGCATCACGAACATGATCGACAGTGGCACCAGGCCGGCTGTCGTCTTCGATCCCGTATGCGCCATGAAGAACATGGCAGCGAGAAACAGCGCGCCACCGCTCCAGCGCCAGTTGCGGCGGAATAGGTAGATACCGGCGAAGCTGAAGCAGGCCATGATCGGCCCGGCAATGTTCTTGTGGGTGAACGCGCCGCGCCACAGCCCGGCATGCTCGGGTTCGACGCCGTCGGCACCGTGGATCGCGACACTGGGATAGACCACGACGCCGGCAAGGCTGACGCCGACAATGATAAAGCCGGCGACAGCGAGCACCAGCGAAAAGGAATCGGCGTCGCGCGGCAGCATCAGGACGCACGACATGGCGAGAATGCCGATCAGTGTGAACGATGCGGCACGGAAGGCCGCCGCAGGATCGATGGCATTGGCAACCGACATCAGGAAAAAGCCGACCAGGATTGCCCATGGCAATCCGGCCAGGGCACGTAGCCGCGAGGGCTCCACCAAAGTCAGCAGCACGAAGATGCACGCAGCACCCAGCGAGCCGAAGCCGAGCTGGTTGACGATGTCACCGCCACCGCCGGTCACGTCGGCGCCCGCCGGCTGGAAGGGGCGGAACGACATGATCACGATGGTCAGCAACGCGGTTGCGATCGCGGTGGCGATGCCCGACCGCGTGAAGGCCGCCGTCAGCGGGGCGGTCTCAGTTTTTCTCAGGCTGCCGGTATTGCTCATTGGCGTAACCGAACTCGACCAGTACGCGGCCAAGTGCAACATGGATCGGATAGGCGGCGATCGAAAGCGAACCCGTTGAAATCAGGCGTTTTGCGGCCCGCAGCGGCGATGCGGCAAGCAGCGCCAGGCTCTTCAGGAACACCCGCGTGTTGGCAAACGGGGTGCCCGCATATTTCTTCTTGGCGACAAGCGTCGAGATCACCCCGTTGCGCAGGCCGCGCGCCCTGATCCAGTCCGGCTCGACGCGCCGAGCCGGCACGGTCTCGAATAGCTTGCCTTCCGCGCACCAGCCGAGCTTGAAGCCCTTCTGGGCCGACCGACTGAGAAAGTCGGAATCGCCCCCGCCCATGAAGTTGAAGCGCAGGTCGAGAAAGGGCGGCCCCATCGCCAGCAGCACCTCGCGGCTGATGAGCAGGTTGCCGGAGGAGTAAAGTGCCGAGACCCGGCCCGTGGTGGTGTAGGGCGGCGCAAAAACCGGATGCGTCGCCCACCGCTGGTGCGCGGGCTCGGCAAAGACGGGAACCTGAGGACCGCCGACAATGTCGACGCCAAGCCGCACCTGCGCCTTGCACATGGTCTCCAGCCAGAGTGGGTCGGCGAGTTCGTCGTCGTCGATCACCAGCAACTGGCTGAAGTTGGGAAAATGCAGCAGCGCGGTGTGCCAGCCGGCATTGTAGGCGCTGCAGTTGCCACGTTCATGGGCGACGATGACCATCCCGTCGATCTTGCCCGCTTCGAACAGCGGCAGCGCGGCCCGGACGCCTTCGCCACCCTCCGCATCGTTCTCCATGACGATGACGGCGAAGCGGCGCATCGTCTTCTGGCCAATGAGCGAATCGAGTGTCGCCAGCAATTGCTCCGGGCGCCGGAATGTCGGCAGCGTCACCACCACGTCCACCGCATCCGCTGCCAGGGCGGGCGACTGACCGGCAACGGTCACGGATCGAAGTGGAGGCAGTGCAGTCATGTCGGGCGCCGTTTTTCGAAGCCTTTCACTAACACCGCGCCGATAACGGTCGGTTAAACAAAGGCGCGCCTTGAGCCGGTTCGACGGCTCGAATTGATGCCGGAGCCGGACTGCACAATGAAGGGTTAACCGCGCCCTGTTATGGCGGTGACCAGGAATTTGTCGTGATGCATTTGCTGTTTGCCACATCCATCGTGCCCGATGGCGCCCTGTCCTCGGGCTACGAAATCGCCAACCAGGCGATCATCGACGCGTTGCGGCGCAGCGGCGTTCGCGTAACCGTGCTCGGATTTGGCTGGCCCGGCAAGGCGCCGTCGGAACCTGAAAGCACCATCCTGCTCGGCTCCGTCGACGTGCGCACCGATGCCGCACCTTTGCCGCGCAAGCTGGCCTGGCTGGCGAGCGCGGTCTCCTCGGGCCTGACCTTCGCCTCGGCCAAACTGCGCATCGTCTCAGAAGAGACGGTGAGGCAGGCGATCAAGGCTGCCGGTCCCGTCGACGGCTATGTGCTGAATTCGGTGCAGATGGCTGCAGCGTTCGAGCCGGTTTTCCAGGACAAGCCGTCGATCTTTGTTGCTCACAATGTTGAGTTCCGCTCGGCAGCCGAAAATGCCCGCGCCGCCGACGGTACCTTCCAGCGCGCTCTTTTCCGTCGCGAGGCGCGGCTGCTCGAAATCATCGAAAAGCGGCTGTGCCGCAATGCCCGTTTCGTCTTCACGCTGGCCGAGGAAGATCGCGCTGCACTCGGCGTCGATGCTGACTCGCGTTCGGCAGCACTCCCGCTGGTGACGCGGTCCGCGCTTCCGGCCATGGCGGGCAGTCGCCGCATCGAATGCGATGCTGCTTTGATCGGTACCTGGACGTGGGAACCCAACAGGATCGGCCTCGACTGGTTTCTCGGCAAGGTCGTGCCGCATCTGCGCAGGGATTTCCGTATCCACATCGCCGGCAGCACCCCGTCAGGCATGGCTTCGGCGCATCCCGGAGTGAAGTTCGTCGGCCGCGTGCCCGATGCGATCGATTTCGTACGTAGCGCCGCCGTTATTCCGCTGGTCAGCACTTCGGGCAGCGGTGTTCAGCTCAAGACCATCGAAACCTTTGAACTCGGCCTCCCGTCGGTGGCAACAGCGCATTCGCTGCGCGGCATTGCCCACAAGCCGGAAAACTGCGTCGTGACCGACGATCCTGCTGCCTTTGCAAGAGCTCTGCAGCGGGCCGTCGATCAGCGCGTCGGCGATGTCGATGGCGCTGATTTCCATGCCAGGCAGAAGGCTGCGCTCGACAAGGCCGTCCGCCTCGGCCTGCAAAAGCTGGGCGAAAACGCTCGCGAGGCCGCGGCGTGAGTATGTTGAAAGCCCAGTCCTTCGTCAGCGGCGTCGCCTTCCGGCGTATTCTTGGCATCCGGGTTGCCAGTCTGAAACGTGACGAGGCGATGTCGCTGCTGTCGGCGCATCTCGCCAGCCGCACCTTCACCAAGATCAGCTTCCTCAACGCCCATAACGCCAACATCGCCTGCTCCGACAAGGAGTTCGCCGCGGCACTCGGGGACTTCCTGGTGCTGGCAGACGGGATCGGGGTCGATATCGCGTCCCGCTGGCTCTATGGCCAGCCTTTCCCCGACAATCTCAACGGTACCGACTTCGTACCGGCCTTGCTCAAGGCGACCGATACGCCTCTGACGGTAGCATTGCTGGGTGCCAAGCAGGCCAGCGTCGACCTGGCGGCCGGACGGCTTGCCGAACTCGCGCCGCAGCACCGTTATGTCGTCATCCACGACGGCTATTTCAGCGCCGACGAAGAGCCCGAAATTGTTGGCCAGATCGGCGAACTGCGGCCCGACATCCTGCTGGTCGCCATGGGCGTGCCGCGCCAGGAACTCTGGATCGAACGCAACCTGAAACCGGAACACTGCACGTTGCCGATTGCCGTCGGTGCGCTGCTCGATTTCCTCAGCGGCTCGACGCCGCGGGCACC
Organism: Aminobacter sp. MET-1; assembly: GCF_026521175.1. Classification (NCBI taxonomy): domain Bacteria; kingdom Pseudomonadati; phylum Pseudomonadota; class Alphaproteobacteria; order Hyphomicrobiales; family Phyllobacteriaceae; genus Aminobacter; species Aminobacter sp. MET-1. The sequence goes on along the minus strand of NZ_JAMSHL010000024.1, from coordinate 43,788 downwards.
GATGTGGATGCGCCGGCTCCGGCTCGAATGGTTGTTTCGGCTGGTGCTCGAGCCCGGCCGTCTGTGGCGGCGCTACATCGTCGGCAACCCGCTCTTCCTCATCCGGGTACTGCGCCAGAAGCTCTTTGGTCGCAACGTGGAGGAGCGCCCGTGAACGCGGGCAGTCCGTCCATTCCCGACGCGGCGTTGCTGACGGCCAGCTATGCCGGCGACTTCGAGCGCTGCAGACTGTTGTGCGAAACGGTCGACGCTTATGTCAGCGGCGCCTCGCACCACTATCTGCTGGTGGAGCATCGCGACGTAGCGCTGTTTCGCCAGCTTGAGACCAGGCACCGCACGGTTGTCGACGAGCGCGACATCCTGCCGTCATGGCTGCGCGACATCCCTGACCCGGCGAGCCTGTTTCGCCGCCGCATCTGGCTGAGCCTCAAGGCGCCGCCGTTGCGAGGCTGGCACGTGCAGCAGCTGCGGCGCATGGCGATTGCCGAGCACATCGCGCAGGAAACGCTCGTCTATGTCGATTCGGACGTCGCCTTCGTGAAGCCGTTCGACTGTCGACGGTTCTGGCACGACGGCAGGCTGCGGCTGTTCCGGCGCGATGATGCCCTGCTCAAACCGGGGCATGAAAACCAGCGCATCTGGTCGCAAAACGCGGCACGGGTCCTTGGCATTCCTGCGTCGAATACGTCATCGCACGACTATATTTCGACCCTGATTGCCTGGCGCCGGTCGAGCGTGCTGGCCATGCTTGCCCGCATAGCCCAAGTCAGCGGCCGGCAATGGGTCGAGACCGTGTGCAGCAGGCGCAAGTTTTCCGAATGCATGATCTATGGCCGCTTCGTCGATGACGTGGCGGGCAGGTCGGGGCATTTCCCGGGATCGCAGGAATTCTGCCGGGTTCACTGGACGGGCGAGGCTATGTCCGACGCCGAGTTCGAGGCCTTCATCCGCGACATGGGCGATGAGCAGGTGGCGATCGGCATGCAGTCCTTCATCGGGACCGACCTCGGCCGCATTCGTCGTTTCGTCAGGGCCTGACGCAGACAATTCCAGAGGAAATGCGAGGCGGCTTTCCGTCCGAAGTGCGGCAGACGATGATCTACCGTGCCTTGGCCGGCCGGCGCAGGAATGAATACGTCACCAGCGCTGATGCCAGGTAGAGCAGCCCAAACATTCCGTTGAGCAGCCAGACCAGTGTTTCGGTGTCGGTGACTTCCTTCAGTAGCAGCGTCAGCAGGCCCGCCTTGAGGGCCGCCAGCATGGCCAGGTTGATCGCGCGGACCAGCGTCTGGCCACGGGCGAACAGCAGTTCGGCGTGGTATTCGACGAGATTGCGCAAGGCCGGGATCAAAAGCGCGAGACCGATCAGCGGCGCGGCTTCTGCGACGTTGCGGCCGAGAATGTTGGGGAAGAAGTGCAGGGCGACGACCAGCGCCAGCAGCGCCGCCGTCGAGACGAAGAAGATGCCGCTTTCGATGCCGACCTTGATCTTCAGCCGCGACAGCATTTCGGGCGCACGCATCATCTTGCGCACCAGCATCATCGAGAAGACGCGGATCGGAATGGCCGTCAGGTCGACCAGCCGCATCAGGATGGCGTAGATGCCGGCGAGATTTGGTCCGCCCATGGCAAGCACCAGAAGCTTGTCGAATTCCATCTGCAGGTAGAACAGAACCTCCGATCCCGCGACATAGATGGAATCGGTGAGACGGCGCCAATAGAGATCGGGCACCAGCCGCAGCCGCTGGCGCGGATAGAAGAAGCCGAAAGCGAAAATCAGCGAGACGAGATTGCAGGCGACATAGAAGCCCGCCCAGGCGGTGATCGAGTGGCTCGGCCAGACGGCGAACAGAGCTGCTGCTGCTGCCTTGATCGCCGCCGTGATGATCAAAAGCGTTGCGGCGCGCCCGAAATGACCAAGACCGTTGTTGACGATCATTGCCACTTCGACGGGGCGCCAGAGCAAAGCCTCGGCGACGATGATGGTTGCGAAAATGCCGGCGGCCAATGTGCCGGAAAAGAACAGCCACCAGGTCAGGGCAGAAGCGGCGGCAAGCAGCGGCAGCGACAGCAATGCCAGCATCAGGAAGCCGGCTGTGTAGGTGCCGATCAGCCGGGGGCGGATCGTTGCGGTGCGGTAGAGCGCGGAGATGAAGCCGAAGGCAAGCGTGCGCGACAGCATGACGCCTGCGGCCGAAGCCGTGGCGAACAGGCCGAAATCGGCGATCGACAGCGTGTTGGCCAGCGCCACGAAATAGACGAGCGAGAAGATCAGCCGTCCGGCCGAGCCGCTGATGGCCGAAAAGTAATCGCGCAGCAGTGTCCGCTGTTGCGACAGCAGACTGCCGATGCGGCTGCGCAGTGGCACGCGCCCTATGTCGTTGGCCTGGGTCATGATCCGGATGAACGATAGGGCGCAAAGCTTAATGTGCCGTTCTGCCCGGCCATTTTGGGGGCGGGATTTGCCGACAATTAACCTTTTGTTTTCCATGCCTGCTTAGCTTGCGTTAACGACCGGATGTCTGATCCGGCGCGACGCATTGAGAGCAGCTCCGCAAAAATGGCCGAATCCGGAAACCGCGATGACTGGAGGCGCAAGCACTCGCTGCTAGCGCTCGGCCAGGAAGATGCGGCCCCAAAGGTTCGGGGCAGCTCGCTGCTGTCGGTTGCCGCCGACGATCATCATCAAGATGTCCACTCCGAAGACGACGTGCAGGATGCAGCGGCGCGCCATCGCCTGGCGCGCTTCCGCCGCGAGGCCGAGCAGGCCGCGCGCGACGAGGCGATTGCCGAGGCGGCTCCGGCGCAAGCCCAGCCGCATACTGGGCCGATCCAAGCGCAGAGCGCTCCGGCCACGATAGTTGCCCCGGCTCCCCGGCCTGAAGCCAATGACGTTGCGGACAGGACGTCGATGCTCGGCGGCTGGCGCGGCCGGCTGTCCCGCTCGACACCTCCACCCTTGGCTGCCGCCGAGCCTCCAGTGCCGGAGCCTGCCCCGGTCTACGAGGATGAGGGCGACGATGCCCGCTGGCGCCCTCTGATCGATCCGATGAAGGTGATCGGCGGCATCACCCGCTCCAAGTGGCTGATCACCACAACAACATTGGTCGGTGCGCTGCTCGGTGTGGCGATCGCGCTGTCGACGCCGAAGATGTACCAGGCGTGGACCGAGATGATCGTCGATCCGCGCAATCTCAAGCTGACCGACCGCGACCTGACCGATACCGGCCTGCCGTCGGACGCGACGTTGGCCATCGTCGAAAATCAGGTCCGCGTCATGACGTCGGGCTCGGTGCTGACCAAGGTGGTCGACAAGCTCAATCTGGCCGACGATCCCGAGTTCAATGGCAAGGCCGGCAGTGGTGGCTTCAGCCCGCGCGCCTTCGTCAAGTCGCTGCTCGGCGCGGGCGAGGCCGGTGGCGACGATGCCGGCCGTCGGCATACGCTTGCCACAGAGCATCTGGCCCAGGCGCTGACCGTCGAGCGCGGTGGCAAGACCTTCGTCATCTCGATTGGTGCCAAGACGCGTGAGCCTGAGAAGTCGGCGCTCATCGCCAACACCATGACCGAGGTCTTCATGCAGACCTATGGTGAGCTGCAGGCCGGCACCGCCGGCCGCGCCACCGACGAGCTTAACGCCCGTCTCAACGAGCTGCGCAGTTCGGTCGAGGCGGCCGAGCGCAAGGTCGAGAGCTTCAAGGCCGAGAACGACCTCATCAATCCGCAGGGCCGGCTGATCACCGACGACGAGATTCAGCGCGTCAACGACCAACTGACCGCCGCGCGTGCCCGCACGCTCGAACTCAACGCCCGCGCGTCGTCGACGCGCAGTGTCGGGGTCGATGCCGTGCTAACCGGCGCGCTGCCGGAAGCCATCAATTCGCCTGCGATCACCGAGCTCAGGGCGCAGTATGCGGCGCTGACCCAGGAGGCCGACCGTGCTTCGGTCCGGCTCGGGCCGCGACATCCAGAGCGTCAGGCAGTCGAAGCCCAGCTTTCTGGCGCGCGCGAGCGCATCGCCACCGAACTCAAGCGTGTTGCCGGCTCGATCCAGGTCGAACTCAAGCGCGCCGTCCAGACCGAACAGGAACTTGCGGCACGGCTTGCCCAGCTCAAGGTGCGCCAGGGCAGCGTCGGCGACGAGCTGGTGACGTTGCGCGAACTCGAGCGCGACGTGGCGGCCAAGCGTTCCGTCTATGAAGCCTTCCTGCTTAGAGCCCGCGAGACTGGCGAGCAGCGCGACATCAACCCGGCCAATGCCAGCGTGATCTCGGTGGCCTCGCCACCGCTCGAATCGACCGGCCCGTCGCGCGCCATGATCTCGCTTGCCGGAGCATTCCTAGGCTTTGCCGCCGGCGTCGGCATCGGCGGCATGCGCGGTGCCCTGGAAAGCCTGAGGGAAACCGCCGCGCGCCGCACGCGCGAGAACAGGCGCCGCAATGTATCAGGCGAGGGGACAAGCGGCGCGCGGGCCGAACCCGTAGTGCCACCTCGATCAACGCAAGTTGCCGAATCGGTCGAAATGGCTACCGAAACAGCGCCTGCACCCGTTCAGCAGCCGGCCCCGCCGCCAATGCCATATGGCGGCATGGCGTCGCCATATCCGCCGCAGCCGGGGTTCGCGCCGGTTTTGCCGCAGGCTGGCTATGGCGCGTCATACCCTTATCCGCCACAGCCGCCGGCAGGGGCCGCCTATCATCCCTGGCCGCAGGCGCCGCAACCGGCCATGCAGCACGAACCGCAGGTGCCGACCAGCCAGATCGAAGAGATCAGCGCCAGCCTGCGCGAGGTACGCAAGGAGCTGAACCAGCTCAGGGAGCGGCGGTCGCGGCGCTACTTCTGAAATTTCGCTGCCACGGTTTCGAGTTTACGGCACCCGACGCCGTTATGGCGCGGTTGCAGGTCGAAAATTTGATGACAATGCCACGCTAGGCGTAGCAGCAGACAGGAGTTGACCATGGCTGAAATTATCGACGGGAAGAGTGTCGCAGCCGAGGTCGTCCAGGGCGTCAAGAAGTCCGCGGCGGCGCTGATAGCGCGTGGCGTGCAGCCGGGTCTTGCGGTGGTAATCGTCGGCGAGGATCCGGCCAGCCAGGTCTATGTTGCCTCCAAGTCGCGCATGGCCAAGGAATGCGGCTTCCATTCGGTCCAGCATACGCTGGCGGTCGATACCTCCGAGGCCGATCTGCTGGGGCTGGTCGAACAACTCAACGCCGATCCTACCATCCACGGCATCCTGGTGCAGCTGCCGCTGCCGGGCCATATTGACGCCGGCAAGGTCATCCAGACCATCGCTCCCGACAAGGATGTCGACGGCTTCCACTTCATGAATGTCGGCAAGCTCGCAACCGGCGAGGTCGAATCCGCGCTGGTACCGTGCACGCCCTTCGGCTCGATGCTGCTCATCGAGCGCTGCCACGGCAAGGATCTCTCGGGCCTCAACGCCGTCGTCGTCGGCCGCTCCAATATCGTCGGCAAGCCGATGGCCAATCTCCTGCTCGCCGCCAACGCGACGGTGACGATTGCCCATAGCCGTACAAAGGATCTGCCGGCGTTGTGCCGCACCGCCGACATCCTGGTCGCTGCCGTCGGCCGCCCGGAAATGGTCAAGGGCGACTGGGTCAAGCCGGGCGCCACCGTTATCGATGTCGGCATCAACCGCATCCCGGCCCCCGAGAAGGGTGAGGGCAAATCGCGACTGGTCGGCGACGTTGAGTTTGCCTCGGCTGAGAAGAATGCCGGCGCCATCACTCCAGTGCCCGGCGGTGTCGGCCCCATGACCATCGCCATGTTGATGGCCAACACGCTGGTGTCGGCCTACCGCCACGCGGGCTTCGAACGACCAGCTTTCTGAAGGCGGGCGGTGTTGTCCAGATCGACGCAGCTTCCTTGCCCAAGTCAACGCATTCTGTAGATTTGGCCTCCATGTCAGAGCCCCATGCCGTCGGCCGCCAGTTCGCTTTCCTGCTGGTCGACAAGTTCTCGATGTTCTCGCTCGTTGCCGCCATCGACACCTGTCGGTCGGCGAACCGCCTGCTCGGTCGCGACGTCTACAGCTGGACCACCGTGTCGCCCGACGGCGAGGCGGTGATGGCGTCCAACGGCCTACCGCTCAAGGTCGACTACAGCGTCGCCGATGTGCCGCCGGTCGACATCCTCTTTGTCTGCGTCGGCGTTGCCACAGAATTCCCCGGCAAGAGCAAGGTACTGGCGGCACTGCGCGCCTGGGGCCGCCGGGGTGGTTCGCTCGGTGCGCTGTCGGTCGGCTCCTATCTTCTGGCCGAGGCCGGCCAGCTCGATGGCTACCGTTGCACCATCCATTGGGAAAACCGCGCCGGCTTCATGGAGAAGTTTCCCGACATCGAATGCACCAACAACGTCTTCGAGATCGACCGCAAGCGCTACACCTGCGCCGGCGTGACCACCTCGATCGACCTGATGCTGGAAATCGTCAAGCGGGACTTCGGCTCCAACCTTGCCAACGAGGTGGCCAACCAGTTCCAGCACGAGCGCATCCGCTCGGCCGGCGACCGCCAGCGCGTCGGCCCCGAGCGCGACCTCACTGGCAAGTCCGACAAGCTCAAACGTATCGTCGAACTGATGGCCGACCATCTCGACGAGCCGTTGTCGGCGGTCCAGCTCGCAAAAACCGCGGGGCTGTCGGTGCGCCAGGTCGAGCGCCTGTTCCTGCGTCATCTCAACGTCACACCGGGGCGCTATTATATGCGCCTCAGGCTGGAGCGCGCGCGCGAGCTTCTGCGCCAGACCAACATGCCGATCCTCGACGTGGCCATCGCCACCGGCTTCACCTCGCATTCCTACTTCGCCCAGAGCTATCGCCTTCAGTTCGGTCGCCCACCGAGCGAAGAGCGACGGACGACCTACTGATCGCTGCCAGGGTTGTCAGCAGCAGGCCTCAAGTTTAGCTTCGCCAGACAGACGGTCTGAATCGGCGAGGGACAGCATGAAGGCGTTTTCGCGAACTTTCCTGGCGTCCATCGTCATGCTGACGGCGGCCTCGGCGCACGCCGCCGACCGCGCCATCATCGTGCTCGACGCCTCGGGCTCGATGTGGGGCCAGATCGACGGCAAGCCGAAGCTCGAAATCGCACGCGAGGCGCTGCGCTCCGTGCTCAAGACGGTGCCCGCCGACACGGAACTCGGGCTGATGGCCTATGGCCACCGCGAGAAGAGCAGCTGCTCCGACATCGAACTGGTGGTGCCGCCCGCTGTCGCTTCGGCAAGTGCCATCACGGCTGCTGCCGACGGCATGAAGTTCCTCGGCAAGACGCCGCTGACGGCGGCGGTCAAGCAGGCGGCCGAGGACCTCAAATACACCGAAGAGAAGGCGACCGTCATCCTCATCACCGACGGGCTGGAGACCTGCAACGCCGACCCCTGCGCGCTTGGCAAGGAGCTGAAGCAGAGCGGCGTCGACTTCACCGCCCATGTCGTTGGTTTCGGCCTGACTGCGGACGAAGGCAAGCAAGTCGCCTGCCTCGCTGAAAACACCGGCGGCAAATACATCCAGGCCTCCGACGCCAAGGGGCTGGAAGAAGCCTTGGCCCAGACGGTTGCCGCCCCTGCGCCGGCACCGGCTCCCGCGCCTGTGGCCGAGCCAGCCAAGCCCGAATTCAACTTCGTGCCCGAACTCGTGATGGCGCAGGGCGGCGACCCGTTGAAGGATGCGGGCAATGCCTGGGAAATCTACAAGGCCGCCGCCGACGGTTCCAAGGGCGAACGCCTGACCACCGAATACAACAACTACAAGGGCTCGCTTGAAGCGGGCGACTACGTCATCCGTGCCACGCTCGGCGAAGCCGGCGTCGAACAGCCGCTCAAGGTCGAGGCCGGCCAGGTGTACAAGCCGACCTTCGTGCTCAATGCCGGCACGCTGGTCATCCGCCCGCGCCCGAGCGAGGGCGACGACATCGACACGGGTGCGACTGTCGTCTTCGACTTCCCCGGCGCCGACCATCCGGCGACCTACTACGGCCAGACCAAGGTGGTCCTGCCGGCGGGCGAGCAGAAGGTGAAGGTCACCATCGGCCAGGGCGAAGCCAGCGAGACCATCCAGCTCGCCGCGGGTCAGACCGTCGAGAAGGACATCGTCGCCGGCGTCGGCCGTGTCGTGGTCAATGCGCTTTATGCGCAAGGCGGCGAGAAGGTCGATGCTTCGGGTCTCGACGTGAAGATCTTCAAGGCCAGGAAGAAGATCGACGGAACGCGCGAGCAGGTGACCTTCGGCTTTGGCCCGGATGGCAAGTTCGACCTGCCCGCCGGCGACTATGTGGCCGTCGTGCGCATGGACCAGGCCGAGGTCGAGCAGCCCTTCAACATCCGCGTCGGCGAAGCCGGCGACGTGACGGCTGTGCTCGATGCCGGCGTGCTGGCGATCGACGCTCCCGGTGCCAAGGAGATCCGCGTCTATTCGGCAAAGAAGGACATCCAGGGCAACCGCAAGGAGTTTGGTTACGCCTACGACCAGAAGCACCAGACGACGCTGCCGACAGGCGAATATGCTGTCGAAGTCGACCGCGGCGACGCCGGCAAGAAGGACGGCACGGCAAGGGTCAATGCCGGCGAGCGCACTGAGCTGAAGATCGACTAGGATTGCCAGCCGCCGCGCATGCGGTTATGAAGGCGGCGCAACTCGAACAACAAAGGAGGGCTGCGTGCATACGTTTTTTCGTCACCACCGTCAGCGCGGCCCCGTCCATGCCCTGCAAATGCGTTTGCAGGGCTGACCACAGACGAGATGCCAGCCGCATCTGCCTCAGTGGCACGATGCGAGACTTATGAAGCTGTTCTCTTTTCCGGTCTGCCCTTCGTGATGATGCAGTGCTGAGCATGTTGCTCGTCCGCCTGCATCGTGAGCTTTCCGCCGGACCCGGTTTCCCCATTTGTGCACCCTTGATGGTGCGGGCGACGGTCCGGACAGACCAGAGAACGAAAATGGCTTTGATCAATCTGCGGTCGCTTGGCGTCACCATCGGTGCGCCGCTCTTCTCCAACCTCAACCTGTCGGTCGAGCCGGGCGATCGCCTGGGCATCGTCGCTGCCAACGGCCGTGGCAAGTCCACCTTGCTGCGCGCCATCTCGGGCAGCTTCGAACCGACCTCGGGTGACATCACCCGTTCGCGCGGGCTGCGGGTCGGCTATGTCGAGCAGGACGTGCCGGCGACCCTGCTGGACGCGACCTTCTACGATGCCGTGCTGCAGGCTCTGCCGGCCGATCAGGCCGAAAGCGAGAGCTGGCGGGTCGACGTCGTGCTTGGTGAACTCGACGTTCCGGAGGAACTGGTTCACAGGCCGCTGTCGAAGCTGAGCGGCGGATGGCAGCGCCTTGCGCTTTTGGCGCGCGTCTGGGTAACCGAGCCCGATATGCTGCTTCTCGACGAACCGACCAACCATCTCGACCTAACCCGCATCGGGCAATTGGAAGGGTGGCTGAATGCCCTGCCGCGCGATGTGCCGGTTGTCATCTGCAGCCACGACCGCGCCTTCCTCGACGCGGTGACCAACAAGACGCTGTTCCTCCGGCCGGAGAATTCACAAAGCTTCTCGCTGCCCTATTCGCGGGCGCGCGAAGCGCTCGATGAGATCGACGCCTCGGACGCCCGCCGTTTCGAAAAGGACATGAAGACGGCCCAGCAACTGCGCCGGCAGGCCGCAAAGCTGAACAATATCGGCATCAACTCCGGTAGCGACCTGCTTGTCGTGAAGACCAAGCAGCTGAAGGAGCGGGCCGAGCGGATCGAAGACAGCGCGCGTCCGGCCCATCTCGAACGATCCGCCGGAACCATCAGGCTGGCAAACCGCGGTACGCATGCCAAGGTGCTGGTGGCGCTCGACGATGCGCCTGTTACCACACCCGACGGTACGTTGCTGTTCAGGACCGGCAAACTGTGGATACGCCAGGGCGACCGCGTTGTCCTGCTGGGCCGCAACGGTGCCGGCAAGACGCGGCTGGTCAATATGCTCAGGCGCGCCATCGCCCAGCCGGACGTCGCTGTTAATGGCATCAAGGCGACGCCCTCGCTGGTGCTGGGCTACGGCGATCAGGGGCTGTCCGACCTTGCCGACAAGGACAAGCCGATGGACGTGCTGACGCGCCGTTTCGAACTCGGCGAGCAGCGCGCCCGCAGCTTGCTCGCCGGAGCGGGCATGACCGTCGAGATGCAGTCGAACCCGATCGGTCGTTTGTCGGGCGGCCAGAAGGCGCGCCTCGGCATGCTTGTGCTCAGACTGACCAACCCCAACTTCTACCTGCTCGATGAGCCGACCAACCATCTGGATATCGATGGGCAGGAAACGCTGGAGGCTGAGCTTCTGAAACACGAGGCGAGCTGCCTGCTTGTATCGCACGACCGCAGCTTCGTCCGCGCCACAGGCAACCGCTTCTGGCAGATCGAGAAACGCAGGTTGGTCGAGGTGGAGAGCCCGGAAGGCTTCTTCACCGACGTGGCAAGGAACGGCGCCTAGCCTTTGGCGTGAAAAAAACTGCCGGAGCTTCGGCTTCGGCAGTCTGTTTCGCCGTGCTATCGTCGGCATGACGAGCAATTCGGGAGACCGTCATGCGCTTGAGCTTCACTGCGATCATCCTCGCTGCCGTGACCAGCGCGGCAATGGCCTCGACCGTGACGCTGGAACTGCCGGGCAGTGCACCGGTCGAGCGCAACTCCGTCAGCTACAAATGCGGCGACCAGGCCGTGAAGGCCGAATACGTCAATGCCGGCGACAATTCGCTCGTGGTGCTGACACTCGGCGACCAGACCGTCGTGGCCGTCACCGTGCTGAGCGGCAGCGGCGCGAAATATGCCGGTCAGCAATATGTCTGGTGGACCAAGGGCGACAACGCCGACCTCTACGACCTGATGAAGGGCGAGGACGCTCCGGCGGTGCTGTCGTGCGAGGCGGTGAAGTAGAAAGGAAGCTCGGCCTCTCGGTCGAGCTTCTGCATTAGACAGAATTACGCCGTCCCGAACGCGCTCGCGCCGTGGTCGGCACGGCCGACCATCTGGCGGAAGCCGGCGAACAGCTCGCGGCCCATGCCGTGTTCGTTGTCCGAGAGGTCGCAGACGGGCTTTGGCCGCGCGGCGAGTTCGGCCGCCGGCACCAGCACTTCCAGCGTGCCGGTCTCTGCGTCGAGCCGGACGATGTCGCCGTCATGGACGCGGCCGATCGGCCCGCCTTCGAGCGCTTCCGGCGTAACGTGGATAGCTGCGGGCACCTTGCCTGAGGCGCCCGACATGCGGCCATCGGTGACCAGCGCCACCTTGTGGCCGCGGTCCTGCAGAATGCCGAGAACGGTCGTCAGCTTGTGCAGTTCCGGCATGCCGTTGGCCTTGGGGCCCTGGAAGCGGATGACGGCGACGAAGTCGCGGTCGAGCAGGCCAGCCTTGAAGGCGTCGTTGAGTCCCTGCTGGCTGTCGAACACCAGCGCCGGCGCCTCGATGATGCGACGTTCGGGCTTCACGGCTGAGGTCTTGATGATGGCATGGCCGAGATTGCCGCCGAGCACCTTGAGCCCACCCGTGGGCTGGAAGGCCTTTGTGGCGGGTGCCAGCACCTTGTCGTCGCCACTCTCCTTGGGAGCCGCTTCGCGCACGACGGACCCGTCGGCGCCGAGCTTGGCTTCGACGGCATAGGGCCGCAGGCCTTCGCCCCACACGGTCTGCACATCCTCATGCACAAGGCCGGCGTCGAGCAGCTCGCGGATCAGGAAGCCCATGCCACCGGCCGCCTGGAAATGGTTCACGTCTGATAGACCGTTCGGATAGACACGAGCGAGCAGTGGTACCGCATCCGACAGGTCGGAAATGTCCTGCCAGGTCAGGCGGATACCGGCTGCGGCGGCCATGGCGATCAGGTGGATGGTGTGGTTGGTCGAGCCGCCTGTCGCATGCAGGCCGACGACGCCGTTGACCACCGAACGCTCGTCGATCATGCGGCCTACCGGCGTGTAGGCGTTGCCGAGCGCAGTGATCGCCAGCGCCCTCCGGGTCGCCTCGCGGGTCAGCGCGTCGCGCAGCGGCGTGCCCGGATTGACGAAGGAAGCGCCCGGCGTGTGCAGGCCCATGATCTCCATCAGCATCTGGTTGGAGTTTGCGGTGCCGTAGAAGGTGCAGGTACCCGGGCCGTGATAGGACTTGGACTCGGCTTCGAGCAGCTCGGCGCGGCCGACCTTGCCCTCGGCGTAAAGCTGGCGGATCTTGGCCTTCTCGTCATTGGGCAGGCCCGAGGTCATCGGTCCGGCCGGCACGAACACGGCGGGCAGGTGGCCAAAGGTCAGGGCCGCGATCACCAGGCCCGGCACAATCTTGTCGCAGACACCGAGATAGACCGCAGCGTCGAACATGTTGTGGCTGAGGCCGATGGCGGCTGCCATGGCGATCACGTCGCGCGAAAACAGCGACAACTCCATGCCCGGCTGCCCTTGGGTGACGCCGTCGCACATCGCCGGCACGCCGCCCGCCACCTGGGCGATGCCGCCGGCTTCGCGCGCTGCGTCCTTGATCAGTTGCGGATAGGTCTCGAACGGCTGATGCGCCGACAACATGTCGTTGTAGGAGGTGATGATGCCGAGATTGGCCACCTTGTCGCCGCCGAGAGCGACTTTTTCCGAAGGGCTGCAGACGGCAAAACCGTGGGCGAGGTTGCCGCAGGAGAGAACGCCTCGGTTGGCGGTCTTGCCTGCGGCACTGGTGATGCGGTCGAGATAAATCTCGCGGCTGACCCTCGAGCGTTCGCGGATGCGCTCGGTGATGGCTTGGATGTCTTTCCTGGCGGTCATGGCCTGTCCTTTCAACTCGGAGCCCGAATTGGGGGGAGCTTCGGGCTGGCGCATGGACCGGAATACGGCGCAGCCGATTGCGCCAGGCCATGCTCGATTTCGGCATTCAAGGCGCAGCGGTCCCGGAGGATGCGCGACGCTTGGAGGCGCCCGGTCAGGGCGCCCAGTAGATCTCGGCGGCGCGTGGCGCCTGGTCGAGCACGGTGCGGATCGGCAACGGCCTTTCGGCGGCAAGTGCTGCCTCGATGACGTTGCGCTTTTCAGCGCCTTCGATGTGCACGATGACAAGTCCGGCGCCGATGAGCGCAGGCAGCGTCAGCGTCAGCCGCGTCTCGCCGGCACTTTCGGAATGCACCGGCATGACAAGCCGCGATGATGCCGGGTCGAGCAGGGTTTCAAGCCCCTGGGCATCGGGAAAGAACGAGGCGGTGTGGCCATCTGCACCCATGCCCAGGATCGCGGCGTCGAGCGGCCAGGGCAGGGACCTCAGCTTGATATCGGCGAGGTCCGCGCCCTCTTCTACTGACGCCGCTTCATGAAACAGCGGCGCGAAGCGCGCGCCCGCCGCTTCGTTCTGCAACAGGCTGGCCTTGGCAAGTGCTGCATTGGAGCGCGGCGAGCTTTCCGGCACGAACCGTTCGTCGACCAGCGTCACCGTGACCTTGCTCCAGTCGAGCACCTGTTTCGACAGGGCCGCGAAGAAGCGGCCGGGCGTGGTGCCGCCCGACACGGCGAGGAATGCCGTGCCACGACTGATGATTGCAGCCTTCAACGTGTCGGCCACCTTGGCGGCAAGGCCTGCCGCCAGTTCGTCCCTTGTCTCGAATTCGTTCCAGCGAGGGGCTGCCATGGCGCTCAATTGCTCTCGTGCCAGGTGCGGCCATCGCGCTCGATCAGCGCGATCGACGCCGACGGGCCCCAGGTGCCGGCGGTGTAGCCCTGGGCTTCCTGGCGGCTGCCTTCCCAGGCGTGCTGGATCGGGTCGATCCACTTCCACGCGGCCTCGACCTCGTCGCGGCGCATGAACAGCGTCTGGTTGCCGCGAACCACGTCCATGATCAGGCGCTCATAGGCGTCAGGTGCGCGGCCGTCGAAGGACTGGGCAAAGCTCATGTCGAGCGGGATCTGGCGCAGGCGCATGCCGCCCGGGCCCGGATCCTTGATCATGATGTACTGCTTCACGCCCTCGTCGGGCTGCAGGCGGATGACCAACTGGTTGTTGAAGATCGGCCCGGCACTCTCGCCGAAGATCGAGTGCGGGATCGGCTTGAACTCGATGACGATCTCGGAGACGCGGGAGGCCAGCCGCTTGCCGGTGCGCAGGTAGAACGGCACGCCGGCCCAGCGCCAGTTGGCGATCTCGGCCTTGATGGCAACGAAAGTCTCGGTGGTGCTCTCGGCGCCCAGCTCCTCGATGTAGCCCTTGACCGGGCCGCCGGCAGAGGCGCCGGCGCGGTATTGGCCGCGCACCGTCTGCTTGGGGGCCTCGTTGCCGTTGACCCGCTTCAGCGCGTTCAGCACCTTGAGCTTTTCGTCGCGCACCGCATTGGCCTCCATCGAGGCAGGCGCTTCCATGGCGACGAGGCAGAGCAGCTGCAGCATGTGGTTCTGCACCATGTCGCGCAGCGCGCCGGCCTTGTCGTAATAGGTGACGCGGTCTTCGAGGCCGACGGTTTCGGCCACCGTGATCTGCACATGGTCGATATGGGCAGAGTTCCACAGCGGTTCGTAGAGCGCGTTGGCGAAACGCAGCGCCATCAGGTTCTGCACCGTCTCCTTGCCGAGATAATGGTCGATGCGGAAAATCTGGTGTTCGCCGAAGTCGTCGCCGATGGTGTCGTTCAGCGCCTTCGCCGACTCGAGGTCGCGGCCGATCGGCTTTTCGACGACAATGCGCGAATCCGGCGTGATCAGCTTGTGCTGCTTGAGATTGTCGGAGATGTCGCCAAACAGGCTGGGCGAGACGGCAAGGTAGAAGACGCGGATGCGCTTGCTGTCGGCCACCGATTTCTTGAGATCCTCGAAGCCGTCGCCCGACTTGGCGTCGACTGTGACGTAGCTCAACCGGTCGAGGAAAGTCGCGAGTTCCTTTTCCTCGATGTATTCTGGCTTCACGTGGTCGGAGATCGCTTTCTTGGCGAAGGCGCGGAACTCCTTGTCGTCCATCTTGGTGCGCGACGCGCCGATGATGCGTGTCGGCTCGGAGAACTGGTGGTCGCGCTGGCGGTGATAGAGCGCCGGCAAGAGCTTGCGTTCCGACAGGTCGCCGGTGCCCCCGAAAATGATGAAGTCGAAAGGATCGACGGGGATGATCTGGCTGGTCATGATCGTTCCAATTTCAAGACGGTTTTCGCGTCGCCGCCTGATATATTCTAATCGATTTAAAAGCGCTAGTGCAAAAGCCGGCACCACGCTGTTCACAGTTTCGTTTTCGGCTCCGCGAATGGCTTGCCGAACATAGGGCTTCGGCGCGCCAAAATCCAAAGGAGAAGCCGCTGGCCTGATCCTTTGTCATGGGCTGACCGGCGGCAAGCATTGCCGCTTGTTGCAACGGCGGCTAGACCGAAAGTGAAGAGCAAGATGGGGCGGAAGACGATGCGTCTGAAAGACAGGGTTGCGATCATCACTGGTTCGGCCGCCGGTTTCGGCGAGGGCATGGCCAAGCGTTTTGCCGAGGAAGGCGCCAAGGTCGTTGTCGCCGACCTCAACACCAGGGAAGCCGAGCGCGTCGCCGCCGAAATCGGGGACAATGCTATCGCGGTCACGACAGACGTCTCGCTCAAGTCCGAATTCGACGAACTCGTCTACGCCGCCAAGAGCGCCTTCGGCCGCATCGACATCATGGTCAACAATGCCGGCTACACCCACCGCAACGGCGACATGATCGATGTCGAGGAGGAGGTCTTCGACCTGATCACCGCCGTCAACATGAAGGCGATCTACCACGCTGCCCGAGCAGTCGTGCCGATCATGGAGCGGCAGGGTGGCGGCGTGATTTTGACCACGGCGTCGACCGCGGGGCTGAGGCCGCGACCGGGTCTCACCTGGTACAACGCCTCGAAGGGCTGGGCGATCACCGCCACCAAGTCGATGGCTATCGAGCTCGCGCCGAAAAACATCCGCGTCAACTGCCTCTGCCCGGTCGCCGGCGAGACCGGCATGCTGGAGAAATTCATGGGTGCCGACACGCCGGAGATCCGCGAAAAATTCCGCTCGTCGATCCCGCTCGGCCGCTTCTCGACGCCGCTCGACATCGCCAATGCTGCCCTGTTCCTCGTCTCCGACGAAGCCGCGCTGATCACGGGCGTGGCCATGGAAGTGGACGGCGGGCGCTGCATTTGAGCGTTTCTGCCGCGAGGTAACCGCGCATTCGGCGTTGAATCGAGGCCGTGGAGCTTGACCGGCTGGCCTCAAACCCTATTCCAATGATGCAAGACCGATAGGGGACGCCATGCACAAGGTTGCGATCAGCGGTACCGGCATCTTCACGCCGGAGGAAGTCATCACCAACGCCGAGTTGGTGGCCTCCTACAATGAATATGCCCACCGCCAGAACAGGCTGCACGCCGACGCCATCGAGGCCGGCGAGCGCGAGCCGATGGCGATGTCTTCGGAAGAATTCATCGTCAAGGCATCAGGCATCGAGCGCCGCCATGTCGTCTCCAAGTTCGGCATCCTCGATCCTGGCATCATGCACCCGGTTCTGCCCGAGCGCGCCGAGGACGAGCTGTCGTTGATGGCCGAGATTTCGGTCAAGGCGGCCGACAAAGCGATGAAGAAGGCCGGGCTCGCCGCCCAGGACGTCGACGCCGTCATCTGTGCCGCCTCCAATCACGAGCGCGCCTATCCGGCCATCGCCATCGAGGTGCAGCAGGCGCTCGGCATCAAGGGCTTCGCCTTTGACATGAACGTCGCCTGTTCTTCGGCGACCTTCGGCATCCAGCTTGCATCAGACATGATCCGCACCGGTTCGGCGCGTGCGATCCTGATGGTCAATCCGGAGATCACCTCGGGCCATCAGGAATGGCGCGACCGCGACTGCCATTTCATTTTCGGCGATGTCTGTACTGCGGTCGTGCTGCAGCGCGCCGAGGAGGTGAAGTCGGAAAACGCCTATGAGGTGCTGGCCACCCGCTGCCTCACCGAGTTCTCCAACAACATCCGCAACAACAATGGCTTCCTGCGTCGCACGCGCGAAGGCCATATGGTCGACCGCCGCGACATGCAGTTCCACCAGGAGGGTCGCAAGGTCTTCAAGCAGGTGGTGCCGATGGTGGCCGAACTGATGCTAGGCCATCTCACTGAGCAGGGCATCGAGCCGCAAAGCCTGTCGCGGCTGTGGCTGCACCAGGCCAACAAGGGCATGAACGACTTGATCGGTTCGAAGGTGTTGGGGCGCGAGCCGAGCCGTGAGGAACAGCCGAACGTGCTGCAGGATTACGCCAACACCTCGTCGGCCGGTTCGATCATCGCGTTTTCGAAGTTCTCCGACGACCTGCCCGCCGGCAGCCTCGGCGTCATCTGTTCCTTCGGCGCCGGTTACTCGGCCGGCTCCGTCATCGTCAGGAAAATTTAAGCCGTCACTCGGCAAGTACCGGCATCGCCTGACTGTCGATCGATGCACTGTAATGTGCGGGCAATCTTCGCCGCCTAGCTGCGCTCATCGATCACAGGAACAAGTTATTGATGTCCGCATCTCTGCTGCGCTTCGGCGCGCCCGCCATCCTTGCCACATTTGTCGTATCGGGCTGCGTCTCCGACACCATGAGGGATCATATCGGCCAGCCCATCAACGAACTGGTCTATGAGTATGGCCCGCCGAGCGGCGTGCTCGATCTCGGGCAAGGCGAGCGTGCCTATCAGTGGCGCAACCTGTCGCGCCCTTGCGTGCCGCGCCGGCCGTATGGCGACGACTTCGACGATTATGGCAGTCGCGGCGGCTATGACGGTTCGGCGCGGCCGGGTAGGGGCATTGACGGCTGCTTCTACACCTTCCATGCGCGCTGGTCCGGCCGCTGGTACGTGACCGGCTTCCAGAAGCCCGAACCCCATTGCGAATAGAGGCAGAGCCTGGAAATGCGTATCCTTCTCGTCGAGGACGAACCAGAGATGGCCTCGACCTTGCTGGCCGCCCTCAAGCGCCGGCAGGTCGTTGTCGACCATGCCCCCAACCTGGCCGACGCGCTGGCGATTGCCGAGCTTGGTACCTATGACGCGATCGTGCTCGACCGTCGCTTGCCGGACGGCGAAGGCCTGGACCTGATTCCGAAGCTGCGGGCGATGAGGATCACCGCACCCGTGTTGATGCTGACGGCCCTCGGTGCGCTTGACGACCGGGTCGCCGGGCTCGACGCGGGCGCCGACGACTATCTGACCAAGCCTTTCGCCGTCGAGGAACTGATGGCGCGGCTGCGGGCCTTGCGCCGACGGGCAGTCGTATCGCAGGCAAATCACGCGATTGTCGGCCAGCTGACTTTCGACTTCGAGCATTGCGAAGCCCTTGTCTCAGAAAAGGTCCTCGATCTCCCGCGGCGCGAGCTACTGGTACTTGAGGCCTTGATGCGCCGCCCTGAACGGACGGTTCTCCGCGCCACCCTTGAGGAACATGTCTACGCGCTCGGCGACGAGATCGGCTCCAATGCTCTGGATGCCCACATGTCGCGCCTGCGCCGTAAGCTCGACGAGGCCGATGCCGGCGTCGAGATCCGGGCGATCCGCAACCTGGGCTACCTGCTGAGGGCGGTGGAATGAAGGGGCGGTCGCTCCAGTGGCATCTTGTCCGTCGCCTGATCCTGCTTCAGGCGGCGACTTTGTCGCTCTTCGTCGTGCTGCTGTGGATCGTGGCGTTCATGCTGGAGCCGCGCGTCATCAGCGACAATGAGAATGCCGCCAACGTGATTGCGGAGGCCGTAGACCGCGACGCCTCCCGGAAGCTTGTCGTCAAGGAAACTTCTGACGTTACCGCATTACGCGCCAGCTTCCCGAATGTCTGGGCCATCGTGCGCGACGCCAAGGATGAGGCATTCGTCCTTGGCCAGGTGCCGGATGCGTTCACCGACGCGGCCGTCCGCGTTCCGATGACGCTGGACCACAGTTGGCTGTATTTTCCGGCGGTGGATGTACGGCCGGACGCCTTCGTGGCCAACCGGAACGGTCCTGCCGGCCGCGTCCAGATTCTTGTCTCGACGATCCATTCGCGCGTGGAGCAGGGGCCCGAGCTCAACTTCAATCTTGGCCTCGATGGTGCCCGCAATCCCGACGGCACCTTCGCCTGGTACGACATGGGGCCGGTGCTGGCGATGATCCTGGTGCTGATGCTGGCGCCCTTCTTCATCGTCATGGGCGTGACCACGCTGGTCACCACCCCTGCAGTGGTGCGGCGCTCGCTCGCTGGCCTTGTCGCCACCGCAAGTCAGGCCAAGGATATCGACATCGACAACCGTGCGGTGCAACTGCCCACCGCCCAGGTGCCCAACGAGATCGCGCCGCTGGTCGACGCCTTCAACCTGGCGCTTGCCCGTCTTGGCGAAGGCTACGATCGGCGCAACCGCTTCCTCACCGACGCCGCCCACGAGCTGCGCACGCCGATTGCCATCCTGCGCACCAGGGCAGAACTTCTACGCGACGATCCAGAGAGCCGCCATCTGGTCCAGGATATCGAACGTCTCTCCCAGCTCGCCCAGCAACTGCTCGACCGGCAGGTGCTGGACTATCAGACCGGCTCGCGCGAGGCGATCAATCTGGTCGGCTTCGTCGGCGACATTACTGCCGACTTCGCTCCGCTGGCTTTCCGCGCCGGCTATGATCTGTCGTTCGAGCCGGCGGCAGGCCCGGTCATGGTCGAGGTCAGGCCCTCGCAGATCCGCCAGGCGATCACCAATCTCCTGCGCAACGCCATCGACCATGGCGGCGGCAGCGGCACGATTTCCGTGGTGGTCGATGCAACAGGCGGCATCGAGATCCGCGACGAGGGCCCCGGCATCCCCAAGGACGAACACGAACGCGTCTTCGAACCGTTCTACCGGCTCAAGCCGCGTTCCCACGGTGCCGGCCTCGGCCTCAATCTGGCGCGCGAGATCGCCCGCCTGCATGGCGGACGCATCGACATCCTGTCGGGGCCGTGGCGTGGCGCGCGCATCCGCATCCAGCTGCCGCTGGTTTCGGCATAGGCATTGCGGGAAATACGCTGAGCCGGTCCGTCATCGTCGGTCGGTAGCCGTGGGAGCCGGCTCAGGCGCCGCGCAGCCGGTCCACCACCCGCTCGGCCATGTTTTCACAACGCCAGCCATTGAACGGGAACAGTTCGGCAAAGCCGGCCGACAGTCGCCTTTCGATTGCCGAGCGCATCAGCCGGCGCGCCCTGAACAGGCGCGTCTTCACCGTCTCCGGCCTCAGCGACAGCTGCGAGGCCGTTTCCTCGACGCTGAGTTCCTCGACGTCGCGCAGGATGAAGACGACGCGGAAAATCTGCGGCAGTTCGTCGATGGCATCCTCGAGCAGTTCCCGTGCCTGGCTGCGCCCGGTCTCTGCATCGGCATCGGGCGGCGTCAGAGACGTTGGAAACATGACCACGCGGCCTCCATCCGCCGCCGCTTTGGTTTCGAGGTCTTCGATGTTGTCGGCCGGTCGCCGACGGCGGATGCGGCCCAGCGCTTCGTTGAGCGCGATCCGCGTCAGCCAGGTCGAGAACGCTGCGTCACCCTTGAAGCTGTCCAGCCTTGTGAAGGCTTTAACATAGGCCTCCTGCACCACGTCCTCCGCTTCCGCGTCGTTACGCACGACCGCGCGGGCGGCACGGAACAGGCGCTGGTTGTTGCGCTTGATCAATACGCGGATGGCGCTCTCGCCGCCGCTGCGGGCGAGCGTCACGAGCTCTTTGTCGTCGAGGCCTTCCACGTCGATCGGCTTGTGCAGTGTTGCGATCTGCATGGCCATCTCCCTTGCCGCGAGCCGGTGCTCAACTGCGGCGGATCACGCCCTTTGCGATGATGTCCTGGACATCGGGAAACCCGTTCAATGCGATATCAGGCAGCGGTGTCAGCGTCGGGTCGACCGCTGCGGGCGCAGACTGCGGCGGCGTTCCAACGACGATGCGGCCGACCATGCCCGCATGTTCGTGCGGCACGCAGTAGTAATCATACACCCCTGGTACAGTCAGGGTCACGGCGAAGGATTGGCCCGGCAGCAGATAGTCCGAGTTCCACGGCTTGGCGCCGGCGGGAATGCGCAGCGGCCGGTCGAAGACATCAGGGTGATAGGATGTCGTGGTGTGTGAATTCGCCGGATCGTGGTTCGTCCAGCGCACCGTCTGGCCCGGCTCTATGCGAACGCCCCAAGGATCGAACCACACATGCGCGCCATCGTCCTTGCCGCGCATTTCGATTTCGACGGAGGGGCCGACAGCGAATGCCGGCCGCGCCAGAAGCACGGCGAAGAAAAGGCCCCCGCCGGCTTCGATCATCGCTCTGCGCGTGAGGCTCATTTGGCCACCCGTGCCTCGTCGGTCTTGCTCACATGCCATAGCACGACATGGACATGCGGCTCCTCCACTCCTGGGTGGCCGGCATTGTAATAGACGCTGACGTGGTCGACATTGCCGCCCGGCGACGACAGGTCGTCGAAGCGCTTGTTCGGATTGAGGTCCTTGATCGGCAGCATGTAGATGGTGCTGACCAGCTTGCCGCCATGGTCATAAGCAAGGAAGGGACCCGCCGGCAGCGTCGCCGGGTCGACGAACAGCTGGCCCATGCCGGGCAGGAAGTCGGGCAGCTTGACCAGGCTGCTCACCGCCTTGAAGGCTCCGGGAGGCGGGGCCTTGCCGACATCGGCGGCAAGCACCGGAAACGACCCGGCCAGCAAAACGGCGAGTGCGAAGGGGACCATTTTCATATCGATATCTCCCTGCTGAGTGCCACCGCACGACGCGGCGGTTTCAGCCATTGGATGCCGGTTTTCGAAAAAAGGTTCCCGCAAAAGCTGTGGCGGAGCGTTTGCTTCGCTGCTTGCAATGTCTGTGCAATCTTGCGCGGCTAGCTGCCGGACTGACAAACAGCACCGGGGTGAAACATGCCTTTCTGCAATGCCCGTCGCCTGGCAGGCGCCGCTTTGGTCGCCGCCGCAGCCATCCTTGCCGGTTGCGCGTCCGACATGATGAAGAGCTACATCGGCCAGCCGGTCGAATCTGTCATCATCGACTACGGTCCGCCGATCGCCGTTCTCGAGCTCGGTCGCGGCGAGCGCGCCTATCAATGGCGCAAGGTGTCGACCAATGTCGTCTCCGGCTCGACCAGTGGCGAGATCAGGGACACAAGGCGCGGCACCCGTTATGAAGAGACCACCACGCCCGGCTATGTCGAGGAGCAGGAGTGCTTCTACACCTTCTATGCGCGCAATTCGGGTGGCCGCTGGTACGTCACCAATTTCCGCCAGCCGAAACTCGAATGCGAGTAACTGGGCCAAGAACCTTGATCCGTCCAGGCGTATGACACGGCGGGCACGGCACGCCATCTGCCCATGAAGGCCATCTCGTGAAGGAACGTGCACATGCGCATCATGCTGCTTGAGGACGAACCGGAAATGGCCTCGGTGCTGAAGACCGCACTGGAGCGCCGCAACGTCATCGTCGACCATGTGGCGACCATTGCCGACGCCGAGGCCGCAGCCGAGTTCGGCCAATATGATGCCGTCGTGCTCGATCGCCGCCTGCCCGACGGCGAAGGGTTGGACCTGATCCCCAAGCTGCGCGCCTTGCGGGTCGAAGCGCCGATCCTGATGCTGACGGCGCTCGGCAGCATCAACGACCGCGTCGTCGGCCTCAACGCAGGGGCCGACGACTATCTGTCCAAGCCCTTTGCCATGGAAGAGCTGATGGCGCGGCTGCGCGCGCTCTACCGCCGTCCAGTGGTGTCGAGGGCCGAACAGGTGGTGGTTGGCCGGTTGACCTACGATTTCGGCCACCACGAGGCGACTGTCGGCGACAGGCCGCTGGAACTGTTGCGGCGCGAGCAGCTGGCGCTGGAGGCGCTGATCCGCCGGCCCGGTCGGGCGGTGCTGCGTGCCACGCTGGAAGAGTCGGTCTATGCCATGGACGACGAGATCGGCTCCAACGCGCTCGACGCCCATGTCTCGCGCTTGCGCCGCAAGCTGGAGGAGGTCTCGGCCGGGGTCGAGATCCGCGCCATCCGAAACCTCGGCTACCTGCTGCGCGCCACCGCATGAGCAAGCCTCGCCGGCGATCGCTGCAGTGGGTCCTTGTCCGCCGCCTCATCCTGCTGCAGGCGGCGATGCTGATCGCCTTCATCGCGCTGCTTTGCGCGGTGCTCTTCATTGCCCAGCCTCGTCTGATCGTCGACAACGAGGCGGCGATCGGCCTGATTGCCGAGGCATTGAAGCGCGATCCGGATGGAAAGCTCGTGGTCGACGACACCCCGGAGCTGCGGACGTTCCGCCAGGATTTTCCGCATCTCTGGTTCATTGCCCGTAACGACAAGGGCGAGGTGCTGCGCCAGGGTGAAGTCCCCGACGCCTATGCCAAGGATACGGGCGATCTGTTGAAGGGCATCGACAAGGCAGTGCTCGCCTTCAAGAAGGGCCTGAATCTGCCCGAGGCGATGCTGCGCAATGTCGACACCCGCGCTGGCCGCGCGCAGATCGTTGCCTCCACTGTCTCGTCGCGTGGCCAGACCGACGGCCTCGAGATCAACATCGATGCCGATTTCGACGTTGCACGTTATCCTGATGGAAGCCCGATCTGGATCCGGGTCGTTCCCATATTGGCAATCGTCGTGCTGATCATGCTGTCACCGATCATCATCGTCATGGGCGTGACGACGCTGGTCACAACACCTGCGGTGGTGCGCCGCTCGCTGGCTGGCCTCGTTGCCACCGCCAGTCAGGCCAAGCACATCGATATCGACAACCGTGCTGTGCAACTGCCGACCGAGCAGGTACCGACCGAAATCGCACCGCTGGTCGACGCCTTCAATAATGCGCTCGCTCGCCTCGGCGAAGGTTACGACCGGCGCAACCGCTTCCTCACCGACGCCGCCCACGAACTGCGTACGCCCATCGCCATCCTGCGCACCAGGGCCGAACTCCTGCGCGACGATCCCGAGAGCAGGCGGCTGCTCAAGGACATCGAACGGTTGTCGAACTTGGCCCAGCAACTGCTGGACAGGCAGGTGCTGGACTACGCCTCCGGGCCGCTCGAGCGCGTAGATCTGGTCGATTTCGTCCGCAACATCACGGCCGATTTTGCGGCACTTGCGATTGGCGCCGGCTACGACCTGTCCTTCGAACCCGCGGCCGCGCCGGTTTGGGTCGAAATCAGGCCCTCGCAGATACATCAGGCGATCGCCAACCTGCTGCGCAACGCCATTGACCACGGTGGCGCCTCAGGCACGATATCGGTGCTGGTCGACGCCACTGCCGGCATCGAAATCCGCGACGACGGGCCCGGCATTCCCGACAGCGAGCACGAGCGTGTCTTCGAGCCGTTCTATCGCCTGAGGCCGCGCTCCAGCGGCGCCGGGCTTGGGCTCAATCTGGCCCGCGAAATCGCCCGTCTGCACGGCGGCCGCATCGACATCCTGTCAGGCCCATGGCACGGCGCACGCGTCCGCATCCAGCTTGCGCTGGCAAAAGTCGAGGCAGGCGCCGCTTCTTAGGCGGCTCCTGCTTTACCAGCCTTAGATCCGGTCCCTAAGGGCAAACCAGTTGAGCGCGAGAAACAGCAGCGGCGCGCGGAAGCGACGGCCGCCGGGGAAAGGTGGAATCTTCAGCTCCTCGATCAGTTTCAGCCGGTTGCGGTTGCCGGTCACGGTTTCGGCGTAGAGTTTGCCGAAGAAGTTGGACAGCATCACGCCGTGGCCGGAATAGCCGCCGACAGAAATGACATTCGGCATCACCTCGCGGACAAAGGGTTTGCGCGGCACGGTGATGCCGACATAGCCACCCCAGCCATGGGTGATCTCCACGTCCTTCAGTTGCGGGTAGATCTCGGTGATCTGCTTGCGGATGTGGATATGGATGTCCTTGGGATCGTTGACCGCGTAGATCTCGCGTCCGCCAAACAGCAGCCGGCCATCCGTCGACTTGCGGAAATAGCGCACCACGAAGCGGGAATCGTCGACCGACTCGCCACCGGGAATGACCGATGAATTCGAACCCAACGGCACCGTTGCGCCGATGAAGGAGCCGATCGGCATGATGTGGGAGGCGCTGATCGGCTCGAGCTTGCCGCCATAAGCGTTGGTCGCGATCAGGCATTTTTGGGCGGTAATGGTTCCGCGCGCGGTCGTCACCACAACCTTGCCGCCCTGCGAGGTGATACCGGTCGCCGGTGTCTTCTCGAAGATATGTGCGCCAGCAGCGGCCGCGACGCGGGCCGTTCCGATGACTAGCTTGAGCGGGTGGATATGGCCGGTTCCGCTGTCGCGCGTGCCGCCATAATAATGCGTCGAGCCCAAGCGCTCAGCCGTTTCCTGCGCATCCATGAACGCGATATGCGGATAATCGAAGCGGCTCGCCATGATCTCGGCATGGGCCTTGTAGTCGTCGACATAACGCGGCTTGTGCGCCACCGACATCTGGCCAGGCACGTAGTCGATGTCGATATCGTTGGCGGCCGAAAATTCGAGCAGGTGCGCCTTGGCCTCTTCGGCGAAGTCGAACAACGCCTTGGCGCGGGTGAGACCGTAGTCGCTTTCGAGTTCTTCGGCCCAGGCCCGCTGGCCCGTGCCCATCTGGCCGCCATTGCGGCCCGAAGCGCCGTCGCCGAAGCGACAGGCCTCGATCAGCACGACATTGGTGCCGGATTTGGCGAGATGCACGGCAGCCGACAGGCCGGTGAAGCCGCCGCCTATGATGACGACGTCGGCCTGCCTGTCACCGTCGAGAACGGGATATTCGGGGCGCGGACCAGAGGTGTCTTCGTACCAGGACACACCGGGGGAAATGGGAGACTGATAGGGCATGATGCGGAGAGGGTTCCGGGATTGCAGGTAGCGAACAGGGAACAGTGAGTAGCGAATAGGGATATCAGCGCTTCTATTCCCTACTCGCTATTCGCTTCTTCCTTCACACGTTGAGCAACAAGTACTCACGCTCCCACGGGCTGATCACTTCCATGAAGGTCTCGAACTCGGCACGCTTGATGGCCGCGTAGGTCGAGGCGAAGGATTTGCCGAGCATGGTCGCCAGTTCGTCGTCTGCCTCGAACAGGTCGACGGCCTCCAGCAGGCCGCGCGGCAGGTCGATCTCGTCCTCGTTGGCCGTGGTCAGGACGGGCGGCTCGGCCGGCAGCTTGTTGTTCATGCCGATCAGGCCGCAGGCCAGTGATGCCGCGAGTGCGAGATAGGGGTTGGCGTCCGAGGACGGGATGCGGTTTTCGACACGCCGCCCGGCCGGGTCCGATCGGGGCACGCGGAAGGCCGTGGTGCGATTGTCGTAGCCCCATTTGTTGTTGACGGGGGCTGACGCAGCCTGGGTCAGCCGGCGGTAGGAATTGACGTAGGGAGCAAGCATCACCAGCGCGTTCGGCACATGCTTCTGCATGCCGCCGATGAAGTGGGTGAAGGCTTCCGTCTCCGCGCCGTCCTCGGCGGTGAAGATGTTCTTGCCGGTCTTCTTGTCGACGATCGACTGGTGGATGTGCATCGCCGAGCCTGGTTGGCCCTGGATGGGCTTGGCCATGAAGGTGGCATAGGTGTCGTGTTTCAGCGCCGCCTCGCGGATCGTGCGCTTGAACATGAACACCTGGTCGGCGAGTTCGATCGGGTCGCCGTGACGCAGGTTGATCTCGAGTTGGCCGGCACCTTCTTCGTGGATCAGCGTATCGATCTCCAGGCCCTGCGCCTCGGAGAAATGGTAGATGTCATCGATGAGTTCGTCGAATTCGTTGACGCCGGCAATCGAATAGCCGGCACCGCCACCGATGGGGCGGCCAGAGCGTCCGACCGGCGGGGTCAGCGGATAATCCGGATCCGGGTTCTTGCGAACGAGGTAGAACTCGATTTCCGGCGCGACCACGGGCTTGAGCCCGAGCTTGTCATAAGCCGCCACCACGCGCTTCAGCACGTTGCGTGGCGTGAACTCGACGTTGCGTCCGTCCTGGTGGACGAGGTCGCAGATCACCTGCGCGGTCGGATCGTCCTCCCACGGCACCACGGACAGCGTCGAGAGATCGGGCACCAGCTTCAGGTCGCCATCGTCTTCAGGATATTCGAAGCCGTTGCCGTTCTCCGGGTAGTCGCCCGAGATCGTCATCATGAACGGCGCCGATGGCAGCGCCAGCGACGTGTTGGAGGTGAATTTGCTCGACGGCATCATCTTGCCGCGGGCAACGCCGGCCTGGTCAGGCGTGATGCACTCTATGTCTTCGATACCGCGCCATTCGAGCCATTCGGAGGCTTCCTTCCAGTTCTTGACGCCACGCTTGTTCTTCACAAAAGCGGGCGTGCGGGCGCGAGCCCCCCGAGTGGTCGGACGGACTTCCTTCTTTGCAGGCGGCATCATTCACCAGATTGTCGTTGCAGATTGCCGAGTATAGCCGTGCCCCATGAAATAAGAAAAGGGGGGCAAGTGGCCGATTCTGCTTGGATTCTGACGCCGATAAGCTGGTTTTTGCCCGATTTTCGGCCTAGAGCACGGCCATGACATCAGCCCCCCGCGACCTCACCACTATCGGATTCGACGCCGACGACACGCTTTGGCAGAACGAGCAGTTCTTCCGCATGACGGAAAAGCACTTCGCCGAACTGCTGGCAGAACATGGCGAGGAAGAACAGCTGAAGGCGCGGCTGCTGGAGGCCGAGAAGCGCAACCTTGGCGCTTATGGTTTCGGCATCAAGGG
This sequence comes from Aminobacter sp. MET-1, assembly GCF_026521175.1. NCBI lineage: Bacteria > Pseudomonadati > Pseudomonadota > Alphaproteobacteria > Hyphomicrobiales > Phyllobacteriaceae > Aminobacter > Aminobacter sp. MET-1. The sequence goes on along the minus strand of NZ_JAMSHL010000024.1, from coordinate 16,141 downwards.
CTTCACCCTGTCGATGATCGAGACCGCCATCGAAGTCACCGACGGTCGTGTCCCTGCCAATGTCATCAGGCAGATCCTCGCCGCCGGCCGCGACATGCTGAGCCACCCGATCGAAACACTGCCCCATGTCCACGACACGCTGGAAGCGCTCGCCGGACGCTATCGCCTGGTGCTGATCACCAAGGGCGACCTGTTCGACCAGGAGCGCAAGCTGGCGCAGTCGGGGCTCGGCGATTTCTTCAACGCCGTCGAGATCGTCAGCGACAAGTCGAAGCCGACCTATGAGCGCATCTTCGCCCGCCATGGCGATGGGGCGGCCCGAAGCATGATGATCGGCAATTCACTGAAGTCCGACGTCGTGCCGGCGATCGAGGCGGGCAGTTGGGGCGTCTACATTCCCCACGACCTGACCTGGGCCTACGAGCATGTCGATGAACCGACTGCAGCCGAACGCTTCCGCAAGCTCCGGCATCTCGGCGAACTGTCGGAATTGATCCGCAACCTGTAGCTCAGGCTCGGCCGACGAGTCTTTCCACGACGGGCTGCAGCCGCTCGGGCGTGATCGGCTTGGCGATCACGATGTCGACGGCGCTCGACAGCGACAGGCTTTCGGGTGTGCCCGGCTTGGTCGACAACAGGATCACCGACGGCAGCCTGGTGCCGGTCTCGAGCCTGAGCGACATGATCGACGCCATCAGCCCGTCGCAGTCCCTGTTGTCGCTGCCGCCGTCGAGGATGACGGTGCCCGGGGCGAATTTGTGCAGCGCGGCCGCCGCCGTATCAGGGCCTTCTGCCACGGGTTTCAGCCCCGAGCGTTCGACGATCTTGGCGACGACGACACGGTTGATTGGCGAGCGTCCGACCACGAGCACCTGATGGAGGTCGGCAGAGCGCGGAGCCTGCGGGTCCCGCATGCGCGAAATCTCGTCCGGGCCGCGGCCCGGATTTGGTTCATTCCGTTTCATTGGCGCTACCGACTGCTCTGGGGGGGCGTTGTTCAATGCGTGGTTGCGTTCGGTCTCTTACGTTCGCGTCATGTATGCGAAGTGTCAAGCGCAGGTCGGGAAACGGCATTCGACTTTAGTCGTAGAGGGGGCGGATCGCACGAGCTTGTCCCCCGAAAACACAGAACCCGCCCGCAGCAGGGCTGCGGACGGGTTCCGTGGGGGCATGCCGGAAGGGTTAGCCGTGCGGCTGCTGGGTGACTATGACGGGGATCAGCAGATCACCCCAGTTGCCGTTGCCCCCATGGTGACGGGCCGAGCGGACCAGTTCCACCGACACGCCTGCCTCGACCGCCTTCATGACCGACTGGTTCAGCCGGTGCAGGTCGTTGGCGACGATGCGGATCACGGCCTGCTGGTCGGCGCTCATCGTGGTCGCCTGTTCTTCGGCTCGTTCCTTGACACGGGTGCGCGGTGCCATTGTGGTTCTCCTCGGAGTGTTGCCTGTGCCCCTGCGGGGCGTTCCTCTGGCTGGTGTCCGGAGGCTGTTGTGCCTCCGGAGCTGTCGCTTGTGCCCCAGGCCTATTCGGCCGCCGGGCGGAACTGTTCGTGTTCGGTCGATTCATGCATCGCGGTCGTCGAAGACTTGCCGCCGGTGATCGCCATCGACACGGCGTCGAAGTAGCCGGTGCCGACTTCGCGCTGGTGCTTGGTCGCGGTGTAGCCGTTCACCTCGGCTGCGAATTCCGCCTCCTGCAGCTCCGAATAGGCGGCCATCTGGCGATCCTTGTAGCCGCGGGCCAGCTCGAACATGCCGAAGTTGAGCTGGTGGAAGCCAGCCAGCGTGATGAACTGGAACTTGTAGCCCATCGCACCCAGCTCGCGCTGGAACTTGGCGATCGTCGCGTCGTCGAGGTTCTTCTTCCAGTTGAATGATGGCGAGCAGTTGTAGGCCAGCTTCTTGCCCGGATGTGCCTTGTGCACGGCCTCGGCGAACTTCTTGGCCTGGGCGAGGTCCGGCTTGCCGGTCTCCATCCAGATCAGGTCGCAGAACGGAGCGTAGGCGATGGCGCGGGCAATGCACGGCTCGATGCCGTTCTTGACCTGATAGAAGCCTTCCACCGTGCGGCCGGCATCCTTGTCGACGAAGGGCTGGTCGCGCTCGTCGATGTCGGAGGTCAGAAGCTTGGCGGCCTCGGCGTCGGTGCGGGCGACGATCAGCGTCGATGTGCCCATCACGTCGGCTGCGAGACGCGCGGCGTTCAGGTTGCGGATGTGGGCCGCGGTCGGGATCAACACCTTGCCGCCGAGATGGCCGCACTTCTTTTCCGAAGCCAGCTGATCCTCGAAGTGGACGCCTGCGGCACCCGCCTCGATGAAGGCCTTCATGATCTCGAAGGCGTTGAGCGGACCGCCGAAGCCGGCTTCAGCGTCGGCCACGATCGGAGCGAACCAGGTATCAACCGACAGACCCTTGCCTTCGGAGGTCTCGATCTGGTCGGCGCGCTGCAGCGTGCGGTTGATGCGCTTGACCAGTTCGGGTGCAGCGTTGGCCGGGTAGAGCGACTGGTCGGGGTACATGGCCGATGCGGTGTTGGCGTCGGCTGCGACCTGCCAGCCCGAGAGGTAGATGGCCTTCAGGCCGGCGCGGACCTGCTGCATCGCCTGGTTGCCCGACATGGCGCCCAGCGCGTTGACGAAATCTTCCTCGTGGATCAGCTTCCACAGGCGGTTGGCGCCCATCTCGGCGAGCGTCTGCTTGATCTGGACGGAGCCGCGCAGCCGCTTCACGTCCTCCGGCGAATAGGGGCGCTCGATGCCGTCGAAGCGACCTTCGGGGGCCGAGGGGACGAGGTTGTAAAAATCGGTCATTGTCGACTCCGCTCTGTAAAAACCGTTTGGTGGAAGCCGCTGCCTCTTGGGAGCTTGTCGGCGATTTCCATGTGACTTGTTTTACATTGCGGTGCCGAAGCAGCTAGAAAATTCAACAAAATACGCCTGACAATAGGGAAAACCTGTGTTGCGTTTGACAGGAGGGCGCTGTAAATTTGTAAATAATGTAAAAGGACGGGTGGGGAAATCCCCCTCCTTTCGTTGTAAAGATGGTGTAAAAGCCAATGGCAGAGCAGAAAATCTTCGCCGGACCGCGCATCCGGCGCATCCGCAACCAGAAGGGGCTGACCCAGACGGCCATGGCCGAGGGGTTGGGCATTTCGCCGTCCTATCTCAACCTCATCGAGCGCAACCAGAGACCGCTGACCGTGCAGCTTATTCTCAAGCTGGCCTCGGTGTACAAGGTCGACCCCGACGAGCTGCAAGGCGAGGCGAGGGGGTCGATAGCAGCACTTCGCGAGGTTTTCGCCGACCCGCTTTTGTCGGGTGAGTTGCCCGGCGACCAGGAACTGGTCGAGATCGCCGAGGCCGCGCCCAATGCTGCGGCCGCGGTGATCAAGCTGTTCCGCGCCTATCGCGAGCAGGCCGAGCGGCTGTCCGACCTGACGGAGTTGTTGGCGCGCGAGGGGCATACGACGGCGCTGTCGGGCGCCCGGCTGCCAATCGACGAGGTCCACGAGGTCTTCGAGCGCCGGCCCAATCATTTCAACTCGTTGGAGGAGGAAGCCGAGGCCTTCACGACGCTGCTCGACCCGGGCGACGATCTGTTCGGCGCGCTGAAGGGCTGGCTGCGACGCGAGCACGGTATCGTCGTCAAGGTGCTGCCTGTCGCCACCATGCCCAACTGGCGCCGCCGCTACGACCGCCATTCGCAGCGCCTGTTCCTGTCGGAGCGCCTGTCGCCCTTCGACCAGTTGCGCGAGGTCGCAATGGAGGCGAGCCTGATCCGCATGCAGGTGGCGGTGGCGGCAGAAATCCAGGGGCTGAAACTGTCGTCTGACGAAGCCAAGCGCCTGGCCCGCTTCGAACTCGGTCGCTATGCCGCGCATGCTCTGATGATGCCTTACCAGGCGTTCCACTCGGCCGCCCAGCGCGCCCGCTACGATGTCGACGTGCTGCGCTCACGTTTTGGCGTATCGTTCGAGCAGGCGGCCAACCGGCTGACCATGCTCCAGCGATCCGGTGCGTCGGCCGTGCCATTCTTCATGCTCGAGGTCGACAACGCCGGCAACCGCTTCCGCAAGGCGGGCGCCCAGGGCTTTCCGCAGAGCCGCTTCGGCGGCGGCTGTCCCAAGCTGCCCGTGCATGCGGCTTTCACCCAACCCGGCCAGATCTTCGTCGAGGCGGTGGAAATGCCTGACGGTGCCGAGTTCCTCACCGTTGCCCGCACGCTCGAAGGCCCGCAGGGCGCGTTCAGCGAGCGTCCGCGCCGAACCGCCATACTGCTTGGCTGCGATATCGCCTTCCGTGACGAGATCGTTTATGGCGCGGCGTTGCCGGCTGCGGCCGTCGGCGGCAAGCCGGGCATGGTTGCGGCAACCCCCGTCGGGCCTGCCTGCCGGCTGTGCGAGCGTTCCGGCTGCCTCTCACGCGCCGAGCCTCCGGTCACTCGGCCGCTCGGCCTCGACGAGATGGTGACTGGACTTTCCGCCTTCGACTTCCAGTAGTGGTCAGGCGATCAGCCGGGCGACCGCCGCCTGTGCTTCCTTGTCGATGCCGGTCTTGGCAATGGAGCGGGCGGCATTGGAATCAAGCGGTTTGCCATAGAGGAAGCCCTGCGCTTCGTCGCAGCGGCGATCCTTCAGGAACGCCGCCTGGAAGTCCGTCTCCACGCCTTCCGCCAGCACCGGGATCGACAGCTTGTGGCCAAGCTCGATCACCGTCTCGATGACGCTGGTTGCCTGTGCTTGCCTGCCGAGCGCCTTGAGGAAGGTGCGATCCACCTTGATCTTGTCGAAGGGGAACGAGAACAGCGTCGACAGCGACGAGTAGCCGGTGCCGAAGTCGTCCATGGCGACGCGTACGCCCATTGCCTTGATCTGGCGCAGGATCAGCAGTGCCTGGCCGGGGTTTTCGATCAGCGCGGTCTCAGTGATCTCGACCTCCAGGCGCGAGGGCGCGAGACCCGTCTCGTCGAGGATTTGCTTCAGCCGGTCGCCAAAATTCGGCCGCGTCAGCTGCACCGGCGAGACGTTGACGGCCACGCCCAGATGCTCCGGCCACAACGTTGCCTCGCGGCAGGCTGCCTGCAGCACCCAATCGCCGATGCCGACGATGATGCCGGTCTGCTCCGCAACCGGGATGAATTCCGACGGCGAGACTTCGCCCAGCTGCGGGCTCGTCCAGCGCAGCAGCGCCTCGAAACCGAGCAGTTCGCGCTGCTTCATCGAGATCTGCGGCTGGAACACCAGGCGCAGGGTGTCTTCCATCACAGCACTGCGCAGGCCTATGGCGATCAGGCCGCGGCGGCGGCCGTCCTCGTCGGCATCCGCGTCGTACCAGCACCAGGCGCCGCTCTGGCTCTTCTTCGAGCGATACATGGCGAGGTCGGCGCGCATGGTCAGCTCGTCGATGTTGTCGCCATCTCTGGGGTAAACCGCGATGCCGATGCTGGCGCTGGTCTGGAAGCTGGCCTTGCCGAGTTCGTTGGGGCGCGCGAACGCGTCGGCGATGCGGGCGGCGAATTCCTCGACCTCGTTTTCCCGCGTGAACGGCTTGACGGCCATAAACTCGTCGCCGCCGATACGGGCGAAGAATTCGCCCGGTGCAAGGGCTGCGCGCATGCGCTCCGACGTCTGGTTCAACACGGCGTCGCCCGCCGCATGGCCGTAGACGTCGTTGATTTCCTTGAAGCGGTTGAGGTCGATGGCGATGATGGCGAGCGACGTTCCCGCCGCTTCCTTGAGCAGGCGCGGCAACGCGTCCTGCACTGCGGCGCGGTTGGGCAGGCCGGTCAAGGGATCGTGCAGCGCCAGGTGGCGATAGTGCGCCACGGCTTCCTTCTCGCCCTGCTCTTCGGCCAGATGCGTCGCAGCGCCCAGCAGCACCACCAGTATGGTCACGGACGCAACCATGATTGCCATGACTGCATCCGACAGGATCTGTGTCGGCACGATCACCCGTGGGTCAGGCGCGATCTGCACGGCGCCCATGGCGGTGAAATGCATGAAACCGATGCCGAGGATCAATGCGACGATACCGGCGATGAGGCCGTTGCGGCCCTTGCCATCGGCGATGCGGTTGGTGGCGAGCATGCCGAAAACTGCGCCGCCGACGATGGAGACGACGGCAAGCGTCGGGTCGTAGTCGACCTTGCCGGCGACGACGAAACCGGCCATGCCGAGGAAATGCATCAACGCGATGCCGCTGCCCAGGATGAAGCCGCCAAATTCCACCATCGGCCCGGTCTTGCGGCTTGCCGCAAAGAACAGACCGGAGGTCGAGGTAGCGATGGCGACTGCCAGCGACACCAGCGTGTAGATCGGCTCGAAGCCGTGCTCCACTTCAGGCGTGAAGCCCAGCATCGCCAGGAAATGTGTCGTCCAGATCGTCATGCCGCCGGCCAGGCCGGCCATGAACAGCAGTGCGGCATGCCTTGCCCGCTCGACGCTGCGCGCACGCGCAAACAGCCGCATCGAAACGGTGCAGCCGATGGCACAGATGGTCAGCGCTGCGGCGACGAAGCGGTAGTCATGTGCGATGACAAGGCAGTTGAGCACGGTCAGCATATGCAATCCCCAAAAGCTGTCCGTTCATATGTATGCAAACCTTGACGATCCGTTTCCACATTAGCGCTGCGGCTTCGTTGGTTAATGCAATGCCTCGGTCATCGAACTCGTGGTGCAACGCCCCCTGCGGCAATGTGGCTGGCCCTTGTGCGCCAAGCCTTTCCACCCTCCCAGGCGCATCGGGCAAAGGGTTGATGCCCCAGGTAATTGAATGCTGTTCGCAGTGCACCCATGTGCTGGCCCAGAATGGGGATCAACAAGTATTCAGAGGCGGATGAATGAGTAACTCAAGTTCAGAAAGCAAGTGGAGGCGATGGCTGAAACGCGGGGTGCTTGCTGTCTTGGCTGTGTTGGTCGTCGTTGTGCTGCCACTCAGCTTGATCCTGTACCCGACATTCAGGTCATATCGGGCAGCGCCTCCATCCGCCGGCGATACGCAGGCTGACAAGAATACGCAGGACTTGGCCCATCTTCGCAACATGCCGCAGGTGGAGCGCAGCTTTACGGCTGAAACCAGTGCAGCGTTTGCCCAGTCAGTCGACGAACTTTCGGCCCGCGCTGCCCAACTCGACCGGCCAGCACTGGCGATGGGGGCGGCGAAGGCGGTTGCCCTTGCCCGGAATGGCCATACCAACGTGCTCGGTCTTGCCGGTGGACAAGGCTTCAATGCCGTCCCGCTGCGTCTCGGCTGGTTCTCCGATGGTCTTTTCGTTGTCCGCGCCACATCGGAGCATCGCGATCTTCTCGGCGCGCAGGTGCTGACGGCGAATGGCCGATCGCCCGATGAGTTGGCCCAAGCGTTGCGCCCATACATTGGCGGTACAGGCCAGTATGCGCGGGAGCTCTCGCCGAACCTCATGATCTCGCCGGAACTGCTGCACGCCGCCAAGCTGGCGGACAAGCCGACAGAAAGCGCATTTCGCTTTCGCAAGGCCGACGGCTCCGAGATCGGGCGCACGTTCGCCGCAGCGCCAGGCGAAGGCAAGCTTGCGGCCAGGACCGTCTGGCCCAAGCGAGACCTAAGCCCGGTTGCACGGAACGAGAGCGATGCCGGATGGGTTCACGTTCTGGACGGCAAGGAAACGCCGAACTATCTCTCGCGTCCCGACCAGAATTTCTGGCACGCCTATCTCGAAGCCGACAATATCCTCTACGTGCAGCTCAACCGGTTCCGCGACCAGGAGCCGGTCCTGATGTCCGACTATCTGGCGGACGTGCTTGAAGAGGCTGGCAAGCGAGAGGTCAGGCATGCCGTCGTGGACCTGCGGTTCAGTCCTGGGGGCAACTATATGCTCGCCAATGATTTTTCGCGTTTGCTGCCGGAGGTCGTGTCGAATGGCCGGATATTCATCCTGACCAGCGGCAATACGTTCTCGGCGGCAATCAGCATCGCGTCGCGGCTCAAATATTATGCCGGCGAGCGCGCAGTGCTGATCGGCGAGGAGATGGGGGACACTGGCCAGATGTGGGGAGAGGGCGGCACGACGATCATGCCCAATTCCGGGATCTCCTTCCGCTACACGACCGCCTACCATGATTGGGAGAATGGCTGCCGGCTGTCACAGGTAGGCACGTGTTTCTTCCTGAACTACTTCTACGGCACTGCGGCCGGCTCTCTGCTGCCCACGGTTCAGGTTACCCAAACCTTTGCCAGCTATGCCGCTGGCGAAGATACGGTCATGTCGGAGGTGCTGAGGCTGGCGAAGCAGGCCGAGTAGGGACTGCCCCGACCAGCTTCAGTTGATCTCACTTGCCCCTGCCGGTGCTTGCGCGGAGGATTGCCACTGCTCCGCCAAGCACTGCGATGCCGCCGACGACAAGACCGGCGGAGAAGTAGGTCGATGAGAAGCCGAAATTGGCGATCATCGGCTGGCTGACGAAGGGCGAGATGAAATGGCCGGCGAAAATGCTGGCCGTCATGCCGCCGGCAATGCGCCCGCGCATCTCGGGCGCCGCCGCCGCCATGGCAGCACCGGCTATGTTGGGCATCATCATGCCGAGGCCCAGGCCGACAACCGCCGCGGCCGCGAGCACCGCCGGCAACGACGACGCCAGGCCGATCAATGCATATCCGGTGCCAGTCAGGCCGAAGGCGACAGCAAACACCCCGACCACACCGAGCCTGGCGCGCAGCCGCGCATAAGACAGCGAGACAATGGCGCCGATGACATTGCCCAGCCCGATCGCCAGTCCGGTCATGGTCGGTGAGCCGACGCCGAGATGATTGAGATAGAAGGGCAACTGCGTCGGGATCAGGTAGAAAGCGACGCTGTTGAGTATCGCAAGCAGGTAGACAGTTGCGATGGCAAACCATGCCGTGTGGCCAGCACCGCCGGATGCCGTGGAGACATGAGACCTGTTCCGGGACGGTTCGTCGATGAAGGCGAGCACCGCGGGGATCAGCGCCAGCGACAGCCCGTAGACAACAAACGGCGCGCGCCAGTGCAGTTCGGCCAGCAGTCCGCCCGCCGTGAGGAACACCAGCCCGCCGATGCCGACGAAGGACGACTGCAGGCCCATAAAGCGGTCGCGCGCGGGGCCGCTGAAATAGTCGCCGACAAGGGCGGTGGCCGTGGTCATGACGCCGGCAACGGCGATACCAAGCAATGCCCTGCCAACCAGCAAGCCCGCGAGCGAATCTGCGATCAGGCCCGACATGCCGCCCAGCCCATAGAGCGCAGCCGCGGCGATGAGCAGCGGGCGCCGGCCGAAGCGGTCGGCGGCACCTCCGGCAAATGGCGCGCAGATAACGATGAACAGCGCCGGCAGCGTCAGGACCAGCCGGGTCAATATCTCGACATTGTCACTGTCGGCGAAGTGGCTCTCGATGGCCGGCAGCGACGGCGAGATCGTCGCGCCCGACATGATGGTGAGCGTGCTTGCCAGCAGCAGTGTGGTATTGCGGCCGGTATGTCTGCGCGCCTCGACCTCGATCGCGGCTGGCTTGATGTGCTGGACCATGGTCATGCCGCGACCTCCTGAAAAGGCTTGGCCGTGCGCGCATCCCGAAGGATTGTCGCCCACCAGTGAAGGCGCCCAAGCAGCGTCGCCATGGCCTTTTGCGTGTCCTTGGGGTCGGCCAGCGCGCCATCGGCGCCGAACCTGCGCCAGGGAGTAACGAAGCTCACCGTGTCGCGGATGGCCACAGCGTGGAGTTCGGCGAAGACAAGCCTGAGCTGCTCCACAGCGCGTAAGCCCCCGGAAATGCCGCCATACGAAACGAAGGCGAGCGGCTTTACCTGCCAGGGCGTGGAATAGGTATCGATCAGCGCCTTGAGATCGGCAGTGTAGCCGTGATTGTACTCCGGCGTGACGATGACAAAGGCATCGGCGTCGTCAAGCCGTCGTCCGATGCCTGTGTGGTCCTGCGCGAGGTCGCGGGGATCGAAGAAATCGACGGCAAAGCGGCCATTGCCTCGGATCTCCGTTGCCACCCAATTGACGACGGTGTCGCAAAAGCGACCTTCGCGGGCGCTGCCATAGATCACGCCGAGCTTGATTTTCTGAGACATTCCGGTGGGCTCTCCAAATCGGATTCGAGTGGGAGCCCGGTCTGTAAAACCTCAACTAATATTGAGGTCAATAGGAAATAGCAGCGCCTGGTGATACGGCTGAGGCTTATTCGAGTGACCTAATGAGATGAGCACGCTGGACCTCGCAAAAACCCAACGGCGCGACTATTGGCGGCTAGGTGTGCGGCCGATCCGCAACCGCCTCGAAACATGGCGATATCACGGATGAGCGGACAGGCGTCAGCACAACAATTGGGACCGGCCGTCGGCGCAGCGGCTTCGCATCGCGACTATCGCCTCGGCGTGCTGCTGGTGTTCCTGTCGGCGTTGATGTGGAGCCTCGGCGGCGCCATCGGCCGGTTCATCGAGACGCCGGACAGCTGGACGGTGGTGTTCTGGCGCTCTGTTTGGGCGGCGGCTTTCCTGTTGGCCTTCATGTCCTGGCGCGACGGTCCGCGCGCCACACTCAAGCTGTTCCGCGACATGGGACTGCCCGGCCTGCTGGTCGCGATCTGCTTTGCCACCGCCTCGACGTCATTTGTCGTTGCCCTCAGCTACACCACCGTTGCCAATATCCTTCTCATGCAGGCGGGCGTGCCGCTTCTGGCTGCCTTGTTTGCCTGGCTGCTGTTCCGCGAACGTGTGGGACTGGCAACCTGGCTGGCGATTGCCGCCGTGATTTCGGGTGTCGCCATCATGGTCTCCGAATCGTTCAGCGGCCAGGTTTCGCCTGTCGGCGACGGGCTCGCCTTGCTGATTGCGGTCGCCTTTTCGATCGCCACCGTCATCACACGCCGCTATGCCCATGTGCGGATGACCCCTGCCACCTGCCTCGGCACGATCATTGCCGCCACCTTTGCCGCCTCGCAGGCTTCGGTGTTTTCCGTCTCGCCGCACGACATGGGATTCCTGTTTGCCTTCGGCGTGGTCAATCTCGGCCTGGGCCTGGCTTGTTTTGCCACCGGCGCAAGGCTCGTTCCCGCTGCCGTCGCCGCGCTGATCGGTACGTTCGAGCCGATGCTGGGCCCGATCTGGGTATGGCTGGTGCATTCCGAGGTGCCGTCGTTGCGCACCATCATTGGCGGCGCGGTCATCTTCTGCGCCTTGCTCGTCCACCTGGCGCTGGAGTTTCGGCGTCAGGCGCGGCAGCCTCAAAGACCCGGTGTTACCGGCATGCCGATGCCTGATTAAGCAATCTGTTGTTTACCATTGACAACGCCACCGTCGGCCGGGCAGGCTGAAGTAGAGGGTAACAACAAGTCAGGCGTATCTTGCCAGGTCTCACTGTCGGGCCATCGGTGTCCGCAGAACAATATCGCTGGATCTTTTGCGTAGCGCAGTCATGCGCTCGAGCGTCACCTTCACCATCAGACATCGAACAGGGAGTAGGGCGCGGCCGGGACGGGCACGCCCAGGAAAGGAGATTGTCATGAACCGCAGAGCGCTTTGGCTGACCGCTGCGTCAGCCGTCATCGCTGCTTTTGCGACCGCTGCCAACGCCCAGGAGCGTGTCGTCAACGTCTACAACTGGTCGGACTACATCGACGCCTCCATCATCGACGACTTCACCAAGGAAACCGGCATCAAGGTCGTCTACGACGTCTTCGATTCCAACGAGATTCTTGAGACCAAGCTGCTCGCCGGCGGCAGCGGCTACGATGTCGTGGTGCCGACCGCAAACTTCCTGGCCCGCCAGATCACGGCCGGCGTGTTCCAGAAGCTCGACAAGTCGAAGCTGCCGAACCTCGCCAACACCTGGGACATCGTCAACGAGCGTACGGCCAAATACGATCCCGGCAACGAGTACTCCGTGAACTACATGTGGGGCACGGTCGGCATCGGCTACAACGAGAAGAAGGTGAAAGAGGCGCTCGGCGTCGACAAGATCGACAGCTGGGACACTGTCTTCAATCCCGAGCAGATGGCCAAGCTCAAGGATTGCGGCGTCTACATGCTCGATTCGCCGACCGACATGATCCCGACCGTTCTGCGCTATCTCGGCATCGACCCCGAGAGCCATTCGCCCGAGGATATTGCCAAGGTCGAAGAGACGATGCTCAAGATCCGGCCCTTCGTCCGCAAGTTCCACTCGTCGGAATACATCAACGCGCTCGCCAATGGCGATATCTGCGTTGCCGTCGGCTGGTCGGGCGACGTCTTCCAGGCGCGTGACCGTGCTGCCGAGGCCGACCAGGGGGTCGTCGTCGGCTATTCCGTGCCGAAGGAAGGTGCCGAGATGTGGTTTGACCAGATGGCTATCCCGGCCGATGCCAAGCACGTGCCGGAAGCCCTGGAGTTCATCAACTACATGCTGAGGCCGGAAGTGGCGGCCAAGGCCTCCAACTTCATCTATTACGCCAACGGCAACAAGGCGTCTCAGCAGTTCATCGACAAGGACATCATCGGCGATCCGGCGATCTTTCCTGACGATGCCACGCTGCAGAAGCTGTTCACTGTGTCGCCTTACGACCCCAAGACCCAGCGCTTGATCACGCGCAGCTGGACCAAGGTCGTCACAGGACAGTAACGGGCGAGAGCTATCCCGGCGCCATCGGCGCCGGGATTTGGCGTCTGGGCAAGGGGACGGAGAGACACATGAAATCGCTCGGCAATATCCGCAGGGAATTTGCTCCCTGGAACAAGCCCGACGCCAAGCCTTACATTCAGTTCAAGAACGTCACCAAGCGCTTCGGTGACTTCACCGCCGTCAACAACCTGTCGCTGTCCATCTTCGAGCGCGAGTTCTTCGCGCTGCTCGGCGCGTCGGGCTGCGGCAAGTCGACCCTTCTGCGCATGCTCGCCGGCTTCGAGGAGCCGACGGAGGGCCAGATCCTGCTCGACGGGCAGGACTTGCGTGGCATCCCGCCCTACAAGCGGCCGGTCAACATGATGTTCCAGTCCTACGCGCTGTTCCCGCACATGACGGTCGAGCAGAACATCGGCTTCGGCCTCAAGCAGGACGGCATGCCGAAGGCCGATATCGAAAAGCGCGTCGCCGACATGCTGAAGCTGGTCAAGCTTGGCCAGTTCGCCAAGCGCAAGCCGCATCAGCTTTCCGGCGGCCAGCGCCAGCGTGTCGCCCTTGCCCGCGCCGTCGCGAAGCGTCCCAAGGTGCTGCTGCTCGACGAGCCGCTCGGCGCGCTCGACAAGAAGCTGCGCGAGGAAACCCAGTTTGAACTGATGGACCTGCAGCAGACGCTGGGCCTGACCTTCGTCATCGTCACCCACGATCAGGAAGAGGCCATGACCATGGCCGACCGCATCGCCATCCTCGACAAGGGTGAGGTGATGCAGGTGGCGACCCCGGCCGAGGTCTACGAAGCCCCCGGCTCGCGCTTCGTTGCTGATTTCGTCGGCAACATCAACATGTTCGAAGGCAAGATCGCCAGCCGCAACGGCAGCGGCACGGCAATCGCCGGCAACAGCGGATTGACCATTCACACATCGAATGCCGGCGAAGTGCCTGAAGGCACCGAAGTCGCCTTCGCCATCCGCCCGGAGAAGATCAAGGTCTCGTCCAGGAAGCCCGAAAGCGGCGACAACGTGCTGGAGGGCGAAGTCTACGATATCGCCTATCTCGGCGACATGACCATCTTCCACGTCAAGCTCGGCGACGGGCTGGTGGTCAAGGCGAGCTCGCTCAACGCCACCCGCGCCACCGAGGACCCGCTGAGCTGGGATGACAAGGCCTGGATCTCGTTCCGGCAGGATGCCGGCGTCGTGCTGACGCGATAGGTGGGGCGATGAAAAACGTCGTCTCGGCCATCACCAACCGCCTGGTCATCCTCGTTCCCTACGTCTGGCTGCTGTTTTTCTTCCTCATTCCGTTCTTCATCGTCTTCAAGATTTCGCTGTCGACCACGGCGATCGCCATGCCGCCCTACACGCCGGTCCTCGGCCTGGGAGACGGCATTTCAGGGCTGATGGATCAGTTCCGGGAGTTCAGCTTCGACAACTATGTCTGGCTTACCGAGGACCCGCTCTACTACACCGCCTACATTTCCAGCGTGATCATCGCCGGCGTCTCGACGCTGCTGGCCCTGCTGGTCGGCTATCCCATCGCCTACGGCATGGCGCGCGCGCCGGAATCAATTCGCCCGACGCTGTTGATGCTGGTCATCCTGCCGTTCTGGACGAGCTTCCTGATCCGCGTCTACGCCTGGATCGGTATCCTCAAGCCCGAGGGGCTGCTCAATCAGTTCCTGCAGTCAATCGGCGTCATCGACGAACCGCTGATCATCCTCAACACCCACACCGCCATCTTCATCGGCATCGTTTATTCCTACCTGCCGTTCATGATCCTGCCGCTCTATTCGGCGCTGGAGAAGATGGACTATTCGCTGATCGAGGCCGCCCAGGACCTCGGCTGCCCGCCAATGACCGCTTTCTGGAAGATCACCTTCCCGTTGTCGCTTCCCGGCGTCATCGCCGGCTGCCTTCTGGTCTTCATTCCCGCCGTCGGCGAGTTCGTCATCCCCGATTTGCTCGGCGGTTCGCAGACGCTGATGATCGGCCGGACCCTGTGGAACGAATTCTTCTCCAACCGTGACTGGCCGGTTTCCTCGGCCGTGGCCGTCATCCTGCTCTTGCTGCTGGTCGTGCCGATCATGTTCTTCCAACAGGCGCAGGCGCGCGCCCAGGAACAGGGGCGCTGACATGAACACCACCTGGAGCCGCTTCAACATCAGCGCCATCGTGCTCGGCTTTGCCTTCCTCTATCTGCCGATCGTGCTTTTGGTCATCTTCTCCTTCAACGAATCCAAGCTCGTCACCGTCTGGGGCGGCTTCTCGACCAAATGGTATTATTCGCTGTTCCAGAACCAGGGTCTGATGGACGCTGCCTGGGTGACGATCCGCGTCGGCCTGATCTCGGCGACCGTCGCCACCGTACTCGGCACGCTCGCGGCTCTCGCGCTGACCCGCTACACGCGCTTCCGCGGCCGTGTGCTGTTTTCCGGAATGGTATTCGCACCACTGGTCATGCCCGAGGTCATTACCGGCCTGTCGCTGCTGCTCCTGTTTGTCGCCGTTGGTCTCGATCGCGGCTTTTTCACGCTGACGCTCGCCCACATCACCTTCTCCATGTGCTTCGTCGCCGTTGTGGTGCAGTCGCGGCTGGTCACCTTCGACCGCTCGCTCGAGGAGGCCGCGATGGACCTCGGCGCGCCGCCGGTGAAGACCTTCTTCCAGATTACGCTGCCGGTCATCCTGCCGGCCATCATCTCGGGCTGGATGCTGGCCTTCACGCTGTCCATCGACGATCTGGTGATCTCGAGCTTCACCTCGGGTCCAGGCGCGACGACGCTGCCGATGAAGATCTACAGCCAGGTGCGCCTCGGCGTTACACCCGAGATCAACGCCGCATGCACCATCCTGATCGCCATCGTCGCCGTGGGTGTGATCGTTGCCTCGCTGGTCAACAAGCGCCGCGAGGTCCAGCGTCTGCGCGACGAGCGGGCGGCGCAACGGACGTGAGCTGGTGACGGCAGAGTAACGGCCTCAGTTGGGCGTCGCGCGCCCAGATTTCGGACGCACGGCGCGCACCGTGACGGCCGAAATGTCAATAAGAGTCCGCTGGATCGCTAATTCTCGTCATGCTAGCGTTGGGTATTAATCTTCAGGAGTAGGGTCCATGACGCGTTTTCTGGCTACGGCCGCAGTTTTGTCTTTTGTCGCATTGGCCGCGACGGCCTGTAACACCCCTGAGCAGCGCGCGGTCGGCGGCGGCGCCATTGGTGCGGCGGGCGGTGCGCTTGTCGGCCAGGCCATCGGCGGCAACACCGGCTCCACGGTTGCGGGCGCCGTGATCGGCGGTCTCGCCGGTGCGATGATCGGCGCGGGCACCGCTCCTGGCGAATGCCGCTACCATCAGTATGACAGTCGCGGTCGCCCGATGTACGACCGCAACGGCAGGCCGGTGACCTACTTGGCGCCCTGCCGGTAACGGTCCACGCCTGTAGGCTGACGATTCGTCCCCAGGGGACGACAAGCGGGGGGGGGGGGGGGGGGGGGGGGGGGGGGGGGGGGGGGGGGGGGGGGGGGGGGGGGGGGGGGGGGGGGGGGG
>NZ_JAMSHL010000023.1:0-82014 GCF_026521175.1 Aminobacter sp. MET-1 | reverse complement strand
GCCGAAGGACGGCACCAGCACAGGCAGCACGCCGGCACCCGAAATTGCCGCCTCCAGATATTGCTGGGGCGCTGCATACCAGGTGTAGTTCTCGAACTGCTTGACGTCTGTCGACACGGCGACGAGCGGCTGGTGCATGATGGGACCTTCCAAACAACTGAGGTAACGAGGCAGGAATGCCTTGTCGCGGCGGCTGCCTTTCGGCCAAACCACCGCATCCTGGATGTCAGCTTATCTGCTCGCGGTCGGGTCGCTGTCCAATCGTCATTGGCAATGCGCCGCATAAGCGAGCGCTATCGAGGCCAGAGTTCCAGGATAAGTGCGCTCTAAGCCTGCGGCGCGCCGAGCTCGATCCAGACCGGCGCGTGGTCGCTGGCGTCGGCGAGGCCTCTGACGTCGCGGTCGATGCCGGCGGCTGAGAGGCGGCCGGCGAGATCGGGGCTCAGGAGCAGGTGATCGAGGCGCAGGCCGGCGTTGCGCTGCCACCTGTTTCGCCGATAGTCCCAGAAACTGTAGACGCCGTCGCCGGGAAATGCCCTGCGGATGCTGTCGGTCCAGCCTCGCTCGAGCAGTGCCTGGAACGCCGCGCGGCTCTGAGGCTGTACCAGCGCGTTGTCGTCATAGGACTGCGTCGCATAGACGTCGCGCACTTCGGGCGCGATGTTGTAGTCGCCGGCGAGCACGACAGGTATGCCGGCGGCGAGCAGGGCTGCGGCGTGTGCATTGAAGCGCTTGTGCCAGGCGAGCTTGTAGTCGAATTTCGGCCCCGGCTGCGGGTTGCCGTTGGGCGCGTAGAGGCAGCTAACGAGAATGCCGCCCACCGCAGCTTCGATGTAGCGGCTCTGGTCATCGTCGGGGTCGCCGGGCAGTTCCCATCGCGTCACCACAGGTTTTCCGTCCCTGGCCAATATCGCCACGCCGTTCCAGGCGCGCTCGCCGCGCCATACGGCGCCGTAACCGGCGTCTTCGAGCGCCTTGGCAGGGAACTCATCGTCGGCCGCCTTGAGTTCCTGCAGGCAGACGACGTCGGGTTTGGCCTGCTTCAACCACGCCAGCAGGTTTCCGAGCCTACGGTTGATGTTGTTGATGTTGAACGTGGCGATCTTCACGCCATTCGACCTAACGCTTCAGCTGCGCCGACCAAGACGCGACCTTGTCGGCCATCGATTTCAGATGGTCGGCGGCGGAGAAGCCCGAGATGCTCTTGCGCGGCTTGAGGTCGTGGTCGCCGTCTTCCAGCCAGAACAGCTCGATCTGGTCGGACAGGTCGTAGCCTGCAACCTCGTCGCGGGTGCCGAATTCGTCACGGGTGCCTTGCACGATCAGCGCCGGCGTCTTCAGTCCCGCCAGATGCTTCGTTCGCAATTGTTCGGGCTTGGCCGGCGGATGGAACGGATAGCCGAGGCAGAGCAGGCCGGCGATCCTGCCTGCTGCGAACAGCTCATCGGCGACCATGCTGGCGACGCGCCCGCCCATCGACTTGCCGCCGATGATGAGCGGGCCTTTGGCGCCGAGCTTTTCGATCGCAGCCTTGTATTCCGGGTTCAGCGTTTCCGCGCGCGGCGGCGGCTTGCGCCCGGCCTCAGTGCGTCGGGCAGCCATATAGGGAAACTCGAAGCGGGCGACGCGGAAGCCTTGTGCGGCCAGCGCCTTGGCAGTCGCTTCCATCGACGCCGAATCCATCGGCGCGCCGGCGCCATGCGCCAAAAGGATGGTGACGGCGGCGTCTTCGTCGCCGTTGAAGAGAAATTGCGTGTCCATGTCAGCCGGCTGAACGTTTCCTGAGGTGGAGGTCGGCATACTGGATGCCTTTTTCGGCGGTGCGCGCCCATTCCGACGTGCTGTCGAGCTGGATATAGACAGACCACCAGTGCCGGGCCGCCGCGAGATCGCCAGCCTGGTATTCGAGATTGGCGAGGTTGTAGACGGCGTCGGCATATCCCGGGTCGAGCGTCACGGCTGCCTTGAGATGACGCCGGGCCGTTGCGACCTTGCCCTGTTCGGCGAAAAGCCCGCCGAGATTGAACCAGGCTTCGACGAAATTCGGGTCGAGCTTGATTGCCTGCATGTAGGCACCCGCTGCCTCTGTCGTCAGCCCGCCGGCGCGCAGGCAGTTTGCCCGGTTGAAGGCCGCGATGCCGTCGCCGGGGTCGGCTGCCAGATAGCGCCTGTAGAGTGCCGCCGCCTCGAGGTGGCGGCCTTCGTCCTCGGCTTCTTCGGCGAGGGAAAAAAGGGCCTCGATTTCAGTGTCGTTGGTCCGATCCAGCGGCAGCAGGCCCTGGCCGTCCAGTTCGGTCAGTTCGGTCCCCTGGCGCGCGTAGATCGCGTCCCCATCCTCCGTGTGCAGGTTCAGCGCCGTCAGCGAGGCGACCGGCCCGGAACGACGGACGGACCGTGCGATCCGTCCCCAGCTCGCCCCGCCAACCAGCAGCCCGGCATATTTCCTGGCGAGGATCAGGTCGCGGAAGGAGTAGGGCTCCATATGGTGCTCGAAGGCGTCGAACAGGCCGAGAAGCGCGAGCGCCTTGGGATCGAGCTTCGATTGCTCGCCGATCGATGCCTGCGAAAGGGCCGCGGCTTCGGGCGGATCGAGCAGGCCGAGCATGCGCAGGAAGCCGTTCTCGCTGAGCACAGTCATCTGGCCGCCTGACACGGCCTCATATTTGCCGGCGATACGGGCATCGCTTTCACGCTCAAGCAGGCCGCGCCCGAACACGACATGGGTCGTCCGCCGGGTCACGCCGTGCTGGAGGTCGCCGCCGAGGCGCCTGACCTCGCGCAGGGCGAGGCGCCGTGGAAACGCTTCCAGTGCGCCCACGAGACCGAAGGTCGTGCCCTGGAGAGACGATGACGGATCTGTCACTTCTTGCCCTTGGCTGCCGGCTTGCCGCCCGATGCCGCCACTTTTTCGACCGGCTTGGCTGCTGCATCCACCTTGGGCTTGCTCTTGGCCGGTGGCTTGGACTGGCCTAGGCTCGCCTTCAGCGCGTCCATCAGGTTGATGACATTGCCGCGTTCGGGGGCGGCTGCGATGATCGGCTTGTGGCCCTTCAGCTTTTCCTTGATCATCTTCATCAGGGCGATCTCGTAGCGATCCTCATAGTTCTTCGGATCGAAGGTCGTCAGCTTCTGCTGGATCAGAGCTTCCGCAAGCTGCAGCATCTCGGGGTCCGGATCGCCGGCGGGGATGTTGCCGAAGTACTCGGCTGTGCCGCGCACTTCGCTCGGGTTCCGCAGCGTGCAGACGAACATGCCGTTCTCGCGCGAGCCGATGGTGACGACGCGTTCGCGGCTCGACAGCACCAGTCGTGCGATGGCGAGCTTGCCCGTCTTGTGCAGCGCCTCGCGCAGAACCGCGAAAGTCTCCTCGGCCATGGCCCCGTCAGGCGCCAGATAGTAGGGTGCGTCCTGGTAGATCACGTCGACCGAGCCTTCCTCGACGAAGGCCTCGATGTTCATCGTGTGGTTGGACTCGATCCTGACGCTGTCGAGGTCGGCCTCGTCGATGATGATGTACTTCTTGTCTTCGTATTCGTAGCCCTTGACCAGATCGGTGCGTTCGACGAGCCCGAGTTCGGGGTCGACCGGCTTCATGTTGATCCGGTTGTGGGTGTCCTTGTGCAATTGGTTGAAGGCGATGCGTTCGCTCGAGCTCGTTGCCGGGTACAGCCTTACCGGGCAACTGACCAGACTGAGCTTGAGATATCCCTTCCAAGATGCCCTGGGCGCCATGCTTGTCTCCTACGCGACGACACAACTAAGCTTTACCTGTGAACGCTGCCGGCAATTCTCGGGCGTGATCGTCGATATCGGCCCAGGGATCGCCTGACGTAGCCAAAAGTCCGGGAAGCGAAGAATAGTTCAAATCCTGCGGAGCGTCGATGGACTCGAGATCACTCCAGACAAGTGGGGTCGAAGCCGGCATGTGGGTTCGCGCCCGCAGCGTGTAGGGGGCAGCTGCCGTTGCACTTCGCGCATTGCGATGGAAGTCGATGAAAATAAGCTGCTTGCGGTTGTCCTTGCCCATCACTGTTGTGAACGTCTTGGGTGCGGTGGCGGCGATACGGGAGGCGATGGCGCTGCTTGCCTGATGGATCTGCTTCCAGCCGAGTTTCTTCTTCACCGGCACCACCACATGGATGCCGCTTCCGCCCGAGGTCTTCACGAACGGCACGAGGCCGATGGCTTCCAGCTCGCCCTTGACATGGACTGCCGCCTCGACGACCTCGCGCCAGCCGATGCCTTCGCCGGGGTCGAGGTCGAAGACCACGCGATCGGGTTTGTCCAGCTGCTTTCGCAATGCGCCCCAGGCATGGAACTCGACGACACCGAACTGCGCCAGCGCCAGATAACCCTTGGCGTCCTCGACGGCGATGTAGGTCTTGGTCTCGCCATCCGAATTGCTGGTCTCGAAAGAGGCGATGGTGGCGGGCATGCCGGTGAAGGCGTGACGCTGGAAGAAGCAGTCCTGCGGCCGGCTCGACGGGCAGCGGAACAGCGATACCGGCCGCCCCAGAATATGCGGCAACATGAAGTCGCCGACAGCCGCGTAATAGACGGCGATGTCGAGCTTGGTCGGCCCCGCCTTGCCGAGAATCCGGCGGGTCGGGTTGGTGATCGAGATGCCGGCAAGGTCGGCATCTGAGATCAGGCGCTTGCGCTCCACCTGGGTCTCCTTGGCGCTCAGTTCCACTTCCCGCAGTCCCTTGAACACCGCATGCCGCAAGGCGTTGTCCGATGTGCGGTTGGCGTAGTGGATGCGGGCTGTCAGCACAGGCCGCACCGGGATTACCTCCTTGGGGGCTCCGTCGAGCCGTGCCGCGCCATCCCTGATCGCTTCGAGGCGCGGCAGCAGGGTGTCCAACGTCTCGGTGTCGAAACCGGTTCCGACCTTGCCGCGATATTCGAGTTCGCCGTCGATCCATTCGCCGAGCGCAAGGGCCGCCAGTCCCTCGGCCGCTTCCGAGGTCGTGTAGCCGGCGATGACGAAATCGCCTCGTTGCAGCGCCTTGGTCTTGGTCCAGCTGTGGGTGCGGCCGGAGACATAGGGTGCCGAAAGCTGCTTGGAGACGATGCCTTCCAGCCCCATCTCGCTGACGCTTTCGAAAAACTTCCGGCCGTCGCCGCCGACATGGTCGCTGTACTGGATGGCGCTGCGGGCATCGATCTGGCCGGCAAGCAGCTTTTCTAGCAGCGCCTTGCGCTGTTCGAGCGTCACCTTGCGCAGGTCCCAGCCATTGAGGAAGACGAGGTCGAAGGCATAGAAGACAAGCTGCCGGTCGTGGCCGCCGGCGAGTGCGTCCTGCAGCGCGGCGAAGCGGCTGATGCCCTTGTCGTCGAGCACGACGATCTCGCCGTCGATGATCGCCTCCGAGCAGGGCAGGCGGCGAAATGACATTGGCAGCGTGCCATAGCGCTTCGTCCAGTCGAGCCCGCTGCGCGTGATCAGCCTGGTAGCGCCGTCGGCTATGTGGGCCATCGTCCGATAGCCGTCGAGCTTGATCTCGTGCAGCCACTTCTTTGGATCGGCTGCCGGCCTTTCGGTCGCGGTGGCGAGCTGTGGCTCGATCCGCGCCGGCATGGCCGAGCGAACAGCGCCGGCAAGCGTTTCAGGCTTGAGATCCTCGGGCTTCGTCGGCGGCTTTCTCTGGGGCACCAGCTCTTCGATCAGCCTGCCTGATTTCACGCTCTCGGGGCGCACCGCAAGGATGTCGGTCTCGGTGTCCTCGGCCTGGTCGTGCTCCTTGATCAGCAGCCAGTTGCGCTTGTCCTCGTCGGGCCTGGGTTTCAGCCGTGTCAGCATCCAGCCGCCCTTGAGCTTTTCGCCCCACAGCCGGAACTTGAAGGCGCCCTTGTCGAGAGCCGAGCGGGCATCGTCCATCGGCGCCCAGCTGCCGGCGTCCCAGACGATCATCGGCCCGCCACCATATTCGCCCTCCGGGATCATGCCCTCGAAGTCGATATATTCGAGCGGGTGGTCTTCGGTCTCGACCGCCAGCCGCCGGTCGGCGGGGTTGAGCGAGGGCCCGCGCGGCACGGCCCAGCTCTTGAGCACGCCGTCGAGTTCGAGGCGCAGGTCGTAATGGTCGGCGGTGGCGTGGTGCTTGTGGACGACGAAGCGGTTGCCGTTGCTCGCCGGTGTGCCGCCGCGCGGTTCGCGGGTTTTGGAAAAGTCGCGCTTGTCGCGGTAGCTGCGAAGCTTTTCGGCTGCCATGCGAGACTTAGGCCGGCCCGGGCTCGTCGGGAGCGGGATCGAGCTCCAGCTCGCGTGGTGAAGCACCGTCGAGAAGCTGCTGCAGCAGGGTATCGCCGACGTCGTAGTAGCGGCCGGACACGAGTACCCGGGAGATCGGCTGCCCGTCGCCCCTGAAGCGCCTGGAGGCAACGAAAACCTTCTGCCGCTCGCGAGCCTCCGCGACGGCCTTGCGCTTGGCGATCTGATTGGCAACCGGTGTACGCATGCGCCTGCGGCTCCCAAGGGACGAGGCGAGTATCGTTCAAAGCCGGCTGGCGATCAACATGAAGCGATTTTTCACCTGACATCCCGTCGTCGCCGTGGTGTCAGGAGCGAGGTCGGGCGGCCTACAGGGTTTGAAATCAGTCGCCCAGCACCTGCCGGTCGTCGCCGTCGCGGCGGCGCACGAGCTCTTCCTTGATGGTGCGCAGGGCCTTTGCCGCCTTGTTGCGGTCGGCATAGGCGACGAGGTTGGCGAGGATGTCGATCGCCGCCAGATAGGCATAGCGGGTCGAGGTCGGCCGGAAGATGTTCTTGCCTTCCGGCAGGTCGATGGTGATCACCACGTCGGCCGCGGCGGCGACCGGCGAATTGCTCTGGGTGATGACGACAGTGGGAATGGCGCGTTTGCGCAGCAGTTCCAGGCTCTGAACCAGGCCGGGGTCGCGCCCGCTGAAGGACGAGCCGAACACGACCGTGCCCGGCTGGGCTGCGGCGGCCAGCATGATGTTGAGGTTGTGGTCGTTGGAGGCGTTGATGCGGCACCCCAGCCGGAACAGCCTGTTGTGCAGTTCGTTGACGATCATCGACGAATTGCCGCTGGCGCCGAAGGCGTAGATGAATTCGGCCCCGCGGAGGAGCTGGGCCGCCTTGCCCAGGGCTTCGGGGTCGAGCTGGCGATGCAGCTGGAACAAGGCATTCTGCGCCTTGGCGACGATGTCTTCGGCAACCTCCGCCGGCGTGGCGGTCTGTGCCTCCGGCATCACATAGCGCAGCCCGACATAAGGCATCTTGGCCAGCTGGACCTTGAAGTCGGAAAAGCTCTGGCAGCCCAGCCGGCGGCAGAAGCGCGTCACCGTCGGCGGCGAGACCTCGGCGCGCGCGGCAAGGTCTCCGATCGAGGAGTTCACGGCGAAATCGACATCTTCCATCACCAGCCGCGCAAGCTTCTGCTCGAGGCCCGAGAGCTTGCCTTCCTCGTCCGACAGGGCGTGATAGAGGTCCATCAAAGCTCTCCAGTTCGAGTGCGCGGGCGCGGTTGTCGAACGACTCAATCGTGAAAAGGAATTTCTTTCAGACATGCCTCCATAACACAGGAAGCCTCTTCAGCAACGCCACCCGATATGCTCAGCCGGCGTCGAGGCGTCCATGTCGATTGGCGCTACCCAATTGAAATAAAACCACAAAAGCCATCAGTTCCGCCTTGCCGAGAACTCGTTCCTTTTGTCAGTCGGAACCGTGTCGATCCGGCGGCATGTTTTTCAGTTACGTAAGTGAATTACATGTTTGGGGAAAAATAGCCAGAATCTCGTTGACGAGAGCGAGATTGTCGCCCTAATATGAAAATTAATTACACCGCATGACGGTGCAGGGAGGAAAAACACTAAAATCGCACGCTCATGAGCGCAGTCGGCATGCTGCTCGCGACAACCGGTAAAGGTTCGAGCGGCGCGCAGCGTCCTGCGGCAGGTGGCGTGCGCCCAACAATCAGGAATGGCTGCTGCGGGCATGGACCTTCTCACGGAGGGACAATGCCGTGCCGCCGTGTCGAAACCACTCGGATCGTCGGTTCAATGCGCATTTTCACGGCCTCGCTGGCAACGGAAACAAACACGTTCTCTCCCGTGCCGACGGACATCAACGCGTTCAAGGCTGCGTTCTATGCCGAACCGGGCGAGCATCCCGACACGCCGACCTTGTGTTCGTCGGTGGTGCCGATCCTGCGCCGCCGTGGCCGCGACGAGGGGTTCGAGGTGATCGAGGGAACGTCCTGCTGGGCCGAGCCAGCCGGCCTGATCCAGCGCCAGACCTATGAAATGCTGCGCGACCAGATCCTGGCCGAGCTCGAGGCGGCCATGCCCGTCGATGCCGTCGTGCTCGGCCTGCATGGCGCCATGGTCGCCCAGGGGTACGACGATCCGGAAGGCGATTTCCTGCTGCGGGTTCGCGGCCTTGTCGGACCCGACGTGCTTGTCGCCGCCGAGTTCGACCCGCACAGCCACCTGACGGGGCTGCGCGTCGCCAATCTCGATCTGATGGCCACGTTTCTAGAATTCCCGCACACCGATTTCGAGCAGCGCGGCGAGCACGTCGTGGAACTTGCGCTGCAAGCGCTGCGCGGCGAGATCAAGCCCGCGATCTCGACCTTCGACTGCCGCATGATCACCATCTATCCGACCAGCCGCGAGCCGATGCGCTCCTTTGTCGACCGGCTGACTGACCTGGAGGGCAAGGACGGGGTGCTGTCGATCTCGGTCATCCATGGCTTCATGGCCGGCGATGTGCCCGACATGGGAACGCGCATCGTGGTGGTGACCGACAACGACAAGGCGAAGGGCGATGTCCTGGCGCGGACGCTCGGGCACGAGCTCTACGGCCTGCGCAAGCGGACATCCATGCCGATGCTCGATACGGAGGCCGGCCTCAATCGCGCGATCGAACTGCGCGACACCAATCCGGACCAGCCCGTCGTCATTGCCGATGTCTGGGACAATCCCGGCGGCGGCGTCGCCGGCGATGCGACCTATATCCTGCGCCAGATCCTGGCGCGCGGTCTTGATGATGTTGCCGTCGCCACGATCTGGGACCCGATTGCCGTCTCCTTCTGCCACGCGGCGGGCGAAGGCGCGGTGCTCGACCTGCGCATCGGCGGCAAGTCGAGCCCGGAGGGTGGCGAGCCGCTCGATCTGAAGGTGACGGTCATGAGCACAGCCGACGCCGGCTGGCAAAGTTTCCGCAACAGCCGGGTGACGCTTGGCAACACCGCCGTGGTGCGCCCGCTCGGCACGTCGATCGACATCCTGTTGATCACCAGCCGCACCCAGACCTACGAACCCGACATCTTTTCCAACCAGGGCATCGATTTCGCCGCCAAGGCCTACCTCCTGGTCAAGTCGACCAATCATTTCCATGCGGGCTTCCAGCCGGTCGCGTCCGAGATCGTCTATGTCGCGGCCCCCACCTCCTATCCGACCGATCCGGCGACGACGCCTTATCGCAAGGCGAGCCTGCAGATGTGGCCGCGCGTCGCCGATCCGCTGGGGCTGGACAGCCCCGAGGCCCAATCGCGGCTGGCCAGTTGACGATTGCGGCAAAGATCACTTGAGGACGAGAACGAGATGACTGCGCCTTTCGAGCCTTCACATTCCCTGGTTTTCGAAACGATCTGGACGCCGGCCAGCGAGGGCAAGGCACCGATCTACACGATGCGTCTCACCAACAGGGGCGATGCGCCGCTCGCCGATTTCGTCCTTTGCTTCAGCGGGCCGGCACGGCTGGAAGCCAATGCGGCCATCGAAAACGGCCGTCTCGTTCGCCGTTTCTCCAATCACAGCGAAGTCGCACCTCCCAAGGACTTCGTACTGCAGCCGGGCGCCGTCTGGGAGTGCTCGGCCCGCCAGCTGTCTTATCCGCTGCGGCATTGGAGCGACGGCGCCACCAGCGCCTATGTCGTGAAATCGGACGGATCGATTGTCGTTGCCGGCACGAAACCTACGGTGTCGACAGTCGTCGAGAACGCGCCCAAGCGCGGAACTGCGACCCTTGGCGATCCCGCCTCGTCGCCGGTTCCGCTCTCCATCATCCCATGGCCGGGCAGCGTCGAGGCCATCGTGCCGGGCCAGACGCCAGACGGGCTGGCACTCGCGCCCGAAACCCAGGCCCAGCGCGGGGCCTGCCAGGCATTCGCCGACTTGACCCAGCGCCTGTTTCCAGGCGAGGCGCTGGTGCGCGAGGCCCATCAGGGCGGCCGCACGGTCCGTCTGGTCGAACGCAGCGGCGATGCCGAAGCCTATCGCATCGATTTCAGCGAAGGCGAGGTCGTCGTCACGGCGTCAGGCGTCACCGGCTATCTCTATGGCCTGATCACGCTCGGCCAGATGCTGCGTGGCGCCAGGCGCCACCGCCAGTCGTTTGTCTTCCCGGCGGCAGGCACCATCGAGGACGCCCCGCGCATGGGCTTCCGCGGCTGCCATCTCGACGTCGTGCGACAGTTCTACTCAAGCGGCGAGGTCGAGCAGTTCCTGGCCGTCATGGCCTGGAACAAGCTCAACCAGTTCCACTGGCACCTGACCGACGACGAGGCGTGGCGCATCGAGATCGTGGCCTATCCTGAGCTGTGCACGCGCGCAGCCTGGCGTGGCCATGGCCTGCCCGTGCCGCCGATGCTGGGTTCCGGCCCGCAGCCGACCGGCGGCTACTACACCCAGACAGAGGTGCGCGAGATCGTTGCCCTTGCCGGCAGCTATGGCATCGATGTGATCCCGGAGATCGACATCCCCGGCCACAGCTATGCGCTGCTCGAGGCGTTGCCCGAACTGCGCGATCCCGGCGAAACAGGCGAATACGCCTCGGTTCAGGGCGTGCCCAACAATTGTATCAACCCGGCGCAGCCGAAGGCCGTGGCCTTCATCAAGGAGGTGTTCCGCGAGCTGGCCGAGCTGTTCCCGTCCAAGGTGCTGCATATCGGCGCTGACGAGGTGCCGCTGGGCGCCTGGTCCGGTTCGCCGATGGCGCTCGACATGCTGCGCCAGCTTGCCGGCGACAATGCCGCGCGCTCGCATGCGGGCCTCACCAACACACTGACCAACCATGACGGCGCCGACGACATCGAGGGCGCTACCACCTCGATCCTTCAGGCGGCGTTCGTCCGCGAGATCCACGAGCTCATCAAGTCGCTCGGCTGCGTGACCGGCGGCTGGCAGGAGGCCGCCCATGGCGGCGCGCTCGACAAGGATGCTTCGTATCTTGTCGGCTGGCGCGACGTGCCGATCTGCGGTCGTCTGGCCGGCGAAGGCTACGACATCGTCGTCGCCCCGGGGCAGGCCTATTATCTCGACATGTCCCAGTCGACCGACTGGAACGAGCCCGGTGCTGGCTGGGCCGGAGCGCCGCTGCCGCGCGAGACCTACGAGTTCGACCCTGTCGGTGGCTGGACCGCCGAACAGCTCAAGCATTTCAAGGGCATCCAGGCCTGCATCTGGAGCGAGTCCATGACCGATCGCGCCGTGTTCGATCGCCTGGTCTTCCCGCGCCTGTCGGCCATCGCCGAGACGGCGTGGACGCCATGGGAGCGGAAGTCGTGGGACCGGTTCGCGGCCACGGCAGGCCTGATGCCCAACCTCTACGGACACTGGGAATAGCGCGAGCCGGCGCGCGGCCTGAAGCCGATGCGCGCTGGGATCGACAAGGGAGAAACAAGGTGCCTGATCTGCTCGTCAGTCTCCATTCGGCAAAGTTCGAGGACCTGCGTTCGCGTCGCCATGTGGCGGGCGTGGCGATCCGCCCGGCGCTGGCGCCGGAGATGGCGCTGGTCGTCGACTGGGTGCGCGAACACTTCAGCGACAACTGGGCCAGCGAAGTGACGGTGGCGTTTGCGCGGCGGCCCGTCGCCTGCCTCGTCGCAGTCGAGAACGGCAAGCTCCTGGGCTTTGCCTGCTACGACATCGTCGCGCGCGGTTTTTTCGGGCCGACCGGTGTTGGCCCGGAGGCTCGGGGCAGGGGTGTCGGCGTGGCGCTGCTCGCCGCCGCCCTCGAAGCGCTCAAGGCCGACGGTTACGCCTACGCCATCATCGGCGATGCCGGACCCGTCGATTTCTACGTCAATTCGGTCGGCGCCGTTCCGATCCCGGCACCCGACAAGGGTGTCTACGAAGGCATGCTCCGCCGTCCGAAGGCAGACCGCTGATTACCAAACCAACGACAATACGACTGAAAGGGGAACTGACGTGAAACTGCATACACTTACCGCCATCTCGGCGCTTCTGCTCGGCATTGCGCCGGCTGCTGCCGAAAACATCCTGACCGTCAATGTCGAGCCGGCGACGACCTGGGTGCGCAACTTCAACCCGTTCAACCAGGCCTCGGCGCGCCAGAGCACGCTCGACTTCATCTACGAGCCGCTGGTGGTGTTCAACCGCTTCGACAGCAACAAGCCGGTCTACCGCCTGGCCGAGAGCTTCAAGCTTGCCGACGACCTCAAGAGCATCGAGTTCAAGCTGCGCGCGGGCCTGAAGTGGTCGGACGGCAAGCCGTTTACCTCGGAAGACGTCAAGTTCACCTATGACCTGCTCAAGAAGTTCCCGGCGCTCGATTTCGTCAGCATCTGGTCGCAGATCGGCGGCGTCGAAGTCGTCGATGGCCAGAAGGTCCGCTTCACGCTGAACAACCCGAGCTCGCTCGCGGCCGAAACCCTGTCGCAGATTCCGATCGTGCCGCAGCATGTCTGGAAGGACATCGCCGACCCGGTCACCTACGCCAACGAGAAGCCCGTCGGCAGCGGCCCGATGACCGAGGTGCCGCGCTTCACCGGCCAGACCTACGACCAGTGCCGCAACCCGCACTACTGGGACGCCGAGACCCTCAAGGTCGACTGCATGCGCTTCCCGCAGCTGGCCGACAACAACCAGATCCTGACCGCGACCGTCAGCGGCACGCTGGACTGGGGTGTGTCCTTCATTCCCGACATCGAAAAGGTCTACGTCGCCAAGAACCCCGAGCACTTCCACTACTGGTATTCGCCGAGCTCGATGGTGGCCTTCATCTTCAACCAGGAGACGGCCAACGAGAACAACCGGAAGGCGTTCACCGACCTTAACTTCCGTCGCGCTGTGTCGATGGCGCTCGACCGCAAGGGCATGATCGATATTGCCGGCTACGGCTATCCGACGCTGAACGAGGATCCGGGCCTGATGGGCGAGCTCTACAAGAGCTGGTCCGACGAGACGGTCAAGGCCGACTTCGGCAAGTACGCCACCTATGATGAGGCCGCCGCCAAGGCGATGCTCGACGAGGCCGGCTACGCCGACAAGGACGGCGACGGCATGCGCGAGAATCCCGATGGCACCAAGCTCGCCTTCTCGATCATCGTGCCGGCAAGCTGGACCGACTGGATCGACACCGTCAACATCGCCGTCGACAACATGAAGGCGGTCGGCATCGACGCCAAGATCGAGACGCCGGAAGAGGCCGTCTGGACCCAGAGCCTGATCGAAGGCAAGTTCGATGGCGCCATCAACAGCCTGCCGGCATCGGCTTCGCCCTACTACCCCTACAAGCGCGCCTTCACGGCCGCCGACAAGGGCAAGACCCGCTTCACAGCCCAGCGCTGGTTCAATCCTGAAGTCGAGAACCTGGTGAAGGAGTTCACCCAGACCGCCGACCTCGAGAAGCAGAAGGAGGCCATGAACAAGGCGCAGCGTATCGTTGCCGAGAACATGCCTCTGGCGCCGGTGTTCAACAACCCGAACTGGTACCAGTACAACACCACGCGCTTCACCGGCTGGTCGACGAAGGACAATGCCTTCGCCAATCCGTCGATCACCAGGAACAATCCTGCACGTCTGCTGAACCTCCTGGCCCTGCGCCCGGTGAAGTAACGTCCTACTAGGGAGTTGGCGGGGCCGGAAACGGCCCTGCCAATCTGAGCCGATGCCATTCCTTCTCCGACGGACATTGTTCTACCTCGCCGCGTTCATCGCGGCGGCGACGATCAATTTCTTCCTGCCGCGCATGATGCCGGGCGATCCGGTGGCGCTGATGTTTTCGAGCGCGGCCACGGAGCTGCCGCCGGAAAGCCTTGCGGCGCTGAAGCTCACCTTCGGCTTCGTCGACGGGCCGATCTGGCAGCAATACCTGACCTACCTCGCCAGCATCTTCACCGGCGATCTCGGCATGTCGGTGAAGTATTTCCCGCTGCCGGTGACCGAGCTGCTCGGCCGGGCGCTGGTCTGGACCGTGGGGCTTGTCGGTACCGCCACCATCATCAGCTTCATCCTCGGCAGCTTCCTCGGCATGGTCGCGGCGTGGCGGCGCGGCACCCGGATCGACGTGGTCATATCGGTCTGCTCGATCTTCGCCACCTCGATCCCTGCCGTGGTGACCTCGCTGGTGGCGCTCTATTTCTTTGGCTTCACCTTCGGCTGGTTCCCGACCGGCTATGCGCATGATCCGGCGCTCGATCCGTCCTTTACCCTGCAGTTTGCCGGCAGCGTGCTTTATCACGCGCTTCTGCCGATGATTACGCTGTGCGTGGTCCTGACAGGCGGCTTCACCGTCACCATGCGCAACAACATGATCAACCTGCTCGGCCAGGACTATGTCGTCATGGCGCGCGCCAAGGGCTTGTCGGACCGGCGCGTGATGGTGTGGTACGCCGCACGCAACGCGCTGCTGCCGGCCGTCTCCAGCCTCGCGATTGCGCTGGGCACCGTGCTTGGCGGCTCGCTGGTGACCGAGGTCGTCTTCAATTATCCGGGTCTCGGCAACACGCTCTACCAGGCGATCCTCGCCCGCGACTATCCCGTGATCCAGGGCCAGCTGCTCGTCATGACGGCTGCCATGCTGGTCGCCAATTTCATCGTCGACGTGACCTATGTCCTGCTCGACCCACGCCTGAAGGGGAGTGGCTGACATGGCTCAACTGCTCATTGGCCTCAAGCGCAACCGCAAGGCGGCCGTCGGCCTGACGATCGTGACGATCATCGTCCTGATCGCCATCTTTGCGCCGCTGTTGACCGAATATGCGCCTGCCGCCCGCACCGGCCGGCCGCACCAGCCGCCGTCTGCCGACCACATACTCGGCACGACGCGACTCGGCCAGGACGTCTGGGCGCGGCTGATCTACGGCGCCCGCACCTCGCTTGCTGTCGGCTTCGCCGCCGGCCTGCTGATAACCGTCGTCGGCACCGCGCTCGGCATCATCGCCGGCTATCGCGGCGGCAAGACCGACGAGGTCATCAGCTTCCTCACCAACATGGTGCTGGTGGTGCCCAACCTGCCGCTGCTGCTGGTCATCGCAGCTTTCGTCGGCCAGGCCGGCCCCATGGTGATCGCCGTCATCCTCGGCATCACGTCCTGGGCCTGGGGCGCGCGCGTCACGCGCGCCGAGACGCTGTCGGTCAAGCAGCGCGACTTCGTCAAGGCCGCCGAGATGATGGGCGAACCGCAATGGCGCATCATGGCCTTCGAGATTTTCCCGAACGTGCTGTCCATTGTCGGCATCAACTTCATCGGCAGCGTGATCTTCGCCGTCATCACCGAGGCGACGCTCGAATTCCTCGGCCTCGGCGACCCCAACGTCATCTCGTGGGGCACCATGCTCTACAACGCGCAGAAGGCCTCGGCTCTGTCGGTCGGCGCCTGGTGGGATATCCTTGCGCCTTGTATCGCGCTCGCGCTTTTGGGCATCGGCCTGTCGCTGCTCAACTTCGCCGTCGACGAGATCGCCAATCCGCGCCTGCGCACCGGCAGCAGCCTCGGCCGCTGGGCAAGCCTGGTCAAGTCGGGGGAGGGCCGCCTGTGAATGAAGCTCTGCTCTCGGTGAAGAACCTCACCATCGACTATATCGGCGCTGAAAAGGACTTCCGCGCCGTCGACCAGGTGTCCTTCGACGTGGCCCCGGGCGAGGTGTTCGGTCTCGCCGGCGAATCCGGCTGCGGCAAGAGCACGGTTGCCTTCGCCGTCAGCCGCCTGCACGGGCCGCCGGCGCTGATCCGCAAGGGCAGCGAAATCCGGCTCGCCGGCCGCGATGTGCTCGGGCTCGACGACAAGGCGCTGCGCGACTTCCGCTGGCGCGAGGTGGCGATGGTGTTCCAGAGCGCCATGAACTCGCTTAACCCGGTGCTGCGCATCGAAGAGCAGTTCTACGACGTGCTCGCCACCCACAACCGCTGCACGCGCAAGCAGGCGCGCGAGCGGACCGCCGAGATGCTCAGGCTGGTCGACATCAAGCCCGAGCGCATGCGCGACTATCCGCACCAGTTCTCAGGCGGCATGCGCCAGCGCATCGTCATCGCCATCTGCATGGCGCTCAATCCGAAGCTCGTGATCATGGACGAGCCGACGACGGCGCTCGACGTGGTCGTCCAGCGCGAGATCCTGCAGCGCATCGACGAACTCCGGCGACAGATGGGGTTCTCGGTGCTGTTCATCACCCATGACCTCGGGCTGATGGTGCAGTTCTGCGACCGCATCGGCGTGATGCTGCAGGGCAAGCTCGTCGAACAGGGTCCGTCGGACGAGATCTTCCGTCGCCCGCAACATGACTACACCAAGAAGCTGTGGGCGTCGTTCCCATCGCTCAAGGGAGGGGTGCTGGGATGAGCGAACCGCTTCTGCGCTTCGATGCCGTCAGCAAGTCGTTCGGTCACGGCAGCTTTGCCGTCCATGCGGCGCGCTCGATCAACTTCTCGCTCAACAGCGGCCGGGCGTTGGCGATCGTCGGCGAATCCGGCAGCGGCAAGACCACCTGCGCGCGCATGGCGATGCTGGAATACATGCCCGGCGCCGGCCGGGTGCTGTTCAAGGGCGCGCCGACCGCGGGCCTGCGCGGCCGCGATCTCGCCGCCTACCGGCGCGCCGTGCAGATGATCTTCCAGGACCCGTTCGCCTCGCTGAACCCGGTCCACACCATCGCCTATCACCTCAAGCGCACGCTGAGCCTGCACCGCCCCGACATCGCTTCCCGTGACATCGACGCGGAGGTGAACAAGCAGCTCGAAGCGGTGAAGCTCGACCCTGCCATCGTCGCCGCGAAATATCCGCACGAGCTTTCGGGCGGCCAGCGCCAGCGTGTCAACATTGCGCGCGCGCTCTCGGCCCAGCCGCAGGTGCTGGTAGCGGACGAACCGACGTCGATGCTCGACGTCTCCGTCCGCCTCGGCGTGCTCAACCTGCTCAACGAGATGAAGACGAGCCGCAACCTCGGCATCCTCTACATCACCCACGATATCGCCACCGCGCGCTATGTCGCCGAGGACATCGCGGTCATGTACAGCGGCCAGATCGTCGAGTGGGGCGATTGCGGCTCGATCATCGACAACCCGCAGCATCCCTACACCAGGCTTCTGCTGTCGGCCGTTCCCGACCCGGAGCGTCGCTTCACGGACATGGCCTCGCGGCTCGATCCTGAAGAGGCCGACGCCGTCCGCCGTGCTGCTGCCATGGATGGGCGCGAGGTCCTGAGGGCCGGCGACAATCACTTTGCACTGGCGAGTGCGGGATAGCGTGGGATTTCGCCCGGGCGCCCGCCCGAAGCCGCGCTTTGGTCGTTGTCGCCGGGACATCCATGGCTGAGTCTGGCTGCCGGCGAATGTCTATTGAACTGCCGATGTCGCGGCAGCCGCACGAGCATTCGGCGCGGATCGGTTCGACAGCTTTCTCCGGCCGATCATCGGGTCGCGCCCGATGATCCGATCAAAACTTGTACGCTACGCCTATGCGAATATCGTCTTATGCGCCCGCGAAAGCGACACCGTCGGCGACATAGGGCAGAACCGCTCAACAGCATAACCAAGCCGAATTCTGGCAGCTCCGACCGCGTCGATATCCAGCGCATCTGGATTTCCGACCGGTAAGTCCTGCCGGGTTGAAAACCGTGCTTCTGTAGTCTGCATCGCTCCACGCAGCATCGGCATCGACGCCAAGAGTCACCTTGTTTGGGAACTGGTAGGCATCGCGGCGACCGCTGTATTCGATGCATTAGATTTTGCTTAAGCATCTAGGAATGCTGGCAAAAATGGCCCCAATAATAGTCAACCTCTAACAATTGACCGCATTTTTGGGCAGGCATAGGGTCCGGCGCGTCGGTGCTTGGGGTTTTGGGGCGAGCGCCGCAGTGAACTTGAAATCAGTGTGACCTGCGACCGACAGCCCTGCTGTTTTCGGCGGTGGCGGAGCTTTGCGCTTCGCCGGCTGACGGTCTGCGTCCGCGAGCCAGGGAAGACCACGTGAGCAGCATCCGCAGCCGCCGACCGAACGCCGGCCATGACGAACGTGTCGCGCCGGAGCCTCGGAGCCAGGCCGCCGGCAGGGCGGCAGGGCCTTCCTGTTACGGCCGCTACCGCTTCGCCTTGCTTGCCTGCACGGCGCTTGTCGCGCCGTTGGTGCTGTCGCCCGCAATCCAGTCCGCATCGGCGCAGACACGGGGCAATGATGGCGGAGCTGGCGGCAATGGTTCCGGCACCAGGGCCGGAGGTACCGGCCTCCCGGCGGTCTTGGCTGCTGGCGGCGGCGGCGGCGGCGGCGGCCAGTCCGGCAACGGCCAACCTTCCGGCAGCAGCGGCGGCAACGGCGGTACTTCGGGGTTTGGCGGCGGCGGTGGAGGTGCTGCCGACAGCGGCGGCGGCGGTGGCGCCGGCTACAACGGTGCGGGCGGCGGCGGTGGCGGAGGCGGCGGCGGCGCGGGGCTGGTCATCAACTCCGGCAACGTCACTGTCGGCCAGAATTCGTCTGGCGGCATTGGCGGCAAGGGTGGTTACGGTGGTGTCCAGATCGGTGGCACTTCGATTGCCGGTGGCGGCGGTGGCGGCGGTGGCGGCAGCGGTATTCTCGTCGGCGGCACCAGTGGCGCTGCGACCATAACCGTAGGCGCCGGCGTGTTTGTGCGCGGAGGAGCCGGCGGCGACGGGACCGAAGGCAATACCAATGGCGGGCCGGGTGGCGCCCTGCGAGCCAGCGACATGGGCGCCGGCGGCCATGGCGGCCACGGCATCTCCGTCACCGATCCGAATGGCGCAACGATTATCGTCAATGGCGATGTTGCTCCCGGTGGTGGCGGCTCCGGCGGCGGCTGGGGCTCCAACAAGGCCGCCAACGGCAGCGCGGGCGTCGGTATTCGCGGCCAGAATCTCGACATCACCATCGGTACTGCGGGGGCGATCCGGCGAGCCGACAACGGTCAGGACGCGATCTACATCACAGGCGGCACCAACAGGGTCAACAGCCTGGGCACCGCACCCAACCAGGGCACCGTACAGGGCGCGATCCACCTGGGCGCCGGCACGACCACGATTTCGGGCAACTATTCGGGCGGCACGCGCCCGACCTGGATACTGGTGGACGGCGGGGCCGAGATGAAGGTCGAAGGCAGCACGGCTGCCAACGATGCCAAGGCGATCCACGACCTGCAGAACTATGGCCTGGTCACGCTCGGTGCATCGAGGTGGCTGAGCCTCGGCGCCGGCACCAATTACGCAACGATCAATATCGGCTCTGGAGCGAAACTCGAAACCACCTATGCCGAATTCAACAACCGAGGCACGATCAACGTTGCCGATCAGGGCATCATCGACGCGGGAACCGGCTTTTTCAACTATGCCGGATCGGTTCTCAATCTCAACGGCACCGCGACGGTCAAGTCCAGCTGGGGGGCGGTGACCAATCTCGGGCAGTTCAACGTCAAGAATGGCGATGTGATTGGCGCCGGCATCTTCAACAACGATGGCGGCACGCTGTCGCTGTCGGGCGGCAGCCTGTCCGGCATCAGCGAGCTGGTCAATCGCACCGGCGCCACGGTCGACATCGCTGCCGGACGCAAGCTCTCCGTCGGCACCTTCACCGCATTGGGCGGCAGCGCGACCGGCGCCGGAACCATCGAGGCGTCGAGCGCTTTCAACCTGGATACCGGCTCCTTCGCAGCGAAACTCGGAGGCGCGGCAGCGCTTTACAAGACCGGCACCGGCACGGCGACGCTGAGCGGAACCAATGATTACAGCGGCGGCACCGTCATCAGCGCCGGCACCCTCGCCATATCGTCGGATGCGAGCCTCGGCAGCGGGGACCTGACTTTCGACGGCGGCACCCTGCAGGCGACATCGACGCTGACGACCAGCCGCAACGCAACGCTCGGTTCCGGAGGCGGCGGGCTCGCGGCGTCGGCGGGGGCGACGCTGACTTATAACGGCCTGCTCAGCGGAGCTGGCGCGCTCACAGTGTCCGGGGTCGGCAAGGTCGTCTTCAGCAGCGCAAACACGTATCTCGGCGGCACCAGGCTCATTGGCGGAACGCTCTCCATCCTCGACGACTCCAGCCTTGGCGATGCCGTCGGCGTGCTCACGCTGCAGGGCGGGACGCTCGAGACGCGCGGCACCACGACCGCCAACCGCAGCATCGTGCTTGCGGGCCCGGGCGGAGGACTGGCGGCTGCCTCGGGAACGACGCTGACCCAGGCAGGCCAGATCACCGGCACCGGCGCGCTCAACGTCAACGGCGCCGGCACGCTGAAGCTCACCAATGCAACCAACAGCTACAGCGGCGGCACCACGCTCAGCGCCGGCACGCTGGAGATCGCCGGCGACAGCACGCTGGGCACCGGCGGGCTGACGTTCGCCGGCGGCACGCTCGCCTCGACCACCACCTCGACCATCAGCCGGGCGGTCAGCCTGTCGAGTTCGGGTACGATCACCACGGCTGCCGACACGACACTGTCGCTCTCTGGCGTGCTCAGTGGCGCAGGCGGCCTCACCGTCGGCGGCAGCGGCAAGCTGGCGCTGTCAGGTACAAACACCTATTCCGGCGGCACCACGCTTGCCGGTGGAACGCTGTCCGTCGTCGCCGACGATAACCTGGGCACCGGTGCGCTTAACTTCAACGGCGGCACGCTCGACGTCGGGTCGAGTTTCAACATGACCCGTTCGGGTACGATCGGGGCAGGCGGCGGCACGATTGCGCTCGGCAGCAACAGCCTGACCTCCTGGATGGGCGGCTTCAGCGGCGCCGGCGCGCTGAACGTGACGGGCACTGGAACGCTCGTCCTGGCAGGAACCAACAGCTACACGGGCGGCACCACCATCACCGGCGCGACGCTGCAGGTCGGCAATGGCGGCGCCGGTGGGGCGCTGGCCGGCGCTGTCACCAACAACGGCAAGCTGGTCGTGGACCGTGCCGCATCGACTGTGCTGAGCGGCGTCATCAGCGGCAGCGGCGGGTTCGAGCAGAAGGGCACCGGCTCCACGACGCTGGCCGCTGACAATACCTACACCGGTGGCACCAAAATCTCGGGCGGCACGCTGCAGATCGGCCAGGGCTCGACCACCGGCTGGATCGCAGGCGACGTCGAAAACAACGGCCGGCTTGCCTTCAATCGCTCCGACGAAACCACCTATGGCGGCGTCGTCAGCGGCAGTGGCTCGCTGGTCAAGAGCCAGAACAACAAGATGACGCTGACCGGGGCCAACAGCTACACCGGCGGCACGACCATCACCGGCGGCACGCTCGTCGTCGGCGACGGGGCGACGTCGGGCACGCTTGGCAGCGGCGAGATCGAGAACTACGGCACCATCGCCTTCAACCGCTCCGATGTCGTCACCATCGACGACTTCATTTCGGGCGACGGCCAGTTCAGGCAGGAGGGCTCGGGCACGACCGTCCTGACAGGGACCAGCACCTATACGGGCACGACCAGCGTCACGAGCGGCAAGCTGGTGGTCAACGGGTCCATCGCCTCGTCCTCCGGCATCACCGTCGGGGCGAATGGCGCGATCGGCGGCGCTGGCACGATCGGCAGCACCTATGTCTACGGCACGCTCTCGGCCGGCAACAGCCCGGGCACGCTGACCGTCGATGGCAACCTCACGCTCGACGCCAGCTCGACCAGCGTGTTCGAGCTCGGCACATCGGGCGTGGCCGGCGGTCCGACCAACGACCTCGTCATCGTCAACGGCGACCTGACCCTCGGCGGCACGCTGGAAACGCCGGATGCCGTGACCGGCTATTACCGACTGTTCAACGTCTCGGGCACGGTCACCGGCTCGTTCGACACGCTGCCGACGGACGCCTTCATCAGCACGGCGGTCGCCAACCAGGTCAACCTGCTCATCCGCAACGGCGACCAGTTGCTGCAGTTCTGGGATGGCTCGGACCTGACCGGCAACGGCACCGTCGATGGCGGCAGCGGCACCTGGAATGCCTCGAACGGCAACTGGACCGGCGCTCCGGGTGAGGCCAACTTCAACGACGGCTGGCGCGGCGAGGTCGGCGTCTTCGCGGGCACGGCCGGCACGGTCACGGTCAGCGGTACGCTTGCCTTCCAGGGGCTGCAGTTCGCGACGAACGGCTATTCACTGACCGGTGGCATCCTGGCCCTGTCGGGCAATCCCTACGACAATGAGGATGCGAGCTTCATCAACACCGACAGCAGCGTGAAGGCTGTCATTTCGTCGGTAATCGCAGACGGCGACAAGACCAGTCTCGACAAGCTCGGCCTCGGCACGCTGGTGCTGGCAGCAGACAACACCTACACGGGCAAGACGACCATTTCGGCCGGCACCCTGCAGATCGGCAATGGCGGCACGTCGGGTTCGGTGGCCGGCGACATCATCAACAACAGCGTGCTGGCGTTCAACCGCTCCGACGACGCCCTGGTGTTCGACGGCTACATCGCGGGCACCGGCCGTCTTGAGCAGAACGGCACCGGCACGACCACGCTGACCGGCTACAACTATTACACCGGCGGCACCTACATCAACGCCGGCACCCTGCAGATCGGCAATGGTGGTTCGATCAAGGGCAACGTGTTCAACAACAGCGCGCTCGTCTTCAACGACACGGTCGCCAATGGCGAGTTCGAAGGCGACATCTCCGGTACCGGAACGGTTCTGGTCACCGGCAACAGCATCGTCGTGATGAGCGGCGATGTCAGCCACTCAGGCGGCACCACCATCGACAGCGGCAGTGTCCTGCAGATCGGCGACACCGAGACCAGCGGCACCTTGTCGGGGGACGTCAGCAACTCCGGGCAACTGGTGTTCGATCGCTCCGACGACTCCTCCTTCGGCGGCGATATCAGCGGTTCAGGCGATCTCAAGAAGTATGGTGCCGGCAAGCTTACGCTTTCGGGTGACAGCAGCGGTTTCGACGGCATCGTCTACATGAACGCCGGCACGCTGCGCGTCGAAAACAGCTCGGCCGCGGGCACCGGTTATCTGATGATGTTCGGCGGCGGCCTCGATTACGGCGCCGATGTCGACCTCGCCAACACCATGATCCTGCAGCAGGAAAACACCGTGCTGTCGGTCGCGTCGGGCACGGCGACGCATTCGGGCTACATTCTCGGCGGTGGCAGCGAACCGCGCGCCGTGGAAAAAACCGGCGACGGCACGCTCGTGGTCAAGGCCATGCAGCATGGCGGCGACACCGTGGTCAGTGAAGGCACGCTCCAGGCCGGCAATTCGGGCGCGCTTGATCTCGACAGCGCCGTAACCGTGAAGGCCGGCGCGACGCTCGATTTCGACGGCTTCGACCAGACCATCGGGTCGCTCGCCGGGGCAGGTTCGCTCACGCTCGGCGCAGGTT
Organism: Aminobacter sp. MET-1; assembly: GCF_026521175.1. Classification (NCBI taxonomy): domain Bacteria; kingdom Pseudomonadati; phylum Pseudomonadota; class Alphaproteobacteria; order Hyphomicrobiales; family Phyllobacteriaceae; genus Aminobacter; species Aminobacter sp. MET-1. Next base: position 58,490 of record NZ_JAMSHL010000023.1, on the reverse strand, counting down.
ACCTGACCACGGGCGGCAATGACGGCTCCACGGAATTCTCGGGTGTCATCTCAGGCAGCGGCGGCCTCAGCAAGGCGGGAACCGGCGTCTTCACGCTCAGCGGCGCCAACACTTACACCGGTCCCACCTGGGTCGACGCCGGCAGGCTCAAGGCCGGCGCGACCAACAGTTTCTCCTCGCGCAGTTCCATCGACGTCGCCTCCGGCGCCACGCTCGATCTCGACGGCTACGACCAGATCATCGGATCGCTCACCGGCGCGGGCGGAGTGGCGCTGGGCGCGGGCACCCTGACCACTGGCGGAGACGACAGCTGGACCAATTTTTCCGGCATCATCAACGGCACGGGCGGGCTGATCAAGAAAGGCACGGGCACCTTCACCCTGTCGGGCGCGAACGCCTATACGGGCGCCACCAAGGTCGATGCCGGCACGCTGAGGGCCGGGGCAGCGAACACGATCGACTCGGCCAGCGCCGTCAGCGTCGGCTCAGGGGCCACCTTCGACCTGAATGGCCACAACCAGGCCATTGCCTCGCTGGCCGGGGCCGGCAACGTCAAGCTCGGCAGCGGCACGCTGACGGCAGGCAACGGCAACGACACCGAGTTCTCGGGCGTCATGTCGGGCACCGGCGGTTTCACCAAGCAGGGAACGGGCAAGCAGACAATGTCCGGCGACAACACCTACACGGGTGACACCTCGGTCAATGCAGGCGAGCTCCAGGTCAACGGCAAGCTTGGTGGCACCGCCGTCACTGTCGACAGCGGGGCGACACTGTCCGGTTCGGGCACCATCGCCGGCAGCGTCACGGTCTCCGATGGCGGCCATATCGCGCCCGGCGCCGGCAAGGGCACACTGTCAGTCGGTTCGCTCCTGCTGCGGAGCGGCGCCAATCTCGACTTCGAGCTGGGCGAAGACAGCGACCGCATCGACGTCGACGGCAACCTGACGCTCGATGGCACGCTCAACGTCAGCGGCGGCAATGATTTCGGCGCCGGCATCTACCGACTGATCAACTATGGCGGCACGCTTGTCGACAACGGGTTGGTGATTGGCACGGTGCCCGGGGCCTTCCAGGCCAGCGACCTCAGCATCCAGACGCAGGTGGCCAGCCAGGTCAACCTGATCAACACCGGCGGCACGGCCCTGTCGTTCTGGGACGGCGGCGCCAATGCCAATCTCAACAACGGCATCATCGACGGCGGCGACGGCACATGGAGTGCCGGCGGCGGCAACTGGACGCGCCAGGACGGCGCCTACAACGCGGCGATGGCGCCAAGGCCCGGCTATGCCATCTTCCAGGGCACTGCCGGCACGGTGACCGTCGAAGACGATGAGGGCGACATCGCCGTCACCGGCATGCAGTTTGTCACCAGCGGCTACACCATCAAGGGCGACGCGATCGGTCTTGCCGATGCGGCGACGACCATCCGCGTCGGCGACGGCACCGTCTCCAGCGCCGGCACCACCGCCACTATCGAGTCCGAGCTCACCGGATCGGGCGGTCTGGTCAAGGACGATTATGGCACCCTGGTCCTGAGTGGTGCGAACACCTACACCGGCGGCACGGTCATCAAGGGCGGCACGCTGTCGATTTCGTCCGACGCAAATCTCGGTGCTGCCTCCGGCGGCCTGGTCTTTCTCGGCGGCATCCTTACCAACACGGCCGAGATGACGACCGCGCGCGGCATCGAGCTGCGCTTGGCGGGCGGCACCTTCGACACGGAGGACGACCTTACGGCCTCGGGTGTCATTTCGGGCCAGGGCAAGCTTACCAAAACCGGTGATGGCAAGCTGATCCTGACTGGCGCCAACACCTACGAAGGCGGCACCAGGATCAGCGCCGGCACGCTGGAGCTGGGTGGCGGCGGCACAAGCGGCTCGATATCGGGCGCCATTGAAAACAATGCCGTGCTTGCCCTCAACCGGTCGAACCTCATGACCCTTGCCGGCGCGATCTCCGGCAGCGGGTCGGTCAGGCAGGTCGGCTCCGGCAAGACCGTGCTGACGGGAACCAACACCTACACCGGGGGCACCACCATCTCTGCAGGCACGCTGTCGGGCTCGGCGACGAGCTTCGGCACCGGCACGATCCTCAACGATGCGGCCCTCATCGTCGACCAGGGCACGAATGCCAGCATGGCGAATGTCATCAACGGCACCGGCACCTTCACCAAGTCGGGCACGGGAACACTGACCCTGACCGGGATCAGCCTGCTTTCCGGCGCCACCACGGTCAGTGCCGGCAAGCTCGCCGTCGATGGCTCGCTGGCGGCGTCGAGCGTCACGGTAGAAGGGGGCGCGGCGCTTGGCGGCAACGGCACGGTCGGCAAGATCACGGCGCTTTCGGGGGCGACGGTCGCGGCCGGCAGCAATCTCGGCAAGCTCACCATCAAGGGCGACGCCAGCTTCGCCTCGGGCTCGACCTTCCAGGTCGACGTCGACACCACCAAGTCGGGAAGGCTCGAGGTCGAGGGCAAGGCCACGATGTCGGGCGGCGCCGTGCGGGTGCTCGCGGGCAGCGGCACTTACGCACCGTCGACGCAGTATACGATCCTGACCGCGGCATCCGGCGTCTTTGGCCAGTTTGCCTCGGTCACCACCAACCTGGCGTTCCTGACGCCGACGCTGACCTACACCGCCAACTCCGTCGGCCTGTCGCTCGACCGCAACGACATCAAGTTCTCTGACATCGCGCTGACCCGCAATCAGTTCGCCACCGGCAAGGCAACCGAGGCGCTCGACAACAAGCATGCGATCTACAAGGCGATGGTCAACCTCGACGAGGACGGTGCCCGCAGGGCGCTCGATTCACTGTCGGGCGAAATCCATGGCTCGGTGAGCGGCATGCTGGCCGAGGACAGCCGCTTCCTCGCCAATGCCGCCAATGACCGTATCCGCGCGGCCTTCGGCGACGTCGTGCCGGCGGCGCTGCCGGTCATGGCATACGGACCCGGCGGTCTGGAGCTCGCCGATGCGGCGACCGAGCGCATGGCGTTCTGGTCGCAGGCCTATGGCGCCTGGAGCAACATAAGCAGCGACGGCAATGCGTCGGGCTTCGACAGCACCACCGGCGGCCTCATTGCGGGGGCCGATGCGGCGTTCGGCGACAACATCCGCCTCGGCGTCTTCGGCGGCTACAGCCACAGCTCGTTCGATACCGATGCCCTGAAGTCCAATGGCAGCAGCGACGGCTATCATGCCGGCGTCTTCGCCGGTGGGCAGTGGGGCGCGTTCGGCCTGCGCGGCGGTGCCGCCTACAGTTGGAACAGCATCGACACCAGCCGCAAGGTCGCCTTCGGCGGCTTCTCGGACAACCTGACTGCCGAATATGACGCGGCCACCACCCAGGTCTTCGCCGAAGCCGGCTATCGCCTGGAGCGCGGCGACGCCATCGTCGAGCCGTTTGCGAACCTTGCCTATATCAATGTGAGGACTGACGGCTTCACCGAGAAGGGCGGTCCGGCGGCGCTGACCGCATCCGCTTCGACCACCGAGACGACTTTTGCGACGCTCGGCGTCAGGGCCAGCAGGGATGTCGTGCTGGGCGATGCCAAAGCCACGCTGCGCGGCATGGTCGGCTGGCGGCATGCCTTCGGCGAGATCACGCCCTTGACGTCGGTCGCCTTTGCCGGCGGCAACGCATTCACCATCGCCGGCGCCCCGGTTGCAAGGGATGCAGTCGTGGTCGAGGCCGGCGTCGACTTCGACCTGTCGCCGGCAGCGACGCTCGGACTTTCCTACACAGGCCAGCTCGGCGGCGGCGCCGTCGACCAGAGCTTCAAGGCCGATCTCGCAGTGCGTTTCTGACGTGGGGCAAGCACGACAACAACGCACAGCACGAGGCCGCGCTCCAAGCCCCCGGAGCGCGGCCTTATGAACAAGGCTGCAACGCTGCAGCCGCTATCGGGAGCGGTCGACCGGGGTGTTGCGGCCGCCCAGCCAGCTGAACCGGTCCGGCCGAAACGCATCGAGGTCGGGTACCTGCTCGCGCCCGACCAACCCTGCAACCAGCCGGCCGGTGATTGCTGCGAGCGTCAGGCCAACATGACCGTGGCCGAATGCATATGTGACACGCCTGGCCCGGGGCGAATGACCTATGACAGGCAATGAATCGGGCAGGGACGGGCGGAAACCCATCCAGCGCGAACCGGCATGTCCGGCGCCCGGCAGCAGGGTTTCGACGGTGCGGGCGATGGCGTCGGCGCGGGCACGGTTCGGCTTCACCTTGAGGCCACCGAGTTCGACCGTGCCTGCGGCGCGCAGGCCGTCGGCCATCGGCGTCATGTAGAAGCCATGGGCCGTGTAGCAGACCGGTCGGCCGAGCAGTTCGCCTGCGTCCGGGAACAGCACATGATAGCCGCGCTCGGTTTCCAGCAGAATCCGGTCGCCTATCTGGCGCGCGAGCTGCGCCGACCAGGCGCCGGCGGCGACAACGACGTGATCCGCCTTGATCGTCTGTTCGGCGACACGGATTTCGACACCGTCAGCCAGCGGTTTCAGCGCTGCCTCACCGCTGACGAAGTGCCCGCCACGGCCGACGATGTCCAGTGCGAGTGCCTGAGCCAGCGCTCTCGGGTTCGAGAATGTGTAGGCGTCGTTGTAGAGGGTGCCGCTGTGGTAATGCGGCGCGAGGTTGGGCTCGAGCTCCCGGATGGTGCTGGCGTCGACCCGTTCGAGCCTGACGCCATGCCGCTCACGCAGCCGGTTGAAGGTCTCTGCGCCAAGCTTTTCCTTCTCGCTCTTGTAGAGGTAGAGAACCCCCTTGCGCTGTTCCAGATGCCCGGCACCAGCCTGCCGGACGAGCGGGCGCCATGCCGCGTCGGCCTGTCCAAGCAATCCGGCAAGGATTGCTGAAATGCGCTCGACCTCGGCTTTGGAACTGACGGCCAGGAACGCGCGCAGCCATGGTGCCAATTGCGGCAGGTAGCGCCAGACGATTGCCAGCGGGCCAAGCGGATCGGCGAGCATGCCCGGCACCTGGCGGGCAATGCCCGGGGTCGCGACAGGAATGATGCTCTGCGGGGCAACGGTGCAGGCATTGCCGAAGGAACAGGCCTGCTCCCATGCATTGCCCGGCAGCGGCGGCTCGCGGTCGACAAGCGTCACCTTGTGTCCGGCCATTTGTAGCCACATCGCCGAGCACAGCCCGACGAGGCCGGCGCCAATGACGACAACGTCGCGCCGTTCGGCCTCGGGGAGGGGGGCGACCTCGAGATCCACGTCGAGCTCGCTCATCTCAGACGCTCCCGAACAGCGAACGCGGTCGGTCGGCCAGCGTCGAGGCGATGATGCGCAGCGCCGTCGCCAGTTCCTCGCGCGAGGTGGCGCAGCCGATGTTGACGCGGACCGCGTGCTCGACAGCCTCGCGGTCGCTGGCAAAGGCAGTCGACGGCATCACGGCGACACCATGGGCACGGACATTCGTGGCAAAATCCTCGGCGCGCCAGGGCGGCGGAAGGCGCAGCCAGATGAACATGCAGCGTGCATCGGCATTGAAGGAATGGCCTGCCAGGATCGACATGACCAGGGCATGGCGCGCCCTGAGTTCGGCCAGCTGGGCCTTGAGGATGGAATTGGCCGTGCCGTTCTCGAGCCACCTCGTGGCGATCAGCAGCGGCAGCGGTGCCGGCATCCAGGCGGTGGTGCGGACCGCCTCTGCCATCATCACCGCCTTGCCCGGCGGGCAGGTAAGGTAGCCGACGCGCAGGCCCGGCGCGAGCGCCTTGGAAAGCCCTGATATGTGGTAGGTGCGTTCCGGTGCCCGCGTGATGATGGCGGCCTGGCGGTTGCCGAGCATCGGGCCATAGACGTCGTCTTCTATGATGGCGAGATCGTAGCGGGCCGCGATATCCACCAGCTCCCGCCGCCGCTTGTCACTCATGGTGACGACGGTCGGATTGTGCATCGACGGCACGGTGAAGACAGCCTTCACCCGTTCCTGCCTGCAGACGCTGTCGAGTTGCTCGGCCGACATGCCTTCGTCGTCGGCATCGACGCCGACGATCCGGAACCGGTACATCTGCGCCAGCGCCTTCAGGCCGTAATAGGTGAGGCGGTCGGAGACGACGACATCCCCGGGCTCTATCAATGCGCTGATGACGGCCAGCAGTGCATGTTGTGCGCCCGAGGTGACGACAATGTCCTCGGCGGCCGGGTCGAAGCCGTTGAGGCCTATCCAGCGTCGCCCGGCCGCACGGGCCCAGGCCGGGCCTTCCGGCGGCTGATACTCCTGCAGCTCGCGGAAGCGCTTGTCGGACGATAGTTTCGGCAGTTCTTCGGCCAGGCGTTGTTGAAAGTCGTCAACGGCAGGCCTGTTGACCGTGAGGTCGATGATCCCCGAGGGATTGGATGCCCGGTCGACACGCGGCATCGCACTCTCGGCATTGACGATGGTGCCGCGCCGGGTGCTGCCGGTGACAAGGCTCCAGTTCTGCAGCTCGCGATATGCGCGTGTGACTGTCGAGACGTTGAGTGCCCGCTCGCGCGCCAGGTCGCGTTGCGGCGGCAGCTGGCTGCCGGGTTGCAATTCGCCGGAGCGGATCTTGGCCTCGAGCTCGGTTGCCAGTTCGAGATAGGTCGGTACACGGACGGTCTTCCTGTCCGTCTCCGCTTTTGTCTCGCTCTGGCTTTCGTTGTCATCCATACAAATAACCGTCACCACACATTGCCAGCGTTCTTGGCCAGCGTTCTCGGAAAGAGTGGGGGCAAGCCCGGCCGAGCCATATTTATCCACGTATCATCATTTCTGGCGATGATCGAGTGTCATTCGATGATTTTTGAGGCAATGTATTTGTGTGGCTTGACAACAAATTATTGACCAAGACAATATGAGGGCGTGCCGGGACAAAAAAGAGGCTGAAGCCTTCCGGCGCACGGAGGATCACGACATGAACGAGCGCTTCATCGCTTTCGAAGGCGTGCGCAAATCTTATGACGGCGCGAGCTATGTCGTGCGCGGGCTGGATCTCGATGTGGCCCAGGGCGAGTTCCTGACGCTTCTCGGGCCGTCGGGGTCGGGCAAGACGACCACGCTGATGATGCTCGCCGGATTCGAGATGCCGACCGAAGGCAGCATCACGCTCGGCGGCCGGCGCATCGACAGCGTTCCGCCGCATCGCCGCAACATCGGTGTGGTGTTCCAGAATTACGCGCTGTTTCCGCACATGACGGTCGGCGAGAACGTCGCCTTTCCGCTGAAGATGCGTCGGCTGGGCAAGGCGGAAGTCGCCGAACGCGTGCGACGCGCGCTCGACATGGTGCGTATGGGCAATTTCGAGGCGAGACGGCCGGCCCAGCTGTCCGGCGGCCAGCAACAGCGCATAGCGCTCGCCAGGGCGCTCGTCTTCGAGCCCGAGCTGGTGCTGATGGATGAACCGCTGGGCGCGCTCGACAAGCAGCTGCGCGAGCATATGCAGCTCGAGATCAAGCACCTGCATGCCCGGCTTGGCATCAATGTCGTCTACGTCACGCACGATCAGGGCGAAGCCTTGACCATGTCCGACCGGGTGGGCGTCTTCAACGACGGCACGCTGCAGCAGGTGGCGCCGCCCGCAGCGCTCTACGAGGCTCCGGCCAACCCGTTCGTCGCCACCTTCATCGGCGAGAACAACGCCATTGCGGGCGACGTGGTGGACCTTGGCGCCGGCGCCTGCCGCATCAGGACTTCGGATGGAGCCACAATTTCGGCGCTTGCCGGGGAGGGGCTGCGGCAGGGGGCGAAGACGACATTGGTGCTCAGGCCAGAGCGTATCGTGCTGGCGCCAACGACCGATGTTGCCAACCGCTTCACCGCCAGGGTCGAGGAGCTGATCTATCACGGCGACCATATCCGCCTCCGAGTGGCGACCTGCGGCTGCACCGACATCCGCATCAAGGTGCCGGCTCATACAGGCGTCACCCCCGCACCGGGCGGCGAGATCGCCATCGGCTGGCGGCAGGAAGATTGCCGGGCGCTGGCGCTGTCTTGAGGACAAAGGCCGCCGCTCGTCCAACGCAGACCAACAACAACAGGGGAACCGACATGACACGCATTGCCTTGCTGCTTCAGACTTCTGCCTTTTCCCTCGCTCTGATGATGCCGGCTCTGGCCGAGGAAACGCTGACCGTCACCTCCTGGGGCGGCGCCTACACCAAGAGCCAGGAGCAGGCGTTCATGGCGCCCTATTCCAAGGAGACCGGCGTCAAGATCCTCCAGGATGAGTGGGACGGGTCGACCGCCAAGCTGAAGGGCATGGTCGAGACCGGTCAGGTGACCTGGGACGTCGTCGATGTGGAACCTGGACATGCGCTGCAGGGCTGCGACGAAGGCTGGCTCGAGGAGATCGACTACTCGAAACTCGGCGGCAAGGGGGCGTTCATCGACGGCGCAGCGATGGATTGTGCTGCCGCCACCATCGTCTTCGGCACCATCTTTGCCTATGATGCCGACAAGTTCCCGAACGGCGGCCCCAAGACAATGGCCGACCTGTTCGACACGCAGAAGTTCCCTGGGCCGCGCGCGCTGCGCAAGTCGCCCAAGACAACGCTTGAATTCGCGCTGATCGCCGACGGCGTGGCGCCTGCCGACGTCTACAAGGTGCTTGGAACGCCAGAAGGCGTCGACCGTGCCTTCAAGAAGCTCGACACCATCAAGAAGGACGTGAAGGTCTGGTGGTCGGCCGGCGCGCAGCCGCCGCAGCTCCTGGCCGACGGTGAAGTGCTGATGACCACCGCCTGGAACGGCCGCATCTATGACGCGGTCAAGAACAGCGGCAAGAACTTCAAGATCGTCTGGGACGGCCAGGGCATGGACTTCAACCTCTGGGCCGAGCCCAAGGGCTCGAAGAACAAGGCGGCCGCCGACAAGTTCATTGCCTATACGATGAACCCCGACGTGATGGCGCGGCAGTCGCAATACATCTCCTATGGTCCGACGCTGAAGGCGGCGATCGCCAAGGTTCCGGCCGCAATCCTGCCCGACCTGCCGACCGCGCCCGAAAACACCAAGACGGCCTTCGTCGTGAATGCCGAGTTCTGGGCCGACCATGACGAGGAATTGACCGAGCGCTTCAACAAGTGGCTCGCGCAGTAGTCCCCTTGGCGGGCGGGTCGCCTCTCCGGACTCGCCCGCATTTTTCTCCGGGACCAGCTCGGAAGGCAGCCGGACAATGACGATAGCGATGACGGATCACACCGCCAGGACGAATGTCGACGGGGCAGCGCTGGCGCGTCGCCTGCGTGGCCTCAGGCGCAAGGGGCAGGTGAAGGCGCTGCTCCTTGTCGCCCCGCTCATGCTGTTCCTCTTGGCGATCTTCGTCCTGCCGATCGGCATGCTGTTGACCAGGAGCGTCGACAACAGCGACGTCTCGCGCACCTTGCCGGCGACGGTTTCGGCATTGGCGGGCTGGGACGGGCAAAGCGTGCCCGGCGAAGCCGTGTTCGCGGCCTTCGCCGCCGATCTCAAGGCGGCGTCGCGTGAGGATGTCGCCGAGATCGCCAAGCGGCTCAACTATCACGAAACGGGCATGCGCTCCAGGCTGCTGAAGACGGCACGCACGATCCGCAATGCCGAAGCGCCTTTCCAGCAGGCCTTTGTCGACATCGACGAGATGTGGGGCACGCAGCGCGCCTGGCAGGTTCTGCAGCAGGCGATGCCCCGCTACACCGATTTCTACCTGCTCGGCGCGCTCGACCTGACCCGCGACGCAAGCGGCAATGTGGCAAGCGTGTCGCCGGATAACGCCGTCCACCTCGATGTCCTGGACCGCACTTTCGTCGTCAGCGCATCAGTGACCTTGATCTGCCTGGTGCTTGGCTACCCCCTTGCCGCGTTGATCGCGCGCTCGAAAGGGGTCGTTGCCAACACGCTGCTGGTGCTCGTGCTGCTGCCGTTCTGGACGTCGTTGCTGGTGCGCACCAGCGCCTGGGTGGTGCTGCTCCAGAGCCGCGGCGTGGTCAACTCGGCGCTGGCGTGGATCGGCATCATCGATCCCGCCCAGCCGCTCGAGCTTATCTACAACCGCATCGGCGTGCTGGTGGCGATGACCCACATCCTGCTGCCCTTCATGGTGCTGCCGATCTACAGCGTCATGCGCGGCATCCCGCCTGTCTATCTGCGCGCTGCCTCGTCGCTGGGCGCGCCGCCGTTCATGGCGTTCTGGCGGGTCTATCTGCCGATGAGCCTGCCGGGCGTCAGCGCCGGCGCGTTGCTCGTCTTCATCCTGGCGCTCGGCTACTACATCACACCAGCCCTTGTCGGCGGCCCGCGCGACCAGATGGTCAGCTACTTCATCGCCTATTATTCGAACCAGGTGACCAACTGGGGCATGGCGGCGGCACTGAGCGGCATCCTGCTGGTCGCCGTGCTGATCCTCTATGCCGTCTACAACCGCCTGGTCGGTATCGACCGCCTGAGGATTGGATGATGATCAACGCGCGCTCCCCGATCCACCTCTTTCCCATCCTGCTCTGGCTCGCCGGCGGCCTGGTCATCCTGTTCCTGGTCGCGCCGATCGTGGCCATCGTGCCGCTGTCGTTCAATGCCGAGCCGTTCTTCACCTATCCGATGCCGGGCCTGTCGCTGCGCTGGTACCAGGAGTTCTTCGGCTCCGAGGTCTGGCAACTGGCGCTGAAGAACAGCATCATCGTCGCCGTCCTGGCCACCATCCTGTCGACTGTTCTGGGCACGCTCGCCGCCATCGGCCTGACGCGACCCGACTGCCCTGCAAGGGCAACCCTGACGGCGATCCTGATCTCGCCGATGATCGTGCCTGTCATCGTCTCGGCGGTCGGCATCTACTACGCGTTCGCAGCCGTCGGCCTGCTCAACTCGCTGACGGGGCTGGTGCTTGCCCACACCGCCATCGGCGCGCCCTTCGTCGTCATCACGGTGACGGCGACGCTGGCGAGCTTCGACCACAACCTGATGCGGGCGGCAGCGAGCCTGGGCGCCACCCCGGTCGAGGCGGTGATGCGCGTCATGCTGCCGATCATCGCGCCAGGCGTCGTGTCAGGCGCGCTGTTCGCCTTCGTCACCTCATTCGACGAGGTGGTTATCGCCCTGTTCATTTCCGGCTCCGAACAGCGCACCCTGCCGCGGCAGATGTGGAGCGGCGTGCGCGAAACGCTGTCGCCGACGATTGCGGCTGTCGCCACGCTCCTGATCCTGTTCTCGACCGTGTTTCTGATGACCGTGCAATGGCTGCAGCGGCGCGCCGAGCGGCAGAAAGTCACGGCCTAGACCGGATGAGTTCGTCCAGGCCTCGGCACCGCACGGTTTTGCCTCGGCTTCGGATAGTGTTCGTTCGGCGGAGAGATGGTGCGAACAACGATGGAGATGAGCAGTCCATGCGTCTATAAATGCCCAAGCTCTTTGTCAGAGAGGCGGGTGCATGTCGGCCATTTCACGGCTCTATCCTCTTTCAGGCTCGATTTTCGAGCGGCTCCGCAAAGTGCGGGGCACGCTGGCAGGGCTTCCGTCCGAGCTTGTTGCCGAAGCTGAAACGCTCGAACAGGCGCCTGCTTACATGGACCCAGCCGATTGGGATCGCGTCCGGGGCGCGGAGCAGTCGACGACGCTCGACAATGAAAGGCTGCGGATCGCGGGCGGGTTGCGACAACATGGTGCGACCACGCGCTATCGACTCGGCGATGCATTGGCGACCCCTCGCGGGGTGTTCAGCCTGTTGCGTAGCCTGCAGCGCCATGGTCCCGCACCTCTGCAAGCCGTGCTGACCGAGCCCATGCTGCATGTGGACAAGGCATTTTTCGCGATGACTTCGGTGGCGCTTGCCTATTTTGGCCACCTGGCAAACGATTCCTTGCCAGCCTCCCTGCTTGCCCGGCCAGACGAGATCCTTTGCCTGCCCTACAACCCGTTCTGGCATCACGCCCGCGGCTATTGCGAGATGCTCGGCCTGTCGCCGGCACCCGCTCCATTGGTCTATGCCCGTGAGATGTGGCTGACCGACGACCGTGGAATGAACACGCACCGCCGCGCCCGTACGCGGGACCTGCATGGAAGGCTGCATGCAGAGTTGGCGCCATCAGGGCACGCCGGGGTATTCTTGCGGCGGGGCGGAACCGGCGCCAGCCGCAGCCTGCAAAATGAAGACGAGGTGGCCGAGGCTCTGGCTGCCCGCGGCTATGTTGTCTGCGATGTCACCTCGCCATTGCCGGAGCTGCTGGCAGCGCTGGCGCAGGTGCCTGTCGTCGTGACCGTCGAAGGCAGCCAGTGGGTGCATGGCCACTTTGGCGCCGCGCTTGGAGCGCTGATCGTGGTGATCAATCCTGCCGACCGCTTCAATGCCCTGATCGCCGATATGGTGCCGGCGCTTGGCCAGCGCATGGCGACCATCGTCGCCGACAAGGCGGAAGATGGATATCATGTCGATGTCCAACGCCTTCTGGCGCTGATAGACCGAGCGCAGGACGACATGGCCCGAACGGGGGAAAGCCTGCAGCGCGGGTGATCGAGGCATCCCTGCGCAGTTCCTGATGTGCCAGGCCGGCATCATCTCGTGCAAACGAGATCGGCCCATCAGACTGCTCTGCGGGCTTCACATAAAATCATCTATGGAAGTGGTAGCGGGAGAGGGACTTGAACCCCCGACCCCAGGATTATGATTCCCGTGCTCTAACCAACTGAGCTACCCCGCCAGGGCCGGCAAAATGTTCGACTTTCTGTCCCGATTTCGGGGCGGGCGTCGAAGCGTTCGCCAAGGTCGGGCGGATATAAGGTTGGCAGGGCGAACCTGTCAACACCTTCATTTGCGAAATTCGCAAGTTGCTGTTTCAGCCCGTCCTGAGCCGTTAGGACACAGGCTGCGGGGTTGAGTTCGCACCCCTTGGCCATTATGTCTGCCGCAGATTTTTCCCGGGAAAGAGCCTGATGAAACCGCGTATTGCTGTCCTTGGATGCGGATATTGGGGCGGTAACCACATCCGCACCCTGAAGTCGCTCGGTGCTCTCCATGCCGTCTCCGACGTCGATCCGGCCCGCGCCGCACGTTTTGCCGGCGAACATGGATGTATCGCGCTCACCCCGGACGAACTGATGACACGCGACGATGTCGATGCCATCGTCATGGCCTTGCCGCCACAGTTCCATGCCGATTTCGCCGTGCGTGCCGTCCAGGCGGGCAAGGACGTGCTGGTCGAAAAGCCGATCGCGCTGACGGTGGCCGATGCCGAGCGCGCGGTGCAGGCGGCGCGCGACAATGGCCGCGTGTTCATGACCGGCCATGTGCTGCGTTTTCATCCGGCCTTCGAAGGCCTCAAGGCGCTGGTCGACAGCGGCGAGCTGGGCGAGGTCGGCTACATTCATTCGCACCGCCTCGGCCTTGGAAAGTTCCACGCCGAGAACGATGCGCTGTGGGATCTCGCGCCGCACGATCTGTCGATGATCCTGGCGATCACCGGCACCGATCCGGTCGAGGTCAGGGGCGAGGGGGCCGCGCTTCTCAACCATCTCAGCGATTTCGCGCATCTGCACATGCGCTTTCCCAATGGCCTGCGCGGCCATCTCTTCGCCTCGCGCCTCAATCCCTATCGCGAGCGCCGGCTGTCGGTGGTCGGCACCAAGGCGATGGCCGTGTTCGACGATGTCGAGCCGCAGGAGCGCAAGCTCGCCGTCTACCGCCACGCTGTCTGGCAGGAGGATGGCGGGTCGTGGACGTCGACCATGAAGGATCCGACCTACATTGCCATCGAGAACGCGATGCCGCTGACGCGCGAGCTCGAGCATTTCATCCACTGCATCGAGATGCGCGAAGAGCCGCGCACGGGCGGCGACGAGGCGATCGGGGTGCTGAGGATCCTGACGGCGGGCACGGTGACGCACGACTGAGTGAGTAGGGAATAGCGAATAGGGGGATGCGTCGTGCTCCCCGGCTTTTTCGCTATTACCCTCGCTTGGTCAACACCCACCAGCCGGCAAGCGCAATTGCTGCCAGCCACACCACCACGATGAAGGCGAGGCCGGCCATGCTGCGTGGCTTGGCGGTAATGTCTGCCGCCTCGGCGCGGAAGCCCGCCATCTGCTCGGCCGGGATCATGCGGATCACCAGCCAGATGCCCAGGGGCACGATCAGCAGGTCGTCGAGATAGCCGAGCACCGGCACGAAATCGGGAATGAGATCGATTGGGCTGAGCGCATAGGCGGCGACGCAGGCAGCCGCCACGCGGGCAGGCCACGGCGTCAGCGGGCTGCGCGCGGCAAGATAGAGCGCCACGACATCGCGCTTCAGAAGCCGCGCCCAGCGCTTGGCTGCTTCCAGCATGGTGTCCAGGCTTATTCGGCTGCGATCGGGCCCGGCATGGCGGCCAGCCTGGTCAGCATGGCCTCGGCATCGGCGCGCCGCTCGGAGCGCTCGATGAAGCCGCCGCCGAAGACACGCGCTTCGTTGCCGTCATCGGAATAGAGCACGCAGGCCTGGCCGGGGGCGATGCCCGACTCACCGTCCGACAGCTCGACCCAGGTCGCACCGTTCTGGTGATGCAGGACGGCAGCGCGCGGCGGGCGCGATGAGCGCACCTTGGCAAACATTTCGAGGCCGCCTGCGGGCACATCGGCAAGCGAGCCGTCGCCCAGCCAGTTCATGTTGCGCAGGAAGATCTTGTGCGTCTCCAGCGCCTCGCGCGGGCCGACGATGACGCGGGCCCGCTCGGCGTCGATGTGGACGACGTAGAGCGGCTCGCCCGAGGCGATGCCGATACCGCGGCGCTGGCCGATGGTGTAGCGCAGGATGCCCTCGTGGCGGCCGAGCACGCGGCCGTCGATGTGGACGATGTCGCCGGGGTTGGCGGCCGACGGACGCAGCTTGGCGATGATGTCGGTGTACTTACCCTGCGGCACGAAGCAGATGTCCTGGCTGTCCTGCTTGGCGGCGACCGTCAGGCCCATGCGCTCGGCGGCGGCGCGCACGTCGGGCTTGGACATGCCGCCGAGGGGGAAGCGCAGATAGTCGATCTGCTCCTGCGTGGTGGCGAAGAGGAAATAGCTCTGGTCGCGGTCGGCATCGACAGGGCGATAAAGGGCGCGGTGGGCGCCGTTCTGGCCCGAGCGGATGTAGTGGCCGGTGGCCAGCGCATCGGCGCCGAGCTCGCGGGCGGTGGCCAACAAGTCGGCGAACTTGACGGTCTGGTTGCACGACACGCAGGGGATCGGCGTTTCGCCGGCGACATAACTCTCGGCAAACGGGTCGATCACGGCCTTGCGGAAGCGCTCCTCATAGTCGAGCACATAATGCGGAATGCCGAGCGTCTCGGAGACGCGGCGGGCATCGGCGATGTCCTGGCCGGCGCAGCACGAGCCGGCGCGATGGGTGGCGGCGCCATGGTCATAGAGCTGCAGCGTCACGCCGACGACGTCGTAGCCTTCCTGTTTGAGCAGGCCCGCGACCACTGAAGAATCGACACCACCCGACATGGCTACAACCACGCGGGTGTCTTCGGGGCGTCCGGGCAGGTCCAGGCTGTTCATCGGGATTGCGTTCCGCTGTCTTTGGTCGGCTGCATGCCAATGGCTGCAATATAGGTCAACCCCGGCCGCAGTGCCACCCGCGCCGTGTGCGCGCTTTTTGCGCTGCAAATACAAAGCTCTGGGCAGGTGGTTAAATTGCGGATCAAGAGTCTAACGATCCATTCACGTTCGTTACTTACCCCTTAGGGAACGCTTAGGCAATTTTTAAAGCTGTGGCGTTAGTGTGGCGGATGATTGGGTCTTTGAGTTTTTAGTAGAGAGTACGATGACCGATCTGGTTAGACCGCGTGTCAAATATGTTATCGGGCCGGACGGCAGCCCGCTTACGATTGCCGATCTGCCCCCGAGCAACACGCGCCGGTGGGTTATCCGCCGCAAGGCGGAGGTGGTTGCCGCCGTCAGGGGTGGGCTGCTCAGCCTCGAAGAGGCTTGCCAGCGCTACAAGCTGACGACCGAGGAGTTTCTCTCCTGGCAGGCATCCATTGACGAATACGGTCTTGCTGGCCTGCGCACCACGCGCATCCAGCAGTATCGTCACTGACACCGGCCGTTAGGGCCAATCAAAGAAAAGGGTGCGGGAAACCGCACCCTTTTTGCTTTTCGGCGGGGTTTTCCGAGCCCTGGCTTTGAGGGCGGAGAGCTCGGTTATCAGTGAGCCGTCCGGTCTTCCGGTCGCGGCGCGCGCTTGATCATGGCGGAGGCGGTGGCCGTCAGCACCACCGACGCCGCAAAGAACCACAGTCCGGGCTTGGTGAAGGCAGTTGCCAGGCCGGAGGTCTTGGCGGCGAAGATCACGAGCGCGACCAGGATCACATCCAGCATCGACCAGTTTGACAAAGCGCGAAACCAGCCGGGAATGCCTGCGCCCGATCGGCCATAGGCTGCGTTGTGCAGCAGGCCGAGCTTCATGGAGGGGAACGCCACGGAAAACAGCGCCACGACAGCCGCCAGCAGCCAGTCGCCGCCGCTCCACAGTGCTGCGATCATGCCGATCAGCGAAGGTTCGTCGGAGAAGAAATACAGCCGGTCGACATGGATCAGCGGCAGGACGATGCCGAGCGAGAAGCAGATGGAGGCTGCAAACAGGATCAGTGGCAGAAGCGATCGCATCGCCAAGCTATAACGGACGGGTGAACAGCAGAGAAGCCGGGCAGCCGCCTGCTGTCCGGCTTCTTCATCATCGCGCTTGAGGGCGTTGCCCTCAGGCCGTCAGCACCACCTTGCCGATGGGCTTGCCGGCAAGGAAGTCGTGGGCAGCGGCAGCCTCCGCCAGCGGGAAGCTTTTGGCGACATGCACCTTGAGCTTGCCCGCGTCGATCAGCTTCGCCAGTTCTTCCAGGCCGGCGCGGTCGGGGCGCACGGAAATGCGCTCGATCCTGATGCCGCGCTCGGCAGCCTCGGCCGCCACCTTGTCGCTTGTGCCGAGCAGGACGACGAGCGTGCCGCCCGTCTTTAGCGTCTTCAGCGACTTTTCGGGATGTTCGCCACCGAGCGCTTCGAAGACGAGATCGACCGTACCCGCCTTCTGGACAAAGTCGTCCCTGGTGTAGTCGATCACCTCGTCGGCGCCGAGCGAGCGGACGAAGTCGATCTTGCCGGGGCTGGCCGTGGCAATGACGTAAGCGCCGCGCGCCTTGGCGATCTGCACGGCGAGGTGGCCGACCCCACCCGCCGCGGCCTGGACCAGCACGCGGTCGCCGGCCTTGATGCGGCCGAACGTCACCAGTCCCTGCCAGGCGGTCAGGCCGGCCAGCGGCAATGCGCCGGCGTCGAGATGGTCGAGGCTCGCCGGCTTGCGGGCGACTTCCGACGCGGGCGCCGCCACCAGTTCCGCATAGGCGGCCGCTCCGGCGGGAAAACGCGGCATGCCGAAGACCTCGTCGCCCGGCGCAAGGTCGGTGACGCCGGCGCCAATGGCTTCGACCGTGCCGGAAACGTCCCAGCCGAGCACGAAGGGAGGCTCGCCGAGCAGCGGGTAGTAGCCGCCGCGTACGGCGGCATCGACCGGGTTGACGCCCGCCGCCCTGGTGCGGATCAGCACCTCGCCGGGATTCGGCTGCGGGGCGGGCAGGTCGGCAAGCGTCAGCACTTCGGGGCCGCCGACGGTGTTCTGGGTAATGGCTCGCATCGTGATGTTCTCCTTGGGACGATGTTCCACTATCATTTGGATAGTATAGGTATCTTGTCCAGTATGTACCTTTTCGATATATAGGTACCCCATGGATAGTGATTGCGCCCCCGACACCCCCTTCGGCTATGACGCCTTCAAGCGCACATGCATGTCGCACACCGTGCTCGAGATGCTGGCGAGCAAGTGGGTCTATCTTGTCGTGGGGGCTTTGAAGACGGGCAGGCGTCGCTATGGCGACCTGTCGCGCAAGGTGGAAGGCATCACGCCGAAGATGCTGACACAGACCCTGCGGGTTCTGGAGCGCGATGGCCTGGTGCGGCGCGAGATATTTCCCGTCATTCCGCCGCGCGTCGAATATGAGCTCACCGAACTCGGCCAGAACGTCGCCGAATTGCTCAATCAGATCAGGGTCTGGTCGGAGAGGCATGCGCCCGAGATTCGCGAAGCGCGCGCACGTTCGCAGGCCGGCGAGGGGCAGTTCGCCGAACTCTGAGGCCTTGCCGGCTGACGCCGGCGTGCCGGTTGCCTTGAAATCAGGCTTTTCAGCCGATCATTGCGCTGCGGCCGCCGGTTTCGGCCTCGCGGTTGGTGCGATCGCGCGATTCCAGCATTTCCGCCTTGGACAGCTCCGCTTCAGCTTCAGCGAGTAAGGCTTCTGCTGCGGCGCGCTGTTGCGCCAGATCGTGTTGGGAGTTTTTCAGATTGTCGCGCCGCTGGCGCGCGGCCTTGGCGAATGTCGGATAAGCGAAATGATTGAGATCGGTGATCCCAGCCTTCTTCTCCTCAGCGACGATCTGCAATTCCAGTTCGTTCGCCATTCGATCGAATTCGGCGATCATCGAATCAAGCTGCATCAGTTGCCGGCGCTTTTCGTTCACCTGGAACTGCTTGAGCCTGACCAGGTTCTCCCGTGACTTCATGACCCGATACTCCCGAACACCGAAAAACGCACTCTTACTGTCACTCTGGCCCCGAAGGACCTGCCGCAACCGAACGGACCCTGATCCCCAATGATGGAAAACAAACTTTTAAAGTTTTTCACCGTTGGTAACCATTCGTTTACGGGCATCGTTAATCATACCTACCGAGACTTAAGACCCGGTAAAGATTCCAGTTTTCGCTGTGAACCTGCGGGTCCGTTTCCAGAGTCGCTTAGGCAACCTAGTTAATGCAGCGCGTTAAGATGTTGACCTTGTGATTCATGTTTGGATTCAAGTGGGTGTATGCGCCGGTTAAAATTTCTGATATGGTCTTCCATACGAAATTAGGTTTTGTTAACCATTCGGTGGCAGCCTGCGATTCAGGTAAGCACTGGGCCGGGATGGATAGGACCGCGAAGGCATCCGGCAGCAGAAAAGGGGATTTTGAATGCGCGTTCTGCTGATAGAAGACGACAGTGCAACCGCACAGAGCATCGAACTGATGCTCAAGTCTGAGAGCTTCAACGTCTACACGACCGACCTCGGCGAAGAAGGCGTCGATCTCGGCAAGCTCTATGACTACGACATCATCCTTCTCGACCTGAACCTGCCCGACATGTCGGGTTACGAGGTTCTGCGCACTTTGCGCCTGTCCAAGGTCAAGACGCCGATCCTGATCCTCTCCGGCATGGCCGGCATCGAGGACAAGGTGCGCGGCCTGGGCTTCGGCGCCGACGACTACATGACCAAGCCGTTCCACAAGGACGAATTGGTGGCGCGCATTCACGCCATCGTGCGCCGTTCGAAGGGCCACGCCCAGTCGGTCATCATGACCGGCGACCTGATCGTCAATCTCGACGCCAAGACGGTCGAGGTCGGTGGCCAGCGCGTGCACCTGACGGGCAAGGAATACCAGATGCTGGAGCTGCTCTCGCTGCGCAAGGGCACCACGCTTACCAAGGAAATGTTCCTCAACCACCTCTATGGCGGCATGGACGAGCCGGAACTGAAGATCATCGACGTCTTCATCTGCAAGCTGCGCAAGAAGCTCGACGCTGCATCCGGCGGCCAGAACTTCATCGAAACGGTCTGGGGCCGCGGTTATGTGCTGCGCGAGCCGGAAGAGCTGCGCGAAATCGCCTGATATCTGCTTTACCTTCAGTCAAAGCCCGGCCTCTGTGCCGGGCTTTCTTTTTTGTGCCGAATGGAGCGCCCTGCGCCCGTTGGATGCACTAACCTATTGAATCGACGCGCTTGTCTCCCGGAAACCGGTTCCGGTTTTCGGCTGCGCTCAGGCGGCCACGTCGAAGGCGCGGAAGCGGTCGAGCAGCTGCGGCCGGGTGAACGGCTTCAAGAGATAGCCCTGGGCGCCGGCGCGCTTGGCGCGCATGATCGCGCCGATGTCCACCTCGGTCAGGCAGATGGCGATCTGCGGCTTGACCGGGCTCGGCATCGCCCGCACGCGGCGGATGAAGTCGACCGTGGTGATGTCTTCGAGCGCGCCGTCGACGACGATGATGTCCGGCATGTCGTAAGCGCAGACATCCAGGCCCTCGGCGCCCGTGGCAGCCTCGACCACCAGCATGTCGGGGCCGTTCAGGATGCGTTTGGCGACTTTGCGGATGACGCTGGAATCATCGACGAACAGGCAGCGCTTCATATCCCGGACCTCTCTGCGGGAGCCGGACACAAGGGCGTTCGGCGTTGTCTGCGGACCGTAGTGCGGTCCGGTAAAGAAGCCGAAAAGCCGGATGGTAAAATTCTTGGAAACATTCGGGCCGCCAGTTGCCGGCGAAGACTGTGCCCAAACGAAAACAGTCCCGCCGGATGCTGGCGGGACTGTCGGAAACGTCTGGAATATTCGACGTCCGGCCGGATTTATTCGGCCGTGAACAGGATCTCTTCCGGCGTGGCGTGAACCGAGATGGTCATGCCGGCCTCACGGGCCAGAAGCAGGGTGTAGTAAGGCTGCACCGAATGGGCGTCGATCGGCTCTTCGGGCTTCTGGCCGGAGTGCAGCTCGAGGAACTTCGGCGGCACGCGCAGCATCGGACCCGAGGCCGACAGCGTGAACTTCGGCGCGGTCTCGAGGTTTTCGAGCGTGGCGTTCAGCTTGCCGCCCCTGGGGATCGCGGCATTGGCGACCAGGAGCAGGTTGAGCAGCAGCTTGACCTTGTTCTTGGGCAGCAGCGCGCGGCCGCCGGTCCAGGTCAGTTCCGGCTTTTCGTTCTTGAGGAAGGCGGTGGCGACCGCTTCGGCGTCGCCGGTGTCGATCAGCATGCCGGCGGAGCCTGCCGCGCCAAAGGCGATGCGGGCGAATTGCAGCCGCGCCGAGGCGTTGCGGGCGCTGGTGCGGATCAGGCGCATCGCGTCTTCGTCGGCGCCGCCCTCATCGAGCAGTTCGAGGCCGTTGTTGATGGCGCCGACCGGCGAAATGATGTCGTGGCAGACCCTGCTGCACAGCAGCGCCGCGAGATCGGGGGCGGAAAGCGACAACAATTCGGCCATGTGGGCATCCCTTAGAGCGGTGGCTTCAAGCTCAATTCCGAGACCAGGACCCCGGAGCGTATCGGCCCGAAAGCCGCGACCGGTTTTCGGAAATCACGATGCGCCGACTCAACAGGCTAGGACGCCTTTTGTGTGTCCTCATGGACGCACGGCGCCCTTGCGCGAATCAGGGCTGGCCAACTGTACCCTTGGTTACACAGGGCTGGTTAACGCGGCAAGAAACAGGGGGCGCAAGATGGTTAAAATGCCCGCACTTTGGCGCATAACAGGCCTTTTTACGGCCTCATGTCGCCTTCGATATGCCATCTTCTTAAGGCAGTTTAATGGTTGAAAAAGGATTACGGCATAGTTTGCCGAGTTGGACAGGCGAGCCACCAAAAAGAGTGGCAGCGGGTCCGGGGCGTCGGAGAAAGTGTGCTCCCTGACGGAGATTTGGAAGCATGATTTCCCGATTCTATAGCCGGGCGTTTACCCGGCTTTTTGCCGCGATGTTCGTCCTGGCCGGCGTTCTGGCATTTTCGACATCCGCGTCTCGCGCACAGGAATACACTGCGCAGGAGATCCTCGATTCCGGTCATCGCTTCTTCGGTTCGACCTCGGGCGGACTGGCCAGCGTCGTCGAGAAGATTTTCGCGTCCTATGGCCTGCCCAATGGCTATGTGCTGGGCGAAGAGGGTTCCGGCGCCTTCGTCGGCGGCCTGACCTATGGCGAAGGCTCGCTCTACACCAAGAATGCCGGCGACCATAAGGTGTTCTGGCAGGGTCCGTCGCTGGGCTGGGACTTTGGCGGCCAGGGCTCGCGCATCATGATGCTGGTCTACAATCTCGACGACGTGAACAATCTCTATGACCGTTATGCCGGTGTCGCCGGTTCGGCCTATGTGATCGCCGGCGTCGGCTTCAACGTGCTCAAGCGCGGCAACATCCTGCTGGTGCCGGTGCGCACCGGTGTCGGCGCGCGTCTCGGTATCAATGTCGGCTACCTGAAGTTGACCCAGCAGCCGACCTGGAATCCCTTCTGAGCCTGTCCGGGCGGCGTCCGCGCCGCCCGGCAATGCCTCGCCTGTCGGAGCGCATACACGCAAAAGCTGTGCACGATCTTGTGAGAAAACCGCGCGAAGGCCTGCCAAGTGCGGTGGAGCATTTGCAGCGGTGCTGGATTCCTGCCATGGGATCATGGCAAACTCGCACCTGTCCGTAACGGGTAAAGTGCCTTGGTCCAGTCGATCCTGTTTTTCGTTCTTGGCTTCCTGACCGCAGGGTTCCTCGTGCTGCTGATCGCACCGGCGGTGTGGCGGCGCACGGTCTCGGTGACGCGCCAGCGCGTCGAGGCGAAGCTGCCCATGACGCTCGAGGAAATCCGCGCCGACAAGGACAGCCTCCGGGCCGAACATGCGATGGCGCTGCGCAAGGTCGAGGTTCAGCTCAAGGCCTCGCAAGAAAAGGCGCTTTCCCAGGCGGTGGAACTCAGCCGCCTGCACGAGGCGCAGAAGCTGCTTTCCGACGGACATGCCGACAAGGACCGCACGGTCAACGAGTTGGAAGCCAGGCACGGCAGCCTGCATGACGAGGTCGGAAAGCGCGACGAACAGATCAAGGCGCTCGCGGGCCAGCTTGCCGAGGCCGAAAGCCTGCTGGACAAGCGCGCCGTGGAATTCGAGGAGCTTGGCCGCCTCTATGACGAGGCCAGCCTGTCCTCCTCCAATCGCCAGATCGAGCTGGTCAGCCGCGAAAGCGAACTCGGCAAGCTGACGGACGACATGTCGAGCTTGCGCCAGCAGCGCAAGGTCTTCGACAAGCGCGTGGCGGAGATCGAGGCCGACAACAAGGCGGTGCGCGATGCGCTGAAGGCAGAAACCAAGCGCGCCTCCGACCTGGACAAGAAGATCGAGAAGATGGTGTCGACGCTGAGCGACCGGGACGAAAAGATCGAACGGCGCGAAAGAGAACTCGCCCGCCTGCGCGAGCAGGCCAAGGCCGCGCAGCAACAGCCGGCAGCGGTGCCGACGGCCAATGGCAGCGGCCAGACGGCCGAGCGCGAGCGCTTCGAGGGGCGCATCGCCACCCTGATCCGCGAGAACAAGCGGCTGAAGGGCGAACTTTCGCGCTCGGGCGATGCCGTGCCGAGCGCCGGCCAGGACGCCGTCCTGCGTGAACAGATGCATGAGTTGGCGGCCGAGGTCGTGGCGCTGACTGCGCGCCTCGAAGGGCCGGAATCGCCGATTTCAAAGGCCCTGGACAAGGTCGTGGAAGCGCCTGTGCCGGCCGCAAGCGACCGCGGCACCGTGGTCAGCCTCGCCGACCGCGTCCGGGCGCTGCAAAAGGCACCGGCGGCCGAATAGGCAAATCCAGGCAGTTGCGTCGTCCAGGCCGCCCTGCGTCCGAGGGGATGTACCGGCGTGCGGCGGCTCAGTCGGTCGCGTCGGTAAAGTGGTGCAGGGCGATTGCCGAGGCGGCGGCGACGTTCAGGCTGTCGAAGCCGGGCGCCATCCTGATCCGCGCCGTGGTCAGCCGCGCCATCAGCGCCTCCGGCAGCCCTTCGCCTTCGGTGCCGAGATAAAGCGCCTGCCGTGCCGGGCGGGCGATGTCCCTGATGTCGGCCTGTCCCGCCGGAGACAGCGCCAGCTGGCCGAAGCCGTGGCGCGACAGCGCGTCCGCGATCTCGCCCGCCGAACCGCCGACGGCAAAGGGCACCTTGAGCACGGCCCCCACCGACACACGGATTGCCTTGCGGTAGAGCGGGTCGCAGCAGGTTTCGTCGAGCAGCACGGCATCTGCGCCGAAGGCAGCCGCGTTGCGGAAGATCGAGCCGATATTGTCGTGGTTCGAAATGCCGACAGGCACCGCCACGAGCGCGCGCTCGGGCAGGGCGGCCAGCAGGCCGTCGACAGTGGCGGGCTCTCCTTTGCGACCGATGGCAAGGATGCCGCGATGCATGTGGAAGCCGGCGATGGCATCCATTACCGCGCCAGACACGATATGGACAGGCAGGTGATCTGGAGCGAGCGCCAGCGTCGCCGCCAGCCCGTCCAAGCGGTTTTCCAGGACGAGCGCCGACTCCGCCTCGAAGCGGCGTGCTGAAAACAGCACGTTGAGGACAACCTTGCCTTCGGCCACGAAGCGGCCCTCGCGCCCGACGAGATCACGCTCGCGTATGTCCAGATAAGGCGCGACGCGCGGGTCGGCCGGGTCGTCTATGCGGATAATGTTCATCCATGCTCCATAGCGGAGGGCAGGCCGCCATGGGAGCCCTGAGAAGCCTGGTCGTGTGTCAGGCGTCCTCGAAAATACCTTCAAGCGTGCCGAGCAGCTTACGCACTGCTTCGGACTTGCAGGTGTAGTAGATCATTTGCCGGTCGCGACGGGTCTCGACCAGCTCTTCGTTTCGCAGGCGTGCAAGGTGTTGCGAAAGCGCCGATTGGCTCAGAGAGACCTTCTCGGCGATAGCTCCCACCGACATCTCCGTGTCGAGAAGGTGGCTCATTATCAACAGCCGTTTTTCGTTGCCCATAAGCGTCAGCAAAGAGGCAGCGGCTTCCGCATTGGCCGTCAGTTTCTTCGGTTTCATGGGTACCCCGTGTATCCGCAATGCTCTCCGGCGCCATGGGGGCAATAACGCCAGATCACGATACCAATTCGCCAGTGAATCGTTTGACGAATTAGCAATTCAAGGAGAAATCAGCTTTCCTTCAAAAAATCAAGACCTTGCTGCGCGCCCCTGTTTGGCCATTTCGACGAGGCTCCGGCGAAGATCGGCAGATTCGCCAAGTATCTGAGGAAAAAGCACGCGTCCGGCCTCATCCCCCAACGTAAGATCCATGCCTTCTGGGTCGAAGCCGGTAAGCGACCAGCCGGTGCCCTGCAGGCGGCCGAAATGCGCGGCATAGATGTCGATCGCCTCGCGGTGGTCCGAATTCATGTGGTCGAGCGCAGATTGCTCGGCAGCCGCGATCGCTTCCACCGCCGGCCCCTGCAGCAGCAGATCATCGCGCGTCAGGAGATACGCCTTGCCGAAGCCGCCGTTGAGGTTGGCGCGTTCCAGTTCGAGGCGGAAGATGGCGAAGTCGCCGAGCCCGACATAAAGCTTGGCCTTCGGGTTGCGGTTGAGGTAGCGCCGCTCGGCGCGGGCCTGTTCCGGCGTGCCGCGCTCGAGGCGGCGGGCACGGCAGAACAGGGTGATGCGCGGATAGGCGAGGGGATCGCCCTTGCCGATCTCGCCGACAAGCAGCGAGCAGCGGGGATCGGCCGTGATGCCCTTGGTGTGGGCCGAAAGTCCCGAGATCAGGATCAGCGGCGTGCCGTCGACGTCGGTGGCGGTGCCGACCCGGCTTGCGAGAGGGGCGCCGGTCTCGGGCTCGATGACGGCCAGTGCGCCGTAGCGCGCCGTCCGCATCAGTGACCGTGCCAGGGCAATCGCCTCGGCATCGGTCTCGCGAATGACATCCTTCTTGCGCTCTTCCACGGCATCACCAAAATATGACTGTTGAAATCCACTTATCAGTCAGGTCGCCGCCGTTTGGCAAGAGGCAGCATTGTCGCAAACGAAACAGCCCCGGAAGCTTGCGCTGCCGGGGCTGCAGAATAATCGATCCGGGCAACAGGCGGCCGTTATTTCGGCGCCATGCGGATCGCGCCGTCGAGGCGGATGGTCTCGCCGTTCAGCATCTGGTTCTCGACGATGTGGGTGGCAAGGGCGGCATATTCGGACGGCTCGCCCAGGCGCGGCGGGAAGGGGACGGCAGCGCCGAGCGAATCCTGCACTTCCTGCGGCATGGCGGCCATCATCGGCGTCTTGAAGATGCCGGGCGCGATGGTGCAGACGCGGATACCCGAGCGTGCGAGGTCACGCGCGATCGGCAAGGTCATGCCGACGACGCCGCCCTTGGAGGCAGAATAGGCGGCCTGGCCGATCTGGCCGTCATAGGCGGCAACGGAGGCGGTGTTGACGATGACGCCGCGCTCGCCGCCGGCCAGCGGCTCGAGCTTGGCTGCCGCGTCGGCAAACAGGCGGATCATGTTGAACGAGCCGATCAGGTTGACCTCGATCACCTGGCGGAAGACGCTGAGCGGGTGCGGGCCGTCCTTGCCGATGGTCTTCACGCCGACGGCGATGCCGGCGCAGTTGACCAGCATGCGCGCCGTGCCGAGCCTGGCTTCGATCTCGGCGAAGGCTGCGACAGCGCTTTCCTCGTTCGAGACGTCGCAGCGCACGGCGATGCCGCCGATTTCATTGGCGACCTTTTCGGCGCGCTCCAGGCTGAGGTCGAGGATCGCAACCTTGGCGCCCTTGGCTGCAAGTGCCCGTGCGGTTGCTTCGCCAAGGCCGGAGCCGGCGCCGGTGACTGCTGCGATTTGCCCGTTTGGATTCATGTCAGCCTGTCCTCTTCTACTGTTGATGAATTAGGAAGATGGGCGGCACGGGCAAGTCATCGGCGGCTAGGCCGGCTCGGTCGTGCGTCGCGGGGTCTTTGCCAGATTGGCGTGGCAGACCTCGCCCGAAAGTTCGGCCACGGCACCCGGCACGATCTCATGTGCGAGCAGCCGGTTGAGGTCGACGGGGCGGGGCATCTCGATCTGGCCGCGCGGGATGCGCACAAAGCCGAGCGGGCCATAATAGGGCTCGTCGCCGACAAGGATCACGGCCGGTTCGCTGGCCTCGGCCGCTGCGGCAAGCGCCATTGCAACAAGCCTACGGCCAATGCCCATGTTCTTGAAATCGGGCCGCACCGCGAGAGGGCCCAGCATCTGCGCACGGCCGGCGCCGGCGGCGATCGGCGTCATCCGGACCGAGGCGATCACCTGGCCGCCCTGCATGGCGACAAAGGACAACGAGCGATCATGCGGGCCGCCTTCGCGGATCTTGTAGGCAGCGCGCGTGAACCGACCGGGGCCGAAGGCCTCAGCGTTGATTTCGTCGATTTCGAGATCGTGCGCCGGTGCTTCCGGCATGTAGGTGACGTCGGAGAGTTTCATGGTCTTTGCAGTCCGGTATCCGAGGATGAGGTGCCGCGGGCATGCCGCAGCAGTCGCAAGTCAGCGCTTCAAGCGCGTGCGCTCATTCGTCGTCGGTCGATCCGGATCTGTGCAAAGGTCTGCGACATGAAAAGCCCGCTACCATCATTTTTCGCGTCCGTCCATCGTGCATTTGGCCGATGTGCGTCCGGCGTTGACGATCCGTTCAAACTGTTGCCCTTCGGTTTGCGCCCTTGGTGTCCTACATCGTGGCAAACGAAAGGATTTCGCGATGGGATTGCTGGTTGAAGGCAAATGGCAGGACCGCTGGTACGACACCAAGTCGACGGGCGGCAAATTCGTGCGTTCGCATGCGCAGTGGCGCGACTGGATCACCGTCGACGGCAAGCCGGCGGCGGGCCGCACGCGCGGCTTCAGGGCCGAGCCGGGGCGCTACCACCTCTATGTCTCGCTCGCCTGTCCGTGGGCACACCGCACGCTGATCTTCCGCGCGCTGAAAGGGCTCGAGGACATCATCTCGGTTTCAGTCGTCCACCACTATATGGGCGAAAACGGTTGGACCTTCCGCACCGACGACGGCGCGACCGGCGACACGCTCTATGGCCTGGATTACCTGCACCAGATCTACACCATGGCCGATCCGACCTATTCCGGCCGCGTGACCGTGCCGGTGCTGTGGGACAAGAAGGAAAAGACGATCGTCTCCAATGAATCGTCCGAGATCATCCGCATGTTGAACTCGGCTTTCGACGAATGGGGCGACGCATCGGTCGATTTCTATCCGGAAGGCCTGCGCAGCGATATCGATGCGGTCAACGAACTCGTCTACGGCTCGATCAACAATGGCGTCTACCGGGCCGGTTTCGCCACCAGCCAGGTGGCCTATGAGGAGGCGTTCAACGAGCTGTTTGCCGCCCTCGATACGCTTGAGGATCGGCTGTCGCGCCACCGCTATCTGGTCGGCGAGCGGATGACCGAGGCCGACTGGCGGCTGTTCACCACGCTGGTGCGTTTCGATGCCGTCTATGTCGGCCACTTCAAGACCAATTTGCGCCGGATCGCCGACTATCCCAACCTGTCGAACTACCTGCGCGAGCTCTATCAGGTGCCCGGTGTGGCCGAGACGGTCAACATGCTGCACATCAAGGCGCACTATTACGGCAGCCACGCCACCATCAACCCGACCGGCATCATCCCGCTCGGGCCGGAGCTGAACCTCGACGCCCCGCACAACAGGGGGAAGTTGCTGAAGGCGGCGTGAGGGACTTGGCGCGCGCGTCGCCAAAAACTTACCAATAGGGCGACGCTTCCTTGCCTTCGAACACCTCGGCGATCCGTCGCAGCGTCGCCGGCGTCGTCCCTTCCGGCAGCGCATCGAGCGGGAAGAAGCCGGCCTCGGCGATTTCGTGGTCGGGCAGCTTCGGCCTGTCCTGCCGGAAGGCCTGGATCAGATAGAAGCCGACGTGATCCCGTTTCGTCGCCTTGTTGTTGAGGTGGATCGACCTGAGAACGGGCGGACCGGCAAGCGCGATGTTGCCTTCCTCCTCCAGTTCGCGGGCAAGTGACTCGGCAAAAGTCTCGCCGATCTCGACGCCGCCGCCGGGTAGCTGCCAGCCGGGCACATAGGTGTGGCGAATGAGGAAGACGGAGTTGGTCGCCGTGTCGTGGACAAGACCGCGCACGCCAAGCGTCATCGGTCGCCGCATCAGGAAATAGACGTGGAAGAGGCGTCCGCGCAGCCGTGACCACATACTCTGGCGCGGCTGATCTTGCCTTGCAGCATTTGCCATCAGCGCCACCGCCATGGGTGGAAAGCGGCCATCGCCTGACCTACAAGGGAGTAATGTTCAGGCTTGCGCATATTTCCGACGCCCATCTTGGTCCGCTTCCGGATGTAACCTATCGCGAACTCGCCTCCAAGCGGGCGGTGGGCTACGTCAACTGGCAACGCAACCGTCGTCGCCATCATCATGACGGCGTCGTCGACGCCATCGTCGCCGACCTCAAGGCGCAGTCGCCCAGCCATCTCGCCGTCACCGGCGACCTCGTCAATCTGGCGCTCGACGGCGAGATCGGGCTCGCCCGGATGTGGCTCGAAACGCTGGGCGTGCCGGAGGATGTCTCCGTCGTGCCCGGCAACCATGATGCCTATGTGCCCGGAGCCTTCGACAAGGCCTGCGTGGCCTGGGCGCCGTGGATGCGCGGCGACAATGCCGTGGGGCCGGTCAACCAGCACAGCTTTCCCTATCTTCGCATACGCGGCAATGTCGCGCTGATCGGCGTGTCGACCGCGCGCGCCACGGCGCCCTTCATGGCAAGCGGCTTCTTTCGCGATGGCCAGGCCGACCGGCTCGCAACGATCCTCGACGAAACCGGCAGGCAGGGGCTGTTCCGGGTCATCATGATCCATCATCCGCCGGTGCGCGGAGCGGTCGGCCCGCACAAGCGGCTGTTCGGCATCGGCAAGTTCCAGAAGGTGGTCAGGGGGCATGGCGCCGAGCTTGTGGTGCATGGCCATTCGCACCTGCCGACGCTGTACTGGATTCCGGGGACCAAGGGTGCGGTGCCGGTGGTCGGCGTCGCCGCAGCCGGTCAGGCGCCCGGCGCGCTCAAGCCGGCGGCGCAGTTCAACCTGATCGACATCTCGGGCGAGCCCGATGCATGGAACGTCTCGCTGACCCGGCGTGGCCTGCTGTCGGCGGCCGCGCCGGTTCAGATTTCGACGGTGGATCTGAGTTCCGCCGCGCGCCCGGAGGCGCTGGTCAGAAGCTGACGCCGGTCGCGGCGACCCGCAGCCAGTAGAGTGCGGCCATGAGTGCAATGCCTGCGGCAGCACCCGCGACCAGCAGCCCGAAACCGGACAGCAGGCCCGGCCAGGCGGGGTGGCGCAAGCGCCGCATCGCCGGTTCGGCTTCCATCACCGGCTCGCGGGCAAAGCCCTGCGTCGCCGGCATCGCGCCGCCCTCCATCATCTGCTGGCGCTCGACGATGCGTTCGGCGATGTAACGCGTCACCTGCTCGGCAACGCGCTTGACGTCGGTGGTCTCGGCCAGGACGACGCGGCCAATGCGGGTGTCGCGCACGAAGCGGAAGGTGCGGCGGTCGCGGCCGAGCGCGACGTGGCTGACCGCGTCGATCCACAATCTCGGCTGCAGGCCGGACGAAATCGCGAAGTCGAAATTGTCGATGTCCTTGGGAACGTCGGCAAACACCTGCTCGAGCTCGGCGGCCAGCAGTTCCAGCCGCATGCGATGGGCGTCGCGCAGGTCGACCACCACATCGGTGCGGTCGGCCGCGGCGTTCTTGACGTCGCGAATGGCATCCGACAGCGCATGTGCTGTCCGGATCGCGCTCACGTTGTCGTCCTTCATCGCTCCGGTTCCTTGCACGGCGCGCCGAATTTCGCCGGCGTCACCTCGTTAAGCAAGAGTTAACATAGTTGCGATCGCGGCGGAATTGTATCCGACGCGGTCAATCGCCGAGCGTGCAAAAGGTTTTCTGCGCAGGCGCTTAGCCGCTGTCCTGCATGAACTGATTCAGGCTTCGCAGCCGGTCGCAATCGGCACCGCGCGTTGCCGGCGGCGGCTCATGCGGCGGATGATCTCGGCTACCAGCTCAGGCGTTTCTTCCGGCAGCATGTGCCCGACCTCGAGCACGTGATGGATCATGAAGCGGGCCGGTAGCCCGTCGGCCTGGCTGTAAGGCAGCACTGCATCGTCGGTGCCCCACACCACCATGACAGGCATCGGCAGGGCGGCGATGGCTTCACGCGGAATGACCCCCTGGCGGTTGCCCGCGGTCATGGTGTCGGCGAAGGCAATCAGCTTTTCCGACTGGCCGGGCCGGCTGCGCATCTTGGCCAGCGTTGCAACGGCGTGTTCGTTGACGCGGCTGTCCGGGCTCGACATTTCGGCGAGGCAGGCACGGATATCCTCGGGCGCGGTGGCGGCCGCAAATCGCCGGAGCAGGGGGGCATTGATGTCCGGGCCGTAGCCGCCTGGCGCCAAGAGCGTCAGTGACGCGACGCGTGAGGGTTGGGCGAGGGCTGCAAGGGTTGCGACTGCTCCGCCCATGGAATGGCCGATGAAATGGGCGCGCTCGATGCCGCGCTCGGCAAGATCGGCAAGCACGGCATTGGCTGCGACCTTCGCCGACCCAGCCTTGGGATAGTCGATCGACAGGCCGTGTCCCGGCAAATCATAAGCGATTGTCGTGAATGCACCGTCCAGGCAATCGACGACATCCTTCCAGATGTCGCAGCAACCACCGAAACCGTGAAGCAAGACCACCACATTCTTGCCGTCCCCTCGAACGGCCGCATGGATGGAGTAATTCATCTTCCTTGAAAAAACCTAAGCCCGACCCCGGTTAGAAACTTTAAATATGAAGTATGCAAATGCAATACGCTGTATGAGCGTATTCGGGCGTTATTATGCAGAAAATGGGTCCGATTAAAAGACCGTTAACTCAGCTTTGCTGGCCCAGACCCGCGGCGCGCAACGCTTTCGTCAGCGACTTGGTCAGCTCCTCCGGATACCTGCCCTTGGCGAAGGCGGCGGCGGGGTCCGTGGCAAAGGCCGGATAGGTCGCGGCAATCTCCTTGGCGAGATCGGAGGCCGTCTTCTTGTCGTTGACGAAATTCGCGGCGATCAGCCGGGCGGCCAGGTAATGCGGCCGCTTGGCGGTGGTCAGCGCGTTGGCGGAGCGTGCTGCTGCGTAACGATTGCCGAGCATGAACTCGCCGAGGAACAGACCATAATCCCACCAGCTCGGATGGGCGCTCGAGCTTTCGACGGCGCGCTTGATGATCGGCACACCCTCGCTGTAGCTGCCTGACAGCACCAGGGCATAGCCATAGGCGGCCGCCATCGTCAGGTCGTAGGTGTTGAGTTCATAGGCCTTGCGCATCCAGCGGATCGATTCCGCGGGATCGCCGACGCGCGACTGAAGGTAGCCGTAGGAGCGGTGGGCGAAGGGGCTGGTGGCGCCGGTCTGCACGGCCGAATGAGCGAGCGCGAAGGCACCCTCGGCGGTGGCGTCGGGCGGATAGGTGTAGTTGTCGGTCACGCTCTCCAGCTGCAGGGACGCCATTTCCGAATAGATGACCGGCGACTTGGCGCCGCGCCTCGACAGGTCTTCCAGGCACTGGTAGGCGGCGCGGTGCTTGGCCGAGCTCTGGTCCATATAATAGTCGTCGCTCAGCAGCAGGCAGGTCATCAGGCCGCGCTGCAGGCCGTTCTGCTCGATATAGGCATAGATCATGCCGGAGACGGGAACAGCCGAGGTGACGATCTCGGCGATGCGGTCGTCGATGGCGTCGGGCCTGATGTCCTGAGGCGTCAGCACCCGCGACAGCAGGATGCGACCGCTGGCCATATGCTGGAGTTCGATCAGTACCGAACCGGCGCTCGGGCCTGGATTGACGGTGAAGTCGAAGTCGGTCGGATCGACGCGGCGCTGCCGGTCGGTCTGGTCGCGGGCAATCAGGTCGATCGTGTCGAAGCCGGAGAGGGCGGTTCTCAGCACGGTCGCTACCCTTGCCGTATCGCCGCCTTCCGAGCCCGGATGGATATGCACCGCGGGCAGCTGGTCGACCGCGTTGCTGATGCTCGAGGTGGCATTGCGGAAATCGGTCATGCCGGCGATTTCGGCGCCGATGGGACCGCCGATGTTGCGGAACAAAAGGATGCCGAGCATGACGATGACGAGCGCCATCGCCGCCCAGAAATAGCGCAGCTGGCGGGTGACGCTCGATCCCTGCAGGGCAGGGTCCAGGCCCTGTTCATCGCTGTGTCGATGCTCGGGTTCGGCTATTTCGGCCGCTGCCGGCTCTTCCGCGGGCGTCTCGGTCGTTTCGGGCGGGCATTCGACCACGGCCTCGTAGGTCGGCACATAGTTGCCGCGCGGGATGGAGACGCGGATCGGGTCGCTGGTTCCCTCGGCTGCGTAATACTGAGCGAGAAGTTCGCGCAGGCGACCTGCCTGGACGCGCACCACGGCATCGGTGGCGGAATCGAACTCGGCGTCCTTGCCGAACACGTCGACGGCAATGGCAAAGCCCTTCAGCCGCTCGGCGTCGCCGGCGAGCTCCCTTTCCACGAGATAGCGTAGCAGTTTGCGTGCCCGATCGGACCGGGCAAAGGTCTCGCTGGCAACAAGCCGCTCAAGCGCTTCGCGCACTGCGGGGGCAGCAGGCGTGGAGGCAACCAAGTATCGACCCTTTTCGAACCGGTACGAACAGCCAGATCATAGTCGGCTGGCGCTTGGGCACAAGCGCGCCGGCACCAGATGGACAAACGCCCCGCCCGTTATCCACGGGCGAGGCGCATTTGATCTGGCATTAACCTTAACAAGCCTGTCCGAAAGCCGGGATCGATTTCCCGACGGCTTGCCGTGCCTGCATTCAGCGCGCCAGGATTCGATTGGCTGCCGATACCACCGCTTCGAGCGAGGCCGCCACGATGTTGGTGTTGATGCCGGCGCCGAACAGGCGGCCACCGGGATATTCCACCTCCATGTAGCAGATGGCGGCGGCGTTCGAGCCGCGCTGGATCGAGTGCTCGGAATAGTCGAGCACAGACAGGTCGATGCCGAGGTGGCGGGAAAGGGCGTCGACGAAGCCGTCGATGGGGCCGTTGCCGGTGCCGGAGATCACCATTTCCTTGCCGTTGTCGGTGATGGTCGCCTCGACGACGCGGCGACCCTTGAGCACCGTGTCGGGGAAGGTCTGGTGATCGACGAACTTCAGGCGCGCGGCCGGCTGGTCGACATAGACCTCGAGGAAACGCTCATGGATGCGCTTGGGCGAGACTTCCTTGCCTTCGCTGTCGGTGATCGCCTGGATGTCCTGGCTGAACTCGACCTGCAGCGAGCGCGGCAGATTGAGGCCGTAATCGGCCTGGAGCACATAGGCGATGCCGCCCTTGCCGGACTGCGAGTTGATGCGGATGATCGCCTCGTAGCTGCGGCCTACGTCCTGCGGGTCGATCGGCAGGTAAGGCACTTCCCACAACGGCTTGTTGGCAACCTTGATCGCCTTCATGCCCTTGTTGATGGCGTCCTGATGCGAGCCGGAGAAGGCGGTGTAGACCAGCTCGCCGACATAAGGGTGGCGCTCCGGAATGACCATCTGGTTCGAATATTCGTAGACCTGCTTGATCCGCTCGATGTCGGAGCAGTCGAGCATGGGGTCGATGCCCTGGGTGAACATGTTGAGCGCCAGCGTCACGACGTCGACGTTGCCGGTGCGCTCGCCATTGCCGAACAGCGTACCTTCGACACGGTCGGCGCCCGCCATCAGGCCGAGTTCGGTGGCGGCGATGCCGGTGCCGCGATCGTTGTGCGGGTGCAGCGAGATGATCAGGTTGTCGCGATTGTCGAGGTTGCGGCACATCCACTCGATCTGATCGGCATAGATGTTTGGCGTCGCCATCTCGACGGTCGACGGCAGGTTGATGATCAGCTTGTTGTCGGGCGTCGGCTTGACGATTTCGGCAACGGCGTTGCAGATCTCCAGCGCGACTTCCAGCTCGGTGCCGGTGAAGCTCTCGGGCGAATATTCGAAGCGATAGCCGCCGCCGGCCTTGGCGGCCATGTCGGTGATCATCTTGGCGGCGTCGGTGGCGATCTGCTTGATGCCCTGGACATCCTTGGCGAACACCACGCGGCGCTGCAACTCGCTGGTCGAGTTGTAGAAATGCACGATCGGCTTGTGGGCGCCGTCGAGCGCCTCGAAGGTGCGGGTGATCAGTTCCGGCCGGCACTGAACGAGAACCTGCAGCGACACGTCGTCGGCGATGTTGCCTTCCTCGATGCACCAGCGGGCAAAATCGAAGTCGGTCTGCGAGGCGGATGGGAAGCCGATCTCGATTTCCTTGAAGCCCATGTCGAGCAGCAGCTGGAACATGCGCGCCTTGCGGTCGTGGCCCATCGGGTCGACGAGCGACTGGTTGCCGTCGCGCAGGTCGACCGAGCACCAGATCGGGGCCTTGTCGATGATCCTGGAGGGCCAGGTCCGGTCCGGCAGGTCGATCTTGTGATAGGCTTGGTACTTGACTGCGGCGGACGGCATGCCGGCGCTGCGGCTGGACGCGGGAGTGGTCTTGCTCATTGTCGGTCTCGTTCTCTTGGCCGCCATGCACGACAGAGCGCACATGCTTCAGCGGTCTTAAATCAGAAATTCGGTTCTGTTGTGAAGAGCAAAGGAGCACATGCCTCGGCGGCAAATTCGACCGCCGGACGCTCCCTTAACGAGCCCGGCGATCGCCGATAAGGCCGAGAAGAAGAAGAGCCGAAGAAAGGGCGCGCAGCGTCTCGCCCGCAAAAGCGGCCGGACGGGAGGTGTTGTTAACCTGGCGCGAAGTCATGGCGCTTCCTTACAGGAGGGCACCGGCTGGCGCAAGGGCAAGCTGGGGAAGACCTGTTGTTCTCACGTCTTGATCGTCCGTGCCACCAGCCGCGCCAATGCGGGGCCGAAGATGAGCACGAGCAGGAAGCGCAGCATCTGCAGCGTCAGCACGAAGGACAGGTCGACGTTGGAGGCGGCAGCGGCGATGATCGCAATCGAATCCATGCCCCCTGGGCTGGTGGCCAGATAGGCCGTTAGTGGGTCGACGCCGAGCAGGTGGTGCAGGCCCCAGGCCAGCATGCCGCAGAAGGCCATCAGGGCGGCAATGGAGCCTACCACCTGGGGCAGGGCGCGCGCGGCGTGGCGCAGGATCGGCCGGGTGAAGTTGAGCCCGATCGACCAGCCGATCAGGCCGTAGCCGACGGCCAGCAGCCATTCCGGCAATTGCAGCTCCAATCCGAAGCCGAGATGCAGTGCCGTGCCCAGGATCATCGCGCCGACGAAATAGGGCGAGGGGATGCGCAGGACATGGCCGAGCGCACCGCCGACGACGGCAACGCCAATCATCGCGCCGAACGCCTGCCAGTGAATGGCGGGAAACCATTCGATGGCTGCGAGCTCTACATCAGACGTGTCGACCCAAAGGCGCGCCACCAGGGCTGCCGCCACCGAAACCATGATGACGCGCAGATACTGCATGAAGGCAACCAGCCGGGCGTCTGCGCCGAAGGCATCTGCCATCAGCACCATGGCGGTGGCCGCGCCCGGCGCCGAACCCCACACAGCGGTCGTGCCGGGCAGCACCTTGAGGCGCGAGATGAACCAGCCGAGGAAGCTCGAGGCAACGACGGTGGCGATCGCCGATCCCAGGAACAGCGGCCATTCGGACAGGAAGGTCGAGAAGATGCCCGGCGAGATCGAATTGGCGACCAGGCAGCCGATCAACGCCTGTGCTGCGATGAACAGCGATCGCGGCACCCTGACGGTCGCGCCATTGCTGCCGAGCGCGATCGCCGCCAGCATCGGCCCGACCAGAAGTGCAGCCGGCAGATGGACCATTTCCAGCGCACCGGCGAGCAGCACCGAACAGGCAAGCAGCAAAAGCCATTGCTGCCAGGGCCTGATGGCGGACAATGGGGCTGATGGCTGCGGTTCGGGCTTCATGATGCCCTCTTAGACCCATTCGCTCGGAAATGTCAGGCCCGGCCGGCGCCGAATGATGGCGATCGAAAGCTGTGTTTCGATCTGCCCCCAACGTTGAATTGACAGCGTATGCGAAGCTCATACGTTCGGCAGTCCAGGCGGTGGCAAGGAGGTGCTGCCGCAAAGATGGGAGATGCGCACTGATGACTTCGAAGTTCACTCGCCGTGCGGCGCTGGCCCTCGGGCTTTCCGCTGCCTCGCTGCTCGCCATGGCCCCTGGCGCCGGTGCCCAGCAGTTCCCCGACCGTCCGGTCACCCTTGTCATTCCGTTCGCCGCCGGCGGGTCGACCGACGTTGTCGGGCGCATCATCGCGCAGAAGATGTCCGACGATCTCGGTCAGCAGGTGGTGGTCGAGAACGTTGCCGGCGCCGGCGGCAACATCGGCGCCGACCGTGTCGCCCGCGCCGATCCCGACGGCTACACCATCCTGATGGGCACGGTTGCGACGCATGCGCTGAACCCGCTGATCCTCAAGACCAAGCCCTACGATCCGGAGAAGGATTTCGCCCCCGTGTCGCTGCTGGTCGTGGTGCCGAACGTGCTGGTGGTGAATCCCGCGCTTCCGGCCAAGAACGTCGAGGAACTGATCGCGCTGCTCAAGGCCGACCCGGAGAAATACTCCTATGCCTCGTCGGGCAACGGCACGCCCCTGCACCTGTCGGGCGAACTGTTCAAGGCCATGGCCGGCGTCAACATACAGCACATTCCCTATAAGGGGGCTGGGCCGGCGCTCAACGATGTCGTCGGCAACCAGGTGCCGATCATGTTCGACAACCTGCCGTCGTCCTCGGCCCACATCAAGGGCGGCACGCTGCGGGCGCTGGGCGTGACGACTGCCGAGCGGGCGGCGTCCTTTCCCGACATTCCGACCATCGCTGAATCAGGCGTGCCTGATTACGAGACCTATACGTGGAATGCGCTGTTTGCGCCGGCCGGCACGCCCAAGGAGGTGATCGACCGGCTGAACGCCTCGGCCAACAAGGCGATGAAGGACCCTGCTGTCATCGAAAAGATGAACGGCTTCAGCGCCAGGATCGTCGGCTCGACGCCGGAGGAACTGGCCGCTCATGTGAAGGCCGAGCTCGCCAAATGGGCGCCGGTGGTCAAGAACGCCAACATCAGCATGGAGTGATGCTGCGGGCCGGCCATGCTCGAGCCTTGAAGGCATGGCCGCTCGAATTGTTCTTGTCCGGCAGGCGGTTGGCTCAATCGCCTGCCAATCCGATTCAACGGCTGGTTTGCCCGGGTCAGACCGATGCGAGGCCGAAACCGCCGACCGGCTCCGTCTCGATGCTGGTGTCGAAGCCTGCGATCAGCGGCATCGCCTGCTTGATCGCGGCTTGCACCGCGGGCAGCTGCAGCGACGCCTTGTGGCTGTCCTTGCTGTCCCAGACTTCCGTGACCCAGATCGCGTCGGCATCCGAAGGATCCCTTGCAATCACATAGCTCAGGCAACCCGGCATGGCGTCGATGCTGGCGAGCAGGATATCAAGCAGCTCGTCGCGCTTGCCGGGCTGCGCCCGCATCTTTCCGATCAGGCCGAACATTTCTGGACCTCGCATATGCCTATCCGTTCGACGGGATGGAGCTTCCATTTGACGGATTTGTCCAGCCGTATGGGACAAGCGAGGCCGTCATTGCTGACAGTTACGCGAACGGCACCGCGACCGTGCCCTTGGGCAGCTTGGCCTCGTCCTCGGGCTCGACATGGATGATGACGCGCACCGAGGGGATCTCTTCCTTCAGCGCGTCCTCGATGCGGTCGCAGATGACGTGGCTGTCGCCCACGCTCATGTCGGCGTCGACCACGAGATGGAACTCGATGAAGGTGGCGCGGCCGGCAATGCGGGTCTTGAGGTCGTGGACCTCGATGGCGCCCTTCGAGTTGGACGAGATGATGTCGCGGATGCGCATGTGCTCGTCCAGTTCGACGGCGCGGTCCATCAGCCCGTCCATGGACGAGCTGATGACGTGCCAGCCCTGCCACAGGATGTTGAGCGCCACGATGACGGCGAGAACCGGATCGAGGATCGTCCAACCGGTGGCGATGGCGCCGACCAGGCCGATCAGCACGCCGGCCGATGTCACCACGTCGGTCATGATGTGATGGCCGTCGGCGACCATGGCCGGCGAACGCTCGGCGCGGCCGACACGGATCAGCATGCTTGCCCACACCGCGTTGATGACGGCAGCGGTGCCGTTGATGCCGAGCCCGAGCCAGGACTGCTGGGTGTCCATGGGGTGGCCCCAGCTGCGCCAGACCTCGAACAGGATGAGCAGGGCGGCGACGACGATCAACACGCCTTCGAGCACGGCCGAGAAATATTCGGCCTTGTGGTGGCCGTGCTGGTGATCCATGTCGGCCGGCTTGTGGCTGACCTTGATCGCCCAGAAGGCGGCCATGGCGGCGACGACGTTGACGATGGATTCGAGCGCGTCCGAATAGAGCGCCACCGAGCCGGTCAGCTGCCAGGCGAGGAACTTCAGGCCCATCACCAGCGAGCCGATGATGATCGACCAGAAGGCAAGCTTGGCGATGCGCTGCTTGGCCGATGTCGACTTGCCAACGGTGGCTGACGAACTCTGGGTTTCGGTCTGGATCATGATCTCGCTTCGGTAACTGGCTTCGCCCCGCGGCGCGTGGCCACGAGGCGAAAGGTCTTGATTTCGGGCTAGGCCGCTTTTTCCTTGGCCTTGCGCGGCATGTGCGCGACGACGTTCTCGATCATCCGCATGCCGGCGTCATGGCCGAGCGTCATGATCGATTCGGGATGGAATTGCACCGCCGCGATCGGCTCTTTCTTGTGTTCAAACGCCATGATGACGCCGTCCTCGGTTTCGGCGGTGACGACGAAGTCCGAGGGCAGCCGCACCGGGTCGGCGAAGATCGAGTGATAGCGGCCGACGGTCACTTCCTTGGGCAGGCCGGAGAAGACGATGCCGGGTTTGGAGACGCGGATGCGCGACGGCTTGCCGTGCATCGGCACCGCCAGCTGGCGCAGCTCGCCGCCATAGGCTTCGGCCAGCGCCTGCAGGCCCAGGCACACACCGAAGATCGGCAGATCGCGGTCGCGCGCCTTCTTGATCGTCGCCGCCGTGTCGAAATCCTTGGGCGTGCCGGGTCCGGGCGACAGCACCACGAGATCTGGCTTGATGCGGTCGAAGATTTCCTCCGGCACCGGCGAACGCACGGTCGAGACGTCAGCGCCGGTCTGGCGGAAGTAGTTGGCGAGCGTGTGGACGAAGGAGTCCTCATGGTCGACGAGCAGGATCTTCACCCCTTCGCCGACGCGCGCGGTGGTGCGCTCGGTGCCTGCGGAGTTGCCGGTCTTGGCGTCGCGGATGGCGGAAAGCATGGCTGAGGCCTTCAGTTCGGTTTCGGCTTCTTCTTCTTCGGGAACGGAATCGTAGAGCAGGGTGGCGCCGGCGCGCACCTCGGCGATGCCGTCCTTGATGCGGATGGTGCGCAGGGTCAGGCCCGTGTTCAGGTCGCCGTTGAAATGCACCATGCCGATCGCACCGCCATACCAGGCACGTGGGCTCTTTTCATTGTTCTCGATGAAGCGCATGGCCCAGAGCTTGGGCGCGCCCGTCACCGTCACCGCCCAGGCGTGGCTGAGGAACGCGTCGAAGGCGTCCATGCCCTCGCGCAGGCGGCCCTCGATGTGGTCGACGGTGTGGATCAGGCGCGAATACATCTCGATCTGGCGGCGGCCGATGACACGCACCGAGCCCGGCTCGCAGACGCGGGACTTGTCGTTGCGGTCGACGTCGGAGCACATGGTGAGCTCGGATTCGTCCTTCTTCGAGTTGAGCAGCTTGAGAATCTGCTCTGAGTCGGAGATGGCGTCGTCGCCGCGCTTGATGGTGCCCGAGATCGGGCAGGTCTCGACCCGGCGACCGTTGACGCGCACGAACATTTCGGGCGACGCGCCGATCAGGTATTCGCCTTCGCCGAGGTTGATGAAGAACGAGTAGGGCGAGGGATTGATGTTCTTCAGCCGACGCGAAATCTCCGAAGGTGCGGTCTCGCAGCGCTCGTAGAACATCTGGCCGGGCACGACCTCGAACAGATCGCCGCGCTTGAAGCTGTCCATCGCCCGGCGCACCAGCTGGGCGTATTCGCCCGGCTCATGGTCGCCGCGCGGCGGAATGCGGTCGGAGGTCTTGAACGGTTCGACGACGCTGTCGCGAGCGACGCCAATGGTCGAGAAGTCTGCGCCGGCATAGTCGTAGCGGTCGTGCCAGGCCTTGGCCGAATAGTGGTCGACGACAAGGATTTCGTCGGGCAGGAACAGCACCAGGTCGCGCTGGCTTTCCTTGCGTTCGAGCTTGTGCTGGACGGGGTCGAACTGGAAGGCGAGATCGTAGCCGAAGGCGCCGTAGAGGCCGAGATTGCTGTCGTCGTCGGTCTTGAACAGGGCGGTGATGGCGCGCAGCACGGTGAACACCGAAGGCACGCGCGAGCGCTCTTCCTCGGTGAAGACGCGGCCGGGCGTTTCGACTTCGAGCTTGATCAGGCGTGCGCTGGTTTCGCCGATTGTCACTTCCGACAGGGCAGCCAGCGTCTTGCCGATGACGGGCAACAGGGCTTCGCCGCGCGCGTTGAGCGCTTCGATCTTCATGGCGCGGCCGCGGGCCGAGATCACCAGCGGCGGGTCGATGATGGCGGTGTCCCAGCGGGTGTAGCGGCCAGGATATTCGTAGTTCGAGGAAAAGACCGCGCCACGCCGGCTGTTGAGTCCGTCGAGATAGGTCTCGATCGCCCCGGCATAGGCGGTCTCGTGGCGCTCTCTCGTGATCGCAATGCCACCTCCGGTGACAAAGCGCTCAGCGCCATTTTCGAGGATTTCCACCGTCATTCCCGTCTCCATCTCTTGCCGCTGGAGGTTCCGGAGCCTGGTTCGAAAAAAGCAAATGGCCGCCCGGAATTCCCGTTGCGGCCACCACAATTTTCACGCGCACGCGCTTCAAGAGGCCGCTGTCAGCTGGCCCGCCACCAAGTGTTCTGGAGCGAAGTCGTGTTCATGGGCAAATGCATAGCGGCGAAAAATCGGCGGCGCAACCGGATTTGCGTCGTGTTGCATTGCATTACCAACTGTCCGTCAATTTGTTGTCCGGCGGCGCATCAGCACCACGAAAGCCACGCCGCCGATCAGTCCGGTGACGATGCCGAGCGGCATGTCCTGCGGCGGCATCACGGTGCGGGCGGCCATGTCGGCGGCGATCAGGAATATGGCTCCGACCAGCGCCGACAGCGGCAGAACCCGGCGGTAGTCGCCGCCGACGAAGAAGCGCACGATGTGCGGGATCATCAGGCCGACGAAGGCGATGACGCCCGAATAGGCGACCGCACAGCCGGTCAGCAGTGCGCAGACGACGAAGACCTTGAGCCGGAAGCGACGAGCCGGGATGCCGAGCGCAGTCGCGCTCTCGTCGCCGAGCGTCATGGCGTTGAGGTTGCGGGTCTGCATCAGCAGCCAGGCGCCGCCAAGCAGCAGGGCGATGAGCGGGTAGGGCAGGTGGCTCCATTGCGCCAGGCCGAGGCCGCCGAGCATCCAGAAGATCGCCACATGGGCGGCCTTTGGGTCGCCGATGAAGATCGACAGGTTGGCAGCGGCGGAGATGATGAAACTCACCGCCACGCCGGCAAGGATCAGCTGCCCGGCAGACTGCACCCGCGTCAGGTTGGCGATCGCCAGCACCAGCGCCGTCGCTGCCATTGCGCCGGCAAAGGCGAAGACCGGCACGGTTGCCGTGCCGAACACCATGCCGACATGGATCAGCGCCATGATGGCGCCGAAGGCCGCGCCCGACGAAATGCCCAGCAGATGCGGGTCGGCAAGCGGGTTGCGCGTCACCGATTGCAGTGCCGCTCCGACCAGTGCCAGCGATGCGCCGACGACAGCTCCCAGGATGACGCGCGGCGCGCGCACGTCCCAGACGATGTTTTCGCGGCCGCTCGACCAGACCACCTCGACGCTGCCAGGCATCAGCTTGTTGGCGATCACGCCCCACACGGTCTCGAGCGGAATCGCCACCGGGCCGACGCCGACGGCGATGACCATGGCGATGACGAGCACGACCACCAGCCCCGGGATCAGGGCCGGCATGGCATGGATCAGGACATGTCGCGGCCCTACGACGAGGTGGCGGTGCGACACGGTCAGCCGGCCCGCATCGCGGCGGCCAGTCGCTTGATCGCTGCGATGTTGCGCGGTCCCGGCGTCGCCTCGTTGTATTCGAGCACGAAGAAGCGGTTGTTCTTCACCGCTGCGATGTCCTTGAAGGCCGGGTTGGTGCGCATGAACTCGATCTTCTGCTCTGCGGTCACTTCGCCATAGTTGACGATCACCACCATGTCGGGGTTGCGCTCGATGACAGGCTCCCAGCCGATCTCGGCCCAGCTCGACTCGACGTCGTCGGCGATGTTCCTGCCGCCGGCAGCCTCGATGATTGCCGTCGGCATGGCGTAACGACCGGCGGTAAAGGGCTTCTGCTCACCGGAATCGTAGAGGAACACGTTCACCGGCTTGTCGAGCTTGGGCAGCGTCGCCTGGAAGTTGGCGAGCTCCTTCTCGTAGCCGGATACCAGCGCATCGGCCTTCTCGCGCACGCCGAAGATCGCGCCGAGATTGAGCAGGTCGGCATACATGTCCTGAAGCGATGACTTGTCCTTCTTCATGATGTGGATGCAGCTCTCGGTCAGCTCGTAGACCGCGATGTTGAAGGGCGCGAGCGTCTCGGGGGTCACGTCGCCGCCAACCTTCATGCCGTAATTCCAGCCGGCGAAGAACAGATCGGTGTCGACGCCGAGCAGCACTTCCTTGGTGACGTATTTCGGCGCGAGCTCGGGCAGTTCGCCCACACCCTTGCGCAGGTTTTCGTCCAGCGTCTTCCAGCCCGA
Organism: Aminobacter sp. MET-1; assembly: GCF_026521175.1. NCBI lineage: Bacteria > Pseudomonadati > Pseudomonadota > Alphaproteobacteria > Hyphomicrobiales > Phyllobacteriaceae > Aminobacter > Aminobacter sp. MET-1. Next base: position 15,041 of record NZ_JAMSHL010000023.1, on the reverse strand, counting down.
TATGCCGGAATAGCCGACCATGCGGTCGGCGAGGCCGAGCGCCAGCATCATTTCGGTCAGGTTGACGTCGTGCGAGACGGCGCGCTTGGGCGCGGCTTCGAAGGTCACGTCGCGGTTGCAGCTCTTGACGGTGACGGGGAAGCCGCTGGCCATTGAGGAGGCGCAGGTGGCGAACAGGGCGGCGGCGATGAGGGGCAGGCGCATTGGGGCTCCTTTGGTTTGTCAGCGTTCGAGATGGAAGGAAAAGCGCGGGCGGCCGGTGACGGGATGGTCGTCGAGGGTGGCGCCGACGGCAAAGCTCCGGCGGATGCGCTCGGGCGTCAGGATCTCGGCAGGTTTGCCGCAGGCGACCGCGTGGCCGCCATCCATCACCAGCACGCGGTCGGCATGGGCGGAGGCGAGCGCCAGATCGTGCAGCGAGACGATGACGGTGCAGCCGAGAGTGCCGAGCAGTTCCAGCACCTCGAGCTGGTGGCGGATGTCCAAATGGTTGGTCGGCTCGTCGAGGATCAGAAGATCGGGCCGCTGCACCAGCGCACGGGCAATCATGACGCGCTGCTTTTCGCCGCCGGACAGCGAGTTGAAATCGCGCGCAGCAAGGGCGGTCAGGCTGAGCAGGGCAAGAGCGGCCTCGACTTTTTCGTAGTCGTCACCGTTGGTGCCGAAGCCGGCCGCATGCGGTGTCAGGCCAAGCTCGACGATCTCGGCGACCGTCAGGCCGAAGTCGGAGGCGCTTTCCTGCAGCACGGTTGCGATGCGGCGGGCGCAATCGCGCGGCCTCATTTTCCAGATGTCGGCGCCGTCGAGCCGGACAGTGCCCGTAACCGGCTTGTGGTAGCGGTAGAGGCAGCGCAGCAGGCTCGACTTGCCGGCGCCATTGGGGCCGACGATGGCCAGCAACTCGCCAGGCGCGACCGACAACGTCACCGGTTCGAGGATGGGCCTGGAAGCGCGCGGCCCCCAGCTTACGCCGTCGAGTTCGAGAAGTGCCGGGGTCGAGCCGACAAGGCGGCTAGCGGCGTGGACGCGATCGAGCATGCCCTGTCTCCGCGATCAGGCGGAGCAGGCAGAACGATCCGGTCAGCGCGCCGGTACCGAAAAGGGCAGTCGCAACCATCATCATCTCCGCGGCACACCCCGGCCGGTTGAGTTAATCGGATGATGGCAGGTCTCCTGGCTTGCGGGTGATCGCGCCTCGGAGCCTTCCCGGCCTGACGACCAGTGGCAGTTTTCCGAATTGCTATCCGCTCACAGTTGCGGGGGCAGCCACGGTTTCGCGTCGAGGACGTCTCACCGTGTTCCCATTTAACCTGCCGCCTGGAGACGGCAGGAACCATCACTGTCGTCGCTACAGCAGCGACGGGATGCTGACAATCGCTAAAGCGTCATGCCGCCTGCTGAATTGCGTCACGGCGCTCGATGGCGAAGGAAAACACGGCGACGCCGAAGGCGGAGAGCGCGATGGCGGCGCCGACGAGCGGCAGGTCGGCATAGCTTACGCCCATCGAAATTGCCGCACCGCCGACCCAGGCGCCGGCGGCATTGCCGGCATTGAAGGCGCCCTGGTTGAGGGTGGCGGCGAGGTTCGGCGCTTCGGATGCGGTTTCGACGACGCGCATCTGCATCGGCGGCACGATGACGAAGGTGATGACGCCCCACATGAAGACGAGCAGGATCGCCGCCGGCGCCGAAGTGCTGAGTTCGGCAAAGGCGACGTGGATCGCCGCCATCACCACCAGTGCGCCGATGGCCGTCGGCATCAGCTTCCAGTCTGCCAGCTTGCCGCCGATGATGTTGCCGATAGTCATGCCGCCGCCGAACAAAAGCAGGATCCAGGTGACTGATTCAACCGACAGACCGGTGACGTCGGTCAGGATCGGCTTGATGTAGGTGAAGACGGCAAACAGGCTGCCCGATGCCAAGGCCGAGATGATCATGGCGAGCCAGACCTGCAGCTTGCCCAGCACCTTGACCTCGCCCGCCACGCCGCCCTTGCCGGGAGGGGCGACACCGGCCGGCACCATGAAGGCGATGGCCGCGACCGAGATCAGGCCGATGACGACGACGGCGTAGAAGGTCATGCGCCAGCCGAAGGCCTCGCCGAGCGCGGTGCCGCCGGGCACGCCCAAAATGTTGGCGAGCGTCAGGCCGGCGAACATCAGGGCGATGGCGCTGGCGCGCTTGTTGGCAGGCACAAGGCTTGCCGCCACGACCGAGCCGATGCCGAAGAAGGCACCGTGGCCAAGCGCGGTGATGACGCGCGCCGCCATCAGCGTCCAGTAGGTGGGAGCTACGGCGCAGAGCAGGTTGCCGAGCACGAACAGCATGGCAAGGCCGATCAGCACCGGCTTGCGCGGTAGTTTCGCCGTGCCGATGGCGATGATCGGGGCGCCGATGACGACGCCGAGCGCGTAGCCGGTGACCAGAAGGCCGGCGGCCGGGATCGATACGCCGAGGTCGGCTGCGACCTCAGGCAACAGCCCCATGATCACGAATTCGGTGGTGCCGATGCAAAAGGATGCAACGGCCAGAGCGAGGATCGGCAAGGGCATGGGCGGACTCGGGGGAGCTGAAACGATTTAGGTCTACTTTTTCCTCATGCCGGCCACGGCGCAAGCGATGTTGGTGCATTGCAGCAATGCGTACCGTGCATGGCAGCCATTTGGCGGCAGCAATCCGGCTTAGGTCAGGACTGTTGCGTCAGGTCGCGGCGAAGGAATTCGTAGAGCCGCTCGACGGCCGAATTGCCGGCCTGCGGGTTGCGCAGGATGCCGATTTCCATCTCCGGCAGGGGCGGCAGGCCTTCGGCTTCGCCGATGATGCGCAAGCTGGGCGGCACGCTGCGCTGGGCGAGGCCGGCGACTGCCAGTCCCGCCTGCACGACGGCGATCAGCCCAAGCAGGCTGGCGCTGGAATAGGTGCTGCGGAACGAGCGGTCGGCGGCACCCAGCACCTGCAGCACGATGCGTCGCGCCAAGCTGCCCGGCTCGAACAGGGCGACGGGCAGGGGATCAATCTCCCAGGCGACATGGTTGGGCGAGGCGACCCAGACCAGGCGCTCGCGCTGCAGCACCTCGATGGCCTGTTCGGGGCTGCGGGTGATGATGGCAAGGTCGAGCTTGCCGTCGGCGAAGGTCTTGATCAGCGAGGTCGACTGCTCGCAGACAAGTTCGACATTGACCAGCGGGTGGGCTGCGGCAAAGCGGGACAGCACCGGCGGCAGCAGGAAGGCGGCATAATCATCAGGCACGCCGAGCCGCACGCTGCCGGCTTCCTCGGGCCGGGTGACGCTGGCCCAGGCTTCGTCCGACAGTTTCAGCAGGCGGCGGGCATAGGCCAGCATCTCCTCGCCGATCGCATTGGTGGTCACCGCGCGCGGCCCGCGGACGAGCAGTTGCTTGCCGACGCTCTGCTCCAGCCGCTGCATCTGCATGCTGACCGCTGACTGGCTGCGGCCGACGCGCGCGGCGGCATTGGAAAAGCTGCCGCTGTCGGCAACGGCGACGAAGGTCCTGAGCAGGTCGAGGTCGAGCGGCATTGCCATGGCGGTATCAGCATTTCGAATAGGGTTCGCCAAATCTATTCGTTTGAATGAAATCGTCAATCAGGGCTTGTTTGGGTGTCGCCAAGGAAGACCAGCATGACCAACATCTCCCGCTTTCCCGCCCTCAACCTCACTGTCGCCATGGCGATTGCAGGCACTGTCGGCGCCTTCGTCACCGAGGCGGGCGTCGACCCGGTCACGACGGTCTTCTGGCGCTGCCTGTTCGGCTCGCTGTTTCTCGGCGCCTGGTGTTTTTTGCGCGGCTATCTGCCTGACAATTCGCTGTCCTGGAGCCGCCTGGCGCGCGCCGCGCTGTGCGGCGTCTGCATGGTGTTCAGCTGGACGGCCTTCTTCGCCGGCTTCGCCAAGACCTCGATTGCGGTGATGACCATCGTCTACCACATCCAGCCGTTCTTCGTGGTGCTGATCGGCGTGTTGTTCCTCAAGGAGCGCATCACCGCCGACCAGATCGCCTGGATGGCGGCTGCCTTCTTCGGTGTCGTGCTGGCCAGCGGCCTCGTCGTCTCGGACAATCCGGTCACGACGACCTGGATGATCGGCATCGCCATGGCGCTCGGCGGCGCCTTCCTCTACGCGGTCGTCACGATCCTGGCCAAGGGCCTGGGCGAGCAGCGGCCCGAGATCACGGTGCTGTGCCAGACGGTGGTCGGCGTGGTCATGCTCGCGCCCTTCGCCAATTTTGCCGGTGACATCGCGCCCGCCTCATGGGGCTGGCTTGTCGGCATCGGCGTGCTTCATACCGGCATCGCCTATGTGATGATGTTTTCGTCCTATCCCAGGCTTTCGACGCCAGTCATCGGCGTGCTCACCTTCGTCTATCCGGTCGTCGCCATCATCATCGACTGGGCGATCTACGACCATCCCATCGGCATCGCCCAGGGACTGGGCATGGTCCTGATCGCGGTCGCCACGCTGGGCGTGCGGCTCGGCTGGCGGTTGCCTGTGCGCCGGGGCGGCACGGCCTTCGCCAGCCAGAAATGAAAAAGGGGCGCCCTGAGGCGCCCCTTTCAATATCTATGCCCTGAGCAATCAGTTCTGCTTGGGCAGCCGGTAGGCGACGATGTAGTCGCCGCGGTCGGGCGACTGGCGCGCTCCGCCGGCGGAAATCACCACATATTGCGCTCCGCTCTCGTGCGAGACGAAGGTCATCGGGGTCGACTGCGCGCCAACAGGCATGCGGCCCTTCCACAGTTCCTTGCCGGTCTCCACGTCGAGCGCGCGCAGATAGTAGTCCTGCGTGCCGGCGTAGAAGACGACGCCGCCCGAAGTGGCGATGGGGCCGCCAAGCGTCGGCATGCCGATCGGGATCTGCAGGCCCATCTTCAAGCCGAGCGGACCGGTATCTTCAAGCGTGCCGGCCGGAACCTGCCAGGCGATCTGGCGGGTTTTCAGGTCGATGCCGGTGAAGGTGCCGTAAGGCGGCTGGTGGCAGGGAACGCCGAGCGGCGACATGAAGCCGTTCTTCATGGCGCCATAGGGCGTGCCCTTCTGCTGCGACAGGCCATCATGGGCTGCCGAGCCGCCATAGTTGTCGGTCTCCTCGCGCGGCATCAGCTGGGCGAACTGCGGCATGCGGATGTCGTTGACGATCAGCAGGCCACGCGCCTCGTCGATCGCCGCACTGCCCCAGTTCATGCCGCCGTAATAGCCTGGGAAGATGATCGAGCGTGTCAGGCCGGGAGGCGTGAACTCACCTTCGTAACGCATCTTCTTGAACTCGATGCGGCAGTAGAGCTGGTCGTAGGGCGTCGCACCCCACATCCTCGCCTCGGTGAAGGGCGCGGTGCCGATCTCGGGCATGCCGACCGAATAGGGCTGCGTCGGCGACAGGAAGTCCTCCGGCACGCCGCCGGTCTGCGGTACTGGGCGCTCCTCGACCTCGGCGATCGGCTTGCCGTCGCGGCGGTCGAGCATGAAGATCTGCCCGCGCTTGGTGATCTGGATCAGCGCCGGAACGGTGCCGCCCTTGCCATCGGGCACGTCGTAGAGTGCCGGCTGGGCAGGAACGTCGTAGTCCCAGATGTCGTGATGCACGGTCTGGAACTTCCAGCGCTCGCGGCCCGTGGCGATATCCAGCGCTACGACCGAGGCGGTGTAGTCTTCGGCTGCCTTGGAGCGATGCGCGCCAAAGAAGTCGGGCGTCGCGTTGCCGGTCGGCAGGTAGACGAGACCAAGGGCTTCGTCATAGGCCGGCGTCGACCAGACGTTGGGCGTGCCGCGCGTGTAGCTTTCGCCTTCCGGCGGCAGCTTGGTGATTGCGGGGTTGCCGAGATCCCAGGCCCAGACCAGCTCGCCGGTGCGGGCCGAGAAGGCGCGCACTGCGCCCGAGGGTTCGCCTGTCTCGACATTGTCCCACACCCAGCCGCCGACCATGATCAGGTCGCGCATGACGGTGGGCGCCGAGGTCTGGAAGTAGAAGCCGTCCTTGATCTCGCCCATGCCCTGCTTGAGATCGACGATGCCGCCGGTGCCGAAATCCTGGCACAGCTCGCCGGTCTTGGCGTCGAGCTGGATCAGGCGGGCGTCGATGGTGGTCATGACGATGCGGGCGGCACAGGCGTTGGCCTGGGCGACCGGCGTTGTCTGCGCGACCGGGCTTGCCGGCGCCAGCGGATCGGCGGGGGCAGCCGCATTGGCCGGCGCGGCGGCTCCTGCCTCAGCCGTCGCCGGACCCGGCTCGTAGTAGCTCACGCCGCGGCAGCGCTGCCACAGCGGCGACTTCGCCTTGGGATCGAACTTCCACTTCACGTCGCCCGTATCCGGGTTCAGCGCATGGACGATGTTGTTGGGCGAACAGGTGTAGAGCGTGTCGTCGACGAACAGCGGCGTGTTCTGGTCCTGCGCGCTGCCCTGAGGGGTGTCGCCCGAGCGGAAGGTCCAGGCGACCTCGAGCTTGTGGACGTTGTCGCGGTTGATCTGGTCGATCGGCGCATAGCGCGTGCCCGCCGGGGTGCGGCCGTAGTGGCGCCAGTCGGTGGCGCTTGCGGCGGCCGGCGGCACCGTCGGCTTGGGCTCGGCTGAAGCCAGCGTGTTGCTGACAACGCCATGCGGGGTAAAGCCATAGAAGGCGGTTGCCGCAAGTGCCGCGACCAAAAGGGCTGCGAGCGCGAAAGGAGCAGCCTTGCCGGGGCGGGGGGTGCCGGCGCGGGTCGGGAAGAGGGGGGCGAGCAACAGCGCCGGGATGGCGATGACGGCGGGTGCCACCAGGCGCGGGATCAGCGGCCAGAATTCGAGGCCGGATTCCCACAGCGCCCAGGCGACGGTCGCCAGGAAGACGAAGCCGTAGAGCCAGAGGCCTGCCTTGCGGCGCATGATGTAGAGGATGCCTGAAGCGATGACGCCGAGGCCGGCGAGCGCGTAATACCACGATCCACCCAGGCCGATCAGCTGGACGCCGCCATAAACGAGCGGTGCCCCGATGATGACCATGAGCAGGCCGAATAGAACCAGAAGCCAGCTGCCGCCGCTCCCGCTTTTCTGTTGTTCTGCCATTTTGGTTACCTGCGAAGATTATCGGACGGTTCGACGCCGCCCGGATGGGTGACGTCGGCTGCGATTGCTCTTGCAGGTCTTGCGCGTACGTCTCCTCGCCCGGCCGTCGCGCTTTTTCTATCTTCAAGAATCTAATCGCATCCTAATAGATAATATGCTATCTTTCTCGAATGTCCAATGCCTCCGCCGCACGCGCCAATTTCGCCAAGAATGTCACATCGGTCGCCCGGCTGTGGCGGCGCGCGGCCGACCATGCGCTCGACGATTGCGGGCTGTCGCACGCCACCGCCATGCCGCTGGTGACGCTGTCGCGGTTGGGCGACAACATCCGCCAGGGCGTGATTGCCGATCATCTCGGTTTTGAGGGGCCGTCGCTGGTGCGCATCGTCGATATCCTTGCCGCCGACGGGCTGATCGTGCGTGTCGGCGATCCCGGCGACCGCCGCGCCAAGATCCTGTCGCTCACCGATGCCGGGCGCGCCCGCGTCATCAAGATCGAGCGGATCTTCGAGCGCCTGCGCAACGATCTCCTTGCCGGCGAAGACGAGCACGAACTGGAAATCGCCGTCACGCTGCTGGAACGGCTCGAGGCGCGGCTGCTCGCGGCGGAACCCGACGAGAGCTGACGCCCGTCATCCGGGATCAAGGGGTGTTCCTCGACCTGGACTTGGGTCGCGGCGGTTGCGGCCATGCCGTTAGAGCTGACGCGATGTCTTCGACCCAGTCAGCAGCGATTACCCCTGTTTCTGGCAACTCACTTACCGTGTTCTGTGCTATGGCCAGAATGCCTCACGCTGATAGGTTTCGGCCCTCAATCACCCAAAGAGGCGAATTCCATGACCAGCCAGATCGACAAGGCCAAGGCCTTCCATGCCCTGCACGTGAAGGGCGACCCGGTGGTGCTCTACAACATCTGGGATCCGGGCAGCGCCAACATCGTCGCCAAGGCCGGCGCCAAGGCGATTGCCACGGGCAGCTGGCCGGTGGCGGCCGCCTTTGGTTTTGCCGATGGCGAAAAGATCCCGCTCGACCTCGCGCTCTACAACATCCGCCGCATCGTCGCCGCCACCGACCTGCCTGTCACCATGGACCTCGAAGGTGGCTATGGCATCGAGCCCGAGGCGGTCGCCGCGACCGTGACGCGGGCGCTGGCCGAAGGGGTCATCGGCTTCAATTTCGAGGACCAGGTCGTCGGTGGCAGCGGCCTGCACGACATTGCGCTTCAGGCCGAACGGATTTCGGCCGTGGCGGAAGCCGTCAAGGCGTCGGGCATCCCTGCCTTCATCAACGCCCGCACCGACATCTTCCTCAAGGAAAAATACGACGATCACAACGACGCGCATGTCGACGCGGCGATCGAACGTGCCCAGGCCTACGCCAAGGCCGGCGCGCATGGCTTCTTTGCTCCCGGTCTCGGCGTCGAGCGGTTGATCGGCAGGCTGTGTGCGGCCGTGCCGCTTCCCGTCAACATCATCGCGCTCGCCCACGTGCCGCCGAAGGCAAAGCTCGCCGAGCTCGGCGTCGCCCGCATCAGCTACGGTCCGGTGCCCTATCGCCAGATGGCCGAATGGCTGGAGGCCAAGGCGCGGGCTGCCTTCGAGTAGACCGAAGAGAAAGGCCCGTCCCGGAGTTGTCGGGACGGGCCTGGCCTAGAGGTTGCTTGCGCAATTCCTGGGAAAACCGCTGCGAACTTTTCCTGGAATTGCTCTAGTCCAGCGGCTTCAGCTCGATGGCAATCGTCGGCAGAAGCTCCGACACCGTTGGATGGATGTGCACCGCGCGCTGCAGCGTCTCGATTGGCGCCTTGGCGTACATCAGGTCGAGCACCGCATGGATCGCCTCGTCACCGCCGGTGCCCAGCACCGAGGCGCCGAGAATTTGCCTTGTGTCGGCATCGACAAGGATCTTCATGAAGCCTTGCGTCTCGCCCTTTTCGACGGCGCGGCCGACGCGTGTCATCAGCCGCTGGCCTGAAAGCACCTTGCGGCCGCTCTTGCGCGCCGCCGCCTCGGTCATGCCGGCGCGGCCGAGCGGCGGGTCGATGTAGAGCCCATAGGCTTCGATGCGGTCGCTGACCTTGCGCGGGTCGTTGTCCAGAAGGTTGGCGGTGACGATCTCGAAGTCGTTGTAGGAGGTGTGGGTGAAGGCGCCCTTGCCGTTGCAGTCGCCCATCGCCCAGATGTGCGGGACATTGGTCCTGAGCCGGTCGTCGACCTCGATGTACCCTCGCTTGTCCATGGCGACGCCCGCCCGGTCGAGACCAAGGTCGTCGGTGTTGGGCTTGCGGCCGATGGCCAGAAGCACATGCGAACCCGTCACCGCGCGGTCGCCTGACGTGCAGTCGACGCCGACGGTCACGCCATCAGGGTGAGGAGCGAAGCTGATGCATTCAGCGTCGAGCCTGAGTGCGATGCCCTCGTTCTCGAGTATGCCCTTCACCGCGTCCGACACATCCTCGTCTTCGCGCGAGACCAGTCGCGGGCCTTTTTCGACGACGGTCACTTGCGCGCCGAAGCGGCGGAACATCTGGGCGAATTCCAGCCCGATATAGCTGCCGCCGACCACGACGAGATGGCGGGGCAGGAAGTCGACCTCCATCATCGAGGTGTTGGTCAGGTAGGTGACGTCGTCGATACCAGGCATATCGGGGATGTTGGCGCGGCCGCCGACATTGATGAAGATGCGCTCGCCATGGAGCAGGTCGTCGCCGACGCGCACCTCATGCGGTCCCTCGAAACGGGCATGACCGCGATAGAGCGTGCAGCCCTTCATGCCGGCGATCCAGCCTTCCAGGCTGGCGCGGGAATCGACCGTCACCTTGTCCTTGCGTGCCTTCACCGCCTTCATGTCGACCGAGACGGGGCCGGTCGAAACGCCATAGTCGGCGCCTGATCGGGCGAGATGGGCGGCGTAGGCGCTCGCCACCATGGTCTTGGTCGGCTTGCAGCCCGTGTTGACGCAGGTGCCGCCGACAAGCTTGCGCTCGATCAGCGCCACCGTCTGCCCCGCTGCCGCCAGACGTCCGGCCAGCGGCGGCCCGGCCTGGCCGCAGCCGATGATGATGGCGTCGAATTTCTGGGCGGGGCTCATGCTGCCATGCTTACGATCAGCAGTGCGGCGAGTATCGCCACGGCATCCTCGATCAGCGCCGCCGGCAGGTCCTTGCCGAAGGATTTTGCGAGGCTCGCCCGCACAGCCGCGCCGCCGAGCGTACCCAAAATGGCGCCGATGATGCCGGCGGCCAGTCCGCCGATCGCAGCCCCTCCCAGCGTGCCGATGACGGCGCCGGCAAGCGCCCCCATGACGATACGTGCGCCGAATTGCTGCGGCACCTTGCGGCTGGGCGTCGAGGGCAACTGGTCGGTCACCAGTTCGACCAGCGCCAGAAGCGTGAAGATCGCAACCGTGATCCAGTGGCCCATGAAGCTTGCCCAGGTACCGGCGACCGGCAGCCAGCCGAGCCAGGCGCCCCAGGCGACAGCCGCCGGGGCGGTCATGGCCCTGAGGCCGGCAACCAACCCGATGAGCAGTGCGAGAAGGTAGATTGCCATACGTTGTCCCCCTGGTGGTTATGGCCGGTACCAAAAGTGCACTTTGCCGGAGGCTAGCACAGCCACATGGTTTCGCCAGAGCAGCAGGGCTTCAACCTTTGCAGCATGAGCCTTTCTGTGGTTTGGCTGGACGAACGGGAAAGGAACGCTGACATGGCAACGAGCGAACGCGACAAGATGGCCGCCGGCGCGTGGTACAATTGCGTCGACGCCGAACTCGACGCGCTGCGCCTTGCCGCCGCCAACGCCATCTTCGAGCACAATTCGCTGCCGCCGTCAGCGCGCGGCGACATCGCGCCCGCTCTCCGCAAGCTGCTCGGCGCGGCCAGCGCCGGCTGCCGCATCGAGGCGCCGTTCCATTGTGCCTATGGTTTCAACATCCATCTGGGCGAGGGCGTGTTCCTCAATGCCGGCTGCACCATCCTCGATACGGCGCCGGTGCGCATAGGCGAGGGCACGATGTTTGGCCCCGGCGTGCAGATCTACTGCCCCGAGCATCACAAGGACCCGGTGCTGCGCCGGGTCGGCCTTGAGATCGGCAGGCCGGTCACCCTCGGCCGCAACGTATGGGTCGGCGGCAGCGCCATCCTGCTTGGCGGCATCGAGATCGGCGACAACGCCATCGTCGGCGCCGGCTCGGTGGTGACGAAGAGCGTTGCGGCGGGCGCGACAGTCGTCGGCAATCCGGCACGTCCGCTCGCCAGATAGCGGAAACTATTATTCCTGACGTTGACAGTGGGCCGGGTCGCCGCCATATCGGATGGCGTTAATGTTCTCAGGGCGGGGTGAAAGTCCCCACCGGCGGTAAGGGTTTTCGAATCCAAGCCCGCGAGCGCCTCCAGGCAACTGGAGGGTCAGCAGATCCGGTGCGACTCCGGAGCCGACGGTCACAGTCCGGATGGAAGAGAACGAACGGGAAAGCGGAGGCGCGAGCCGCCGGGATTCCGTCTCGTGCGTCCTGATTCTGGTTCGAAACGGAAGGATGGACCCATGAATCAGCAATCCCCGAAAGACTTCGATACGACCCGCGTTGCCGTGATCCGGGCGCGCTGGCATGCCGACATCGTCGACGAATGCGTCAAGGCCTTCAGCTCCGAGATCGAGAAGCTGTCGGACGGCCGTATCGCCGTCGACATTTATGACGTGCCCGGCGCCTACGAGATCCCGCTGTTTGCCAAGACGCTGGCCGAAACCGGCCGCCATCAGGCGATCCTCGGCACTGCCTTCGTCGTCAATGGCGGCATCTACCGCCACGACTTCGTGGCGCATGCCGTGCTCGACGGCATGATGAACGTACAGCTGCAGACCGGGGTGCCGGTTCTCTCGGCGGTGCTGACCCCGCACAACTACCATGACAGCGCCGAGCATCACCGCTTCTTCTTCGACCACTTCAAGGTCAAGGGCAAGGAAGCCGCCAATGCCTGCGTCGAGCTGCTCAAGGCGCGTGCGCTGATCGCCGCCTGACGCGAACGCGCACCCGGCTCTCCCCTTTTTGGGGAGGGCCGACGGCCCCTGCGATGGCACGCCGCACCGAAAAGACGATTGTAGGCCTAGGCTTCCAAGCCCCCGCATCGCATGATCGCGCTGCATCATCAGGGGAGTTCGCCATGCCGTCCATTCCACTGCCGCTCAAGGGCGCGTGCCGCTGCGGGCGAGTCGAGATCGAGGTGTCGAAGGCGCCGATCTGCACCGCGGCCTGCCATTGCCCCGGCTGCCAGAAGATGTCGTCCTCGGCCTATTCGCTGACGGCGATGGTGCCTGCCGACGGCTTTGCCGTCACCAAGGGCGAAACCGTCGTCGGCGGGGCGCATGGCGAGCAGTTGCACCACCAGTTCTGCGACCATTGCAAGACGTGGATGTTCACCCGCGTCGTCGGCGTCGACTGGTTCGTCAATGTGCGGCCGACCATGCTTGAGGACACGGCCTGGTTCAGGCCGTTCATGGAAACCTTCACCAAGACCAGGATGTCGTTTGCCGAAACCGGCGCTGTCAGGAGCTTCCCGGAGTTTCCTGGAATGGAAGAGCTTGAGCCGCTGATGCACGAATACCAGGCCTGGGCGGCGAGCTAGGGGACCCGCCTCGCCACCGGCGCGAAGCTGCTCAGGCCCAGCCATGCCTGCATGGCGCGGGCGATGCGGTCGTCGCCGTCGAGTTCGAGATGGCCGGAATCGATCTCCTGGCTCAGCCGCGCCAGCCCCATCCAGACCGCCGTCATGCTGCGCAGCGAGCCGGTGACCTGCAGGTCGACCTCGAAGCCGGGGTCGGAATTGCACAGGTCGACCGTGCCGTCATCGACCACCAGCCACCAGTTCTGCTGGGATTTCGACACTTCGGGGTACAGAAAGTGAATCGTGCAGCGCTGCGGCGGCAAAGGCTCGGGATTGAGGTTGCGCCGCATGTCCCACATCAAGAGCGAAGGGTCGAGATTCCTGAGGGTTAGCTGGCTTTCGACCCAGCGGTGCCCCCATTCGCCGAGGCCGAGGATGATCGGCCGCAGGTCTTCGCCGGCTTCGGTCAGCCGGTATTCGACACTGCCTGAGCCGCCGCGCTCGGTGTGGATCACGCCGGCACGCTCCAGTTCCTTCAGCCGCTTGGACAGCAGTGCCGGCGACATGCGCGGCACGCCGCGGCGCAGATCGTTGAAACGGCTCGATCCCATCAGCATTTCGCGCACGACCAAAGCCGTCCAGCGGGTGCACAGCACCTCCGACGCCATCGAAACCGGGCAAAACTGGCCGTAACCGCCGCGATCGCTCATCTCGCACCATGCGCAGGCAACGTGCGTCTTATAGCGCAAAAGCTGCTTTCCCGCATCTAGCCCATAAGTCTGACCGGCCAGACGGCGATTCAGTTCCTGAACTGGACCGCGCTCGTCTCAGGCGCAATTCTCCGCCCGCCTGCCGTTTCAACTGGAGACAGCATGATGAGGAATGTAGCAGAATCCGCGCTGGCAACCGCCGGCGGACATGCAGTGCCGACCGACGTCGTGGGCGTGGCCCACGACCTCGCTTCCGTCCTTGGCGAACGTGCTCCCAAGTTCGACGAGGGCGACCGTTTCGTCGCCGACAACTATGCGCTTCTCAAGCAAGCCGGCCTGGTTCAGGCGGGCGTGCCGCTCGAACTGGGCGGCGGCGGGGCCGGCCTGCGCGAACTCTCGGAAATGCTGCGCATCATGGCGCAGTCCTGCGGTTCGACCGCGCTGGCCTTTGCCATGCACACCCACCAGGTGGCGATCCCCGCCTGGCGCTGGCGCTACCAGAATGTCGCCGCCGTCGAACCCTTGCTCAAGCGCGTCGCAACAGAGAGGATCATCCTGCTCTCCAGCGGCGGGTCCGACTGGATCGGCGGCTCGGGCAAGGCCGAGAAGGTCGAGGGCGGCTATCGCATCACCGCGCGCAAGGTCTTCACTTCGGGTGCGGCTGCCGGCGACATCCTGATGACCGGGGCGATCGCCTGCGCCGAGGACGGCACCGAAAAGGTCATCCATTTCGGCGTGCCGATGCGGGCGCCGGAGGTCAGCGTCATGGACAACTGGCATACATTGGGCATGCGCGGCACCGGCTCCAACGACGTCGTCATCGACGGGCTGTTCGTGCCGGATGCTTCCGTTGCCTTCTCACGCGCGCCGGGCCACTGGCATCCGGTGTTCCAGATCATCGCCACCATCGCCTTTCCGCTGATCTATGCGGTCTATCTCGGGGTCGCCGAAAGCGCCCGTGACATCGCTGTCGAGATCACCAGGAAGAAGCAGGCAGGCGAGACCACGCTCACCCTTGCCGGACGCATGGACACCGCCTTGCGCGCGGCCCAGATGGCGCATCGCTCGATGATCGAGACGGCCGAGCGCAACACGCCATCGGCGGAAAGCGTCAACGAGGTGATGATCGGCCGCTCGCTGGTCGCCCGCCATGGCCTCGAGGTGGTCGAGCTCGCCATGGAACTCGCCGGTGGCGCCTCCTTCTACCGCGACAAGGGCCTCGAGCGCCGCTTCCGCGACATGCAGGCCGCGCGTTTCCACCCGCTGCAGGCCGGCCCGCAGGCCCGCTACACTGGAGCGATGGCGCTGGGGTTGCCGGTCGATACGATCTTTTGAAGGCAGCCTCCCGGCTGATGCCAGGTTGTTCCTGAAATGCGTCCGCCACGGGCACCCGTGGCGGGTGCGGTTTGCAGATGGGTGGGCCGTAGACACCAACCTTGGCCTTCTGAAATGAAAAGGGGCGGGGCCTTGCGGCCTCGCCCCTTCGTCTTGGAATGTTGGTTTCGCCTCAGAACAGGCCTTCGATCTGTCCCTGTTCGTTGAGGAAGATCTTTTCCGATGACGGCGCCTTGGGCAGGCCCGGCATGGTCATGATCTCGCCGCAGATGGCGACGACGAAGCCGGCGCCGGCCGACAGCCTGACCTCACGCACCGGCACCACATGGTCGACGGGGGC
>NZ_JAMSHL010000022.1:0-84799 GCF_026521175.1 Aminobacter sp. MET-1 | reverse complement strand
CCTGACCGCCAAGGCACGATCGGGCGAATTCTCGATCGGCCCGGTGCTGATGGCCCTGCTGCGGGGCAGGGGAGGGGCGGCCCAGGCCAAGACGGGGTGAGCTGTCTTGCCATCACCTGCCATCTTACTAGCAGGTGGCGCTAGCTCTATGTTCTTTGAAAAGGAGGCGCGTCATGGCTGAACCACAACTTTCGATAAGGAGCGCTCGGGCTCGCGACCTGGCGCATAGGCTAGCCCGGCGTGAAAACCGCACGATCGCCGATGTCGTTGAGCGTGCCCTCGAATCCTACGAAGTACGCGAAGCAGGGCGTGAGCCTGCGCTGGCCTTCTACAGCCGATTGAAAATGCAATCAGGCACCGACATTGACCTTGAGGCCACAATTCGTGCCCATCGGCATCCTCATGAGGGCATCGATCTGTGATTTTTGTCGATACGAATGTCATCTCGGAGACGCTGAAGAAGTTGCCTGATGACGCCGTGATCGCTTGGTTGGTCCGGCATGATGCCGAACTGGCGCTATCAACTGTGACGATCGCCGAGATTGCCTTTGGCATCCAAAAGATCAAGCCAGACCAACGTGCCTAGCGTCTGGAACAGGGCCTTTCGGATTGGCGCCGACGCTTTGTCGACCGAATCTTCGGGCTAACAGAGGAAGCGACGCTGGCCTACGGCGAAATCATGGGTGCTGCCTCACGCAAAGTTCGTCCTATGTCGGCGCCTGACGGTATGATTGCGGCCATCGCCCACGTTAACGGTGGCAGCTTGGCCACGCGAAATCTGAGTGATTTTGGCACGACGGGCCTCGTATTGATGTCCCCTTGGGATTTCTGACGCCGCTTCGACGAACAGGGTATGGTTCTAGAGCCCGCTCGCCTTGGTCAGGTTGACGCGGAAGCGGTCGCGGCGGCGTTGGTATTTGCGGGTCATTTCGGCGCTGGCGTGGCCGAGCTGTTTCTGCACGTAGCGCTCTTCAACCTCGGCGGAGGAGGCGAGGCCGGCGCGCAGGGAGTGACCGGCAAACTGGGCGGCGCGTTCGCCCTCGGGGAGGTCGCCGCGCACGCCGGCGGCAAGGGCTGCGCGCTTGACCAGACGGGCGACCTCCTGGTCGTTGAGACGCTCGGATCCGACCTTCTTGCCGCGCCCGGTGACGCGGCGAAACAGCGGGCCGTGGCCGATGCGGGCGAGGCTGAGCCAGATTTCAAGCGCGGTGACCGGGCAGGTGGCGTCGGCCGAACCACGCCCGATCTCGACCTCGCGCCAGCCGGTCTTGCCACGCAGGGTCACCAGCAGTCCCTTCGGGAAAATCTCGATCCAGCCACGGCCGTCCTCGGTCTGGTCGCGGGCGCAGTCGAGCCCGACGATTTCGGAACGGCGTAGGGCGCCGGTAAAACCGAGCAGCAGCATGGCGCGGTCGCGCAAGCCGCGCAAAGTGCCGCGTTCGAGCGTCTCCAGCATGGCGATCAGGTCCTCCGGCAGGATCGCCTCCTTCTGCCGGGGCGGGCGGGCGTGCGCGTTGCGGATCCCCGCCATGACGGTTGCGATGGCGCGGTGCTTGCGGTCTAGGGCAAGGCCGCGCTGGGCATAGTTCCACGACAGCGAAGACAGCCGCCGTTCGATGGTCGAAACCGCATCCTTGCGACCGGCTGCCTTGCCCGACCTGGTGACCACAGCGTCTTGGGACGCGGCGCCCGAAGCGCAGGCGGTGATGTAGAGCCCGACGGTCTCGGGATCCGGCGGCATTGCCGACAATCCCTGGCGGCGCAGCCAGTCGCCGAAATGCTTCCAGTCGGCGGCATAGGCTCGACGCGTGTTTGCCGAACTCGCCGCCTCTACATAGCCGTGCGCGCGCTCGGCCAGTTCGCCGAGATGCGCCGGCATACGACCGGACAACGGGCTTTCGGCTGCCGGCAAGCTAGGGGAGGGGAGGGTGGCGTCGCCTTGTGCATCCAGAGAACCGTCGGCGCGTGCCTCGGGCTGTCGTCCCATAGCCATCACGACGTCGACGATATCGGGCAAATCTTCGGCCGAGGCGTCGTTTCCGGCACCTTCCTCGACAGGCTCGGCTGATTTCGACGTGCCCTCTCGTTGAGCAGAGCGCTGCTGAGCACGGTTTTCGCGATTCTGCTCGACATTAGAGGCCATTTCGGCAGCAGATCACTTTATGAACGATAATGCAAGATTATCAGTCATTGTAGCCGGCCGACACGGCGTGCGGTTTTCTGCTCATTAGTGGTTATAAGTGCACGTGCTTGTTGCGCTTGCCCGCGGGAACGATCACGGCAGGCGTTGAAGGCGATCCGGATCCGCAAGAGCCGATACCTCAACAACCGGATTGAGCAGGATCACCGCCGCAACAAGCGGCGGGTGCGACCGATGCTGGGCTTCAAGACTTTCACGACGGCCGCCGTAACTCCAAGTCGCGCCGCTGGCCTGACGTCACGGGTGCCTGTTTCCGAACTAGGGCTGGAAACCCGTCTTGAGCGGCGAGGCCGGCGCCGAGCATAGGAGATGTCCGACACAGTCGAGCACAACGTCTGCCGTCCTGATGTGCCAGCTCCGGAATGGTTCTCCGCTCTCAGCCATGCTCAAGCGAGCCCAGTCGCTCCATTCCTGCATCGCCCAGATCAGGACAACCTCTGAATCGTTGCGCATGGCAGTTCGAAAGGCGCCAACCAAATGAAGGCCGAGTCTCGCTGCCTTCTCAAGCCAATGTTCGGAGATCAGTCGAAGATAGTCCTGCGCAAGGCCCGGCCTTACGCTGACGATCTCGTGCAGGAACACCTTTGCTCCAACCACAGTGCCTTCGGTACAGAGTTGCTCGATGTCTGGCGAGTAGGGAGCGGCAATCAGCAATCGGTCGAAACCGCCGCTTCGGTAGTTCTGGGCCGTAAGCCACCAAGCCTCGAGGGCTTTGTCCTGCATGGTGTCGGAGGCAGTTTCGTGCGCAAAACTGGCGGCGAGGCCGTCCCAGTCGTGATATTCCCACAGATTGACGACCTGCGGCCACCGGCCGGAGCTGCCGAGCGTGCCCCAGATACCAAAGCATTTCTGATTGCGCTCAGCGCAATGTTTGCCCCAGTCCGTGGTCATGTGCCTGAAGTAGTTGGCTCGGTTGGCGCCGATGATGTCGACGTATTCATGAATGTAGACCCGTGCGTTCATACCGCACCTCTGCTGGAGCGTTCGGGGGTTCATGCGGGCGTGACACTGCGGAGCTTTGTCAGCGCGCGCTCTTGGTCGTGGACGCGGTCCAAGGCAGCATCAGCCGACCCAGCCAGCGAACCAGGGTGCTGAACAGGAAACCCATGAGAGCGACGGTGCAGATGCCGACATACATGCGATTGGCCTGGAACAATGACCATGAGTGCCAGATGCGGTAGCCGATCCCCTGGCTTGCCTGGACAAACTCTACGCCGACGATCACCAGAACCGCGGTACCGATTGCGATGCGCATCGAGATGAAGAATTGTGGCAGCAGGGCCGGCCAGGTGACATGGCGAAACATGACCCAACCCTTGGCGCCAAAGGAGCGGGCCGCCTCGCGGTAATTCTCAGGGATGGCAAGTACCGCTTCCATGCACTGAATCCAGACAAGAAAGAACACTGTCATGCCGACCAGCAGCACGCTGGGCAATTCGCCAAGCCCGAAGATCAGCAGCAGCAGCGGCAGGAGCGCCAGTTTGGGAACTGTGTAGAGCGCGGTGAGAAACGGCTCCAGCGCCGCACGCATCAGCCGCGACAGGCCAAGCAGCAATGCTGCTCCCAGGCCGCTGATGACACCGATGGCAAAGCCGGCAAGCACGCGCAGCGCGCTGGCCAGAACGTCCTGCTGCAGCATTCCGCTCCGGGCCATCTCGACAGCCGACATGAAAATGGCGCTGGGTGCAGGAAAGAACCTGACGTCGAGCACGCCCGCCCGGGCAAAGATCTCCCACAGGATGAAGAAGATGACCGGGGTTGCCACGGCGAGCGCGGTCTCCTGCCTGTTTGCCTTGCTTGCGTAGCCACGCGGGTCCCGTTCTGCCTCGCCCGGCTTGATCGTTATTGTCCGTTCCATCTCGTCGCCTCCTCCGCGTCGATCGGTTCTAACCGGCGTGCCTACCGACCTGCTCGCGCAGCAGGTTCCAGATTTCCTGTTCGAGCCGGGCGAATGCCGGCTCGCCGCGAATGTCGGGCGTACGTGGCCGCGCGAACGGCACCTCGAACTCGGCAATGATATGCCCAGGTCGCGCCGACATCACCACAACCCTGTCGCCGAGCAGCAGGGCCTCCTCCAGGCTGTGGGTGACGAAGACCACCGTGCGCCTGTCCTCCTGCCAGAGCGTCAGCAACTCGTCCTGCAGGATACGCCGATGCTGTGCGTCGAGGGCGGCGAACGGTTCGTCCATCAGCAAGATCTCCGGCTCGACTGCCATGGCGCGGGCGATTGCGACCCGTTGCAGCATTCCACCAGAAAGTGCCGGCGGGTAAGCATTGGCGAAGTCGCCGAGGCCCATCTTTCGCAGCCACAAAATAGCGCGCTCGTCAGCTTCGGCGCTGGCCATGCCCGTCATTTCCAGGCCGAAGCGGACATTGGCCCGGATCGTCTTCCACGGAAACACATTATAGCTCTGGAACACCATGGCTGTCGGCACCGCGCGGGCGCCGCTTGCATGGACCAATATCTCGCCCTCGCTCGGCTTGTGCAGCCCGGCAACCATCCTGAGAACGGTTGACTTGCCGCAGCCCGAGGGGCCGACAAGGCAGACGAACTCGCCGCTTCGTACCGTCAGATCGACACCTGACAGGGCCTCGACATTGCCATTAGCGTCGTAGCGCTTACGCACCCCGCGCACCTCGATCTTGGCCGGGGTCGGGCCGGTAACTGCCACGGCACCTTCGACGTCGGTTGTGCGCAATGAGTTCATCTGTCGCTCCGTGAGCAAGTGCGTTCGGCGCGCCTGAGGGGCGTTCGCGGACGGAAGGCTAGGCTGGCAATCGATGTCGAAACAATCGCTTCTGTGGATTTTCCGGATAGCCGGAAAACCACCGCTTACGTTTGACAGGCCGGATGGTTCGACGCCTAATCGCCTGGTCCAAGCGGGGCCTCGTCGCCGCGCCGGACGGCGGGCGTAGTGCGGTGAAATCCGCGCCCCGCGATATCGTTTCAATACCGCGCCGGGTCACGGCGACTGGAGCAGCCTCGGGCGGTGGATGCGTTGCGTTCGCCGGACGATGGACTGCGCGCTTAGAGAGACTTGCGAGATTGCTCATGCAGATCGTTGGCATCGATACGGGCGGCACCTTCACCGACACGGTCATCCTTGCCGATGATGGACGCATCGGAGTCGGCAAGTCGCTGACGACGCATGGCCGCCTGATGGAGGGTGTGATCGCCTCTCTAGGTGTAGCAGCGAGATCGCTTGGCAGGAACCTGCGCGACATTCTCGAGACGACCGACATCCTGTCTCATGGGACCACGGTTGGCCTCAACGCCTTGCTGACCGGCAGCGGCGCCCGTGTCGGCCTGCTCGTGACCGCCGGCTTCGAATCGACCTTGCCCATGGCGCGCTCGAACAAGGTGCACGGCCTGCCCGATGAGGACAGCATCAACGCCCTCAAATGGCGAAAGCCAGATCTGCTCGTGTCGCGTCGCCGCATCGTCGGCGTCGACGAGCGCATCGATGTCGACGGCAGGATCGTCCAGCCGCTGGATGAGCAGCAGGCACGCCGCGCGATCCGGCAGCTCGTCTCGCGCGGTGCCGAGGCGATCGGAATTGCGCTGATGTGGTCGCCGGTCAATGCCGTGCACGAACGCCGTCTCGCCGACCTCGTAGCGGAGGAGGCGCCTGGTCTGCATGTGACCCTATCGAGCGAGCTTGCGCCCCGCATCGGCGAATATGAGCGAACGGCGACCGTTGCGATGAACGCCTATGTCGCGCCGCTGGTTGGAGATTACCTTGCCTCGCTTGAAGAAGCGCTGCGTGCGGAGGGGTTTGTCGGCCTTTTCCTCATCGTGACGATGGGCGGCGGCGTACGGCGCGCAAAGTCGCTGCGCGACGCGCCGGTGCATCTCCTGCAATCGGGACCAGTCGGTGGCATCATGGCCGCGCGCCAGGTGGGCGCACGGCTCGGGCATGCCGATGTGCTGGCAACGGATGTCGGTGGCACCAGCTTTGATGTCGGTCTCGTCGTTGGCGGCACATTGCCCAATGCAACGCGGCCGCGCATAGACCGCCACAGCCTTGCCGTCCCTGTCATCGACCTTGCATCGATCGGCACCGGCGGCGGCAGCATTGCCTATGTCGATGCCGAGCTGGGCGTGTTGCGGGTAGGTCCGCAAAGCGCCGGCTCCATGCCGGGCCCTGCCTGCTATGGTCGTGGCGGGACGCAGCCTACGGTCACCGACGCTGCCGTCGTGCTCGGTTATCTCGACCGCCTTGGTGGTGCTTTGCACCTTGACCGCGGGGCTGCACAGGCGGCGATTTTGGCGCTCGCCGAACACCTCGGAATGGAGATCGAGGCGGCGGCTGAAGGTATCCTGCGCGTGGCGAATGCGCAGATGGCTGATCTCGTCCGCCGGGCCAGCGTCCAGCGCGGTTACGATCCGCGCAACTTCGTCCTCTACGCTTACGGCGGGGCAGCACCTCAGCATGTCGGGCGCTATGCCGCCGAGATTGGCGTCAAGTCGATCGTCATTCCACGCCTGGCACCGGAGTTTTCCGCTTGGGGCGCTGCTGCCAGCGACATGCGGACAGCCTGCGAAATCGAGCTGCCGGCCAGGTCATTGCGTGACTTCTGCGACATTGAGATCGAGGCTTTCGACCGGCTGGAGCAGCGCGCCCGCGGCGAATTCGACGGGCTGGGGGAGGCGGGCTTTTCGAAGGCAGTCGACATACGGCGCAAGGTCGGCCTGAAATTCTCCCGCCAGCTGCATCGGATCGATATCGACGTACCGGGCGCGTGCCTTGGGCCGGCGGAGATCGCCGTCGCTGAAGCGGCTTTCCGGGCGCGCTACGAGCAGATCGTCGGCCGTGGTGCTGCTCATGCCGGCAGCACCATCGAACTCGCGGCAATCGTAGTCGAGGCGCGTATGCCGATTTCCATGCCCGAAGCCGCAAAGGCCCCACGCCGGGGCGTGCCGCAGCCGGTACGCAGCCGCAACGCCTGGTTCCATGGCCGCGAACAGGAAACGCCTGTCTATCTCTGGGACGACCTTGGCGAGGGCGCGGAGATCGCAGGACCGGCCTTCATCGAATCCGAGCAGACGACGGCGGTGATCCATCCCGATCAGACAGCCGCAACCGACGCGGACGGCAACCTGACTATAGCGGTGTTGCGCCGCGGCAAGGCTCCGGCGCAGCCGAGCATCGAGGAACTTGCATGACCATCGGTCCGATCGAACTGGAAATCATTCGCCACAGAATGGAGGCGATAAACGCCGACGCAGGCGAGACGCTGGTGCGGGTCTCCGGATCGCAGATCGCGTCCGAGGCGAGCGATTTTAATACGGCGATCATGACCGCCGACGGCACCGTCGTCTCCTGCAGCAAGTTCATTCTGGTGCAGTCGACTTCGCTCAACCTGATCGTCCGTGACATCCTCGATCGTTACGGTGAGAACCCGGGCATCGGGCCGGGTGACCAATTCCTCACCAACGACCCCTATCTCGGGACGCTCCACCAGCCTGACGTGACCTTGGTGGCGCCGATTTTCCACGACGGACGGCTGATCGCCTGGGCAGGTTCGACCGTGCACGAGCCGGATGTCGGCGGTCCGGTCAGCGGCGGCTTCAACTATGCCGCCCGCTCGATCTTCGACGAGGCGATACCGATTCCGCCGGTCAAGATCGTCGAGAGCGGCCGGATCCGGCGTGACATCGAACGCGACTATCTCGCCCGCACTCGTACACCCGAATTGAACGCGCTCGACCTGCTCGGCCAGATTGCCGCGAACCGTGCGTCGGAGCGCCAGTTGCTCGAGCTATGCGCTGTCTATGGTGCGAACGGGCTGGTCGAGGCGATGGACACGCTGCTGGCCTCGACCGAGGCAGCCTTCCGCCGCCGCCTCAAGGAGTTGCCGGATGGCATCTGGCGCGAAAATTCCTTCATCCAGCACGAGCAGCGCAGGGGCGCCGACTATATGCCCAATCAGGTCTATGCGGTGAGACTGGCCATGGCTAAGTCGGCCGACAGGCTGACCTTCGACTTCACGGCAAGCGATGACCAGGCGCCCGGTGCAGTCAACTCCACCTATCCGACGCTGGCCAACTTCACCATGGCGGCGGTGCTCGTCCACATCTGCCAGGGCTTGCCATGGATGCCCGGCGCCATCTGGCGCACGATCGACATCCGCACCCGCAAGGCCTCGGTTGTCGATGCCGAGTGGCCAGCCGGCGTCGCCATGAGCACGGGTACCTCGGCCCAGGCGATCCGTAACTGCGTCAGTGCCTGTCTTGCCCGCCTGCTCGACGGATCTGAAAAGCACGCACACATGGCCATGGCGTCTTCACAGTCATCGGGCGCCGGTGGCATGTCGATCTCGGGCCATCGGCTTGACGGCCGCCCGTTCACCACGCTGTTCCTCGACGAGCTCAGCGGTGGCGGTGGCGCCACCGTTGACACTGATGGATGCGATACTTCGGGAACGGCAACCTCGCCGGGCGCGACGCCGTCGAACATCGAGACCAACGAGGCCTATTATCCGGTTCTCTATCTGACGCGGCTTGAACTTGCCGACACGGGCGGGCCGGGGATGCGCCGCGGCGGGGTTGGTGCAATGCATGCCTATCGCCCGCACCGGACGGATCGTTCCATCGCGCTGCTGTCGATGGCGCAGGGTCTGCAGCATCCGGCGACGATGGGGCTGGCAGGTGGCGAGCCAGGATCTCCGAGCGGTTTTGCGATCATGAGCGGTGATGTCCCCGTCGATCATGCGATGGGCTGGCCGGACCTGGCCGATGTCGTCGAAATCCGCCTCCCTGACGCGCGTACGCAGCTCCATCCCGGACATATGCTTGTCACGTCTTCACAGGGCGGCGGCGGCTTTGGCGATCCGCTCGAGCGCGATACCGCGGCCGTGTTGGCCGATGTGCTCGATGGCCTGGTCAGCACGGAGGGTGCGCTACGCGATTTCGGTGTGGTCATGCGGCGCGATGATGAACGGGTCCTGGTCGATCGAGGAGCCACCGACGCCGAACGCAAGGCGCGGCGCAGCACCAGGATTGGCGAGCGTGAGCCGTACCGGGGGGGCGGCGCTGTTGGTGGACGACGGCTCTCCAGCCATTTCCGGGCGGTCGAAACCGCCAATGGCGAACAGGTCGCCTGCGCGTCTTGCGGCTGCCGTCTCTGCGGGCTCGGCGAACGCCTTTACAGCAGCCTCGTTCTCCATGAGGCCCCCGCGGGCGAACGCTCCGCGATCACCGATCGTTATCCCGGCAGCGAGCGATTCCGAATCCGCCATTTCTATTGTCCCGGATGCGCCCGGCAGGTTGACGTTCAGGTGGCGCTGGCGGGCGAGCCGGTGCTCGAGGCGATGGATGTGCGCCCCCAAGCCAAGAGCGAGGCACGATCATGAACGCTATTCCGCTGCCTTACGGTGACGATCCCGACACAATGGTGTTCTGGCAGGCCACACGGCAGAAGCGTCTCGTCGTGCAGTGCTGCAAGGCTTGCGGCCGCAGTCAGTTTCCGCCGCATCCGTTCTGCGCTGCCTGCGCTCACCCCGAGACCGAATGGGTCGACGCAGCCGGTCGCGGCACCATCTGGTCATACGGCGTGGCGCATGGTCCGACCCTTCCGGGGTTCCAGGATCTGGTGCCATATTCAATGATTGTGGTCGAGCTCGACGACCATCCGCACATCCGCATGGTCGGCAGCCTGGTTGCCGGGCCGGACGCTGCCATCAACAGCGTCGCCGCGTCGACGATCCGCATTGGTCTGCCAGTCGACGTTGCCTTTGTCGCCGTCTCGGACGACATCACCTTGCCGCGCTGGATGCCGCGCGCTTCCGAGGACATCAGGCCATGAGCGACATCGTTTCCCTCAAGGACCGCACGGCGATCGTCGGCATTGGCGAGACTGCCTTTGGAAAGGCGATGTCCGAAAGCGAGGAGCAGCTTGCCTGCATCGCGATCAAGGCCGCCCTCGACGACGCCGGCATTGCGCCTGCGGAAGTCGACGGACTCTGTTCGCTGAACATGGAGAATGTCTTCCAGCACGACATCGCGCGCGACCTCGGCATGCGAGAGGTGACCTACTATTCGCAGATGCCGGCTGGCGGGCATGGCGGCTGCGGCACCGTCGGACATGCGGCGATGGCCGTCGCCACCGGCCAGGCCAAGGTCGTGGTCGGCTGGCGCTCGCGCAAGCGCAGCGGCAGGGCCAGCCGCGTCTGGGCGCAGCTCGACCAGCGTATTCAGGGTAGCCGGGACACCTGGTTGCGACCCTGGGGCATCATTCGCCCGGTCGACGAAGTGGGCGTCATGTACACGCGCTACATGCACGAATTCGGTGCGACCCGTGATCACCTGGCCAATGTCGCATTGGCGTTTCGCAGCCATGCCAACCGCAATCCCAACGCCTTCATGTATTCTAGGTCGATGAGCCGAGAGGACTATTTCGCGGCGCGTTGGATCAGTGAGCCATTGTGCCTTTTCGACTGCTGCCTGGAGACCGACGGCGCCATTGCGTTCGTCGTCACCGCGGCGGACCGCGCCAGGGACTGCCGCGACCGGCCCGTCTACATTCATGCGGCGGCGCAGGGCTTCGATGGCGGCAGCGCCATCCTGGCCAATTACTTCACGGCCGATCCGATGCGCTCGCAGGCAGCAACCTGCGCCAAGTCGCTGTGGCGGCAGAGCGACATTCGACCATCCGACATAAAGGTCGCGCAATTCTACGATGCCTTTACGCCGGAAGTGTTCTTCACGCTCGAGGGTTACGGTTTCTGCGGCCGCGGCGAGGGGGCTGCCTTCACCGAGGATGGCGGCATTGCGCTTGGCGGCCGGCTGCCTGTCAACACCGGCGGCGGCAGCCTGTCGGAGGTCTATCTGCATGGCTTCAACATGATCACCGAGGGTGTCAAGCAAATGCGTGGCGCCTCGACCGGCCAGGTCGCGAACGCCGACTGTTGCTTCGTCAGTTCGAGCGACCTGGGTCCGACCTCGGCCGTCGTGTTGCGCAACTGAGGTCAAGGGGAGAAGAGATGCACGACACTCTCGTCTGGATCAGTGGGGCGACCCAGGGCATCGGCCTTGGTCTTGCCCGCAACGTTCCCTTTGGCAACGCTCGCGTCATCAATCTGTCGCGCCGCAAGCATCCGGATTTCGAGACGCTGCAGTTCGACCTGGCGGATCCCTCTTCATGGGATCGCGTCCGCGGCCATTTCATCCGCGAGCTGGCGGCTTTCCGCGGCGAGCGCGCGATCTTCATCCACAACGCCTACTATTCCGAGGCGATCGGGATGGTCGGCAAGGTGGCTTCGGCCAAGTATGAAAAGGGCGTTCTGGCCAATCTCGCCGCTCCCTTCGTGCTGGCTGAGGCCTTCCTCGATGCCTGTCGTCCAGCTTACGAGGCGGGCCTGGCCATGCTGTCGTCGGGCGCGGCTGTCGCGGCGCTCGAGGGGCTCGCCACCTATTGTGCGTCCAAGGTCGCGATCGAGCACTGGGTCGAGGTGGTCGCACGCGAGCGTCAGAGCCGCGGCGGAACCGGGCCATGGGTGGTGGCCGTGAGGCCCGGCGGCGTCGATACGCCGGCCCTGCGTGCCGCCGCCGAGGTCGACCCCGAAATTTACCCGCGTGTCGCCAGCCTCAAGCACAATATTTCCAACCGCGTCGACATCGATACCGCCGGGAGACGCATCTGGGCAGCACTGCCGCCGGCGCCCGATACGGCCGTCATTTCGTTTGCTGAACCGCCGGGAGACCCGGCGTTCCACTTTGGCGGTCCGCGCGTCCGGCAACTTGCGGGGTCGAACTGGAAGCTGGTCTACGACGCCGACTGACGAAAAATTTGCCGTCCGGTGGAGGGCCGGCGGCAGGAAGAGCAACAGGGAGGAAGTTATGAAATCTCTATGGAAGACGTTGGCGGTTGCGGCCGCAGTGGCTGGCATGAGCCTGGGCGCCCGCGCTCAAGGTTCCGACGCGCCAAAGCCGCTGCCGCAGCGCGAAAAAGTGACGGTCGCCATGACCGCGAAAGTCGAGGCCTACCTTCCGATGATCCTGGCCGACCGTATGGGCGAGTTCGACAAGGAAAACATCGATATCGAATACACCTTCGCCAAGTCGAGCGACGGCATCGTGCTCCTGGCGACCGGGCGCGCCGATGTGCTTGGCGGCCAGCCAAGTGCGGCCGTCTTCAACGCCATCGCCGGCGGTGCCGACATCCGCGTGGTTGCACCGCTGTTTGTCCAGTCACCCCAGCAGAAGCAGGGCATCTGGGCCAACAACGCCTTTCTCAACGGCCGCAAGTTTACCGTCGACCTGTTCAAGGATCAGACCATCGCCAGCGCCATCGGCCTTGGTTCGACGGCCTCCTATTTCCTGCAGACGGAACTGGAAAAGGTTGGGCTTTCCCTCAAGGACGTGAAGTTTCAGACCATGGCGTCGCCTGACATCCTGGTCGCCCTCGAGAACGGCGCCGTTAACTTCGGCTATTTGATCGACTCGATCTGGCAGAAGGCCGATACCTCCAAGGTGTCGCTGGCATTCGTGCAGGGACCGGAGATGTCGGCCGGTTCGTGGAGCTTCGGGCCGCGCCTGCTCAAGGAGCGACGCGACGTCGGCGAGGCGGTGATGCGGGCGCTGGTTCGTACGACGCGCAACTACCTGAAGGGCGACTACCACCAGAACTCCGAGATCATGAAGATCATGGTCGAGGAACTGCAACTGCCCGAGGAAACGCTCAAAAAGGGCGTCTCGCTGAGCTTCGACCCCAATCTTTACATGCCGGCAGATCTCGCGGCGCGCTTGCAGAAGACCTACGCCCTCATCCCCGAAGTGCTTTCCTACACCGAGTTGATGCCCGAAGACCGGGTCGTTGACCAGGGTTTCATAGCTGCGGCGGGAATTCCCACTCCGGCGAAATAGGCAGGTCGTCATTGGCCCGCTGCAGCTCTGAAAGCCGCTGGTGCCGTGCCGCGATCTGGCGGAGCGTGTTGCCGAGGGCAAGGGTGCCCGGGCTCTCCTCCGGATCGGGACTGACCAGACCGACGGCAACCGAAACACGCATGACCTTGGACTGGAAGGGTGCCGCCACAGCGGTCACGCCTTCCCCAGAGAAGCCGCGGGAGGTGGCATAGCCTTGTTTTCGAGCCAGTCTCACCTTGTCGAGGAGCGTGGTTACACTGGCCGTGCGCCTGGCCGGCGGCTCGGTGCGGAACATGCGCTTGGCAATCTCCACCACCACCTCCTGCGGCTTGCCCGACAGAAGCGCCAGGCCTGCCGCAGTCGTCCAGTCGTAGTCGGTAAAGCCCTCGACATGGATGCCGGCGTGAAAATCAGAACCGGGAATGATTGCCGAGCATTGCACCCAGCGATCGTTTTCCATGCACAGCCACACCGTGTGGCCGGTGCAGCGATGAACCTCCTCCATAAGATCGGAGACCGCCGTGCCGCCGAAGAAGGTGCTTTCGAGGCGCCGAGCGAGCGTAACGATCCGGTAGGAGGGCAGGTAGACTTTCTGCCGTGGCTCGAATGCAAGATACCCGGTCCGCACCAGGGTCTTGAGGATGTCGTCGGCACTGGAATTGGGGATGGCGAGGGCGCGGCTGATTTCCGTCGTGCGGGCCGGCCGCGGATTGGCCTGGAAGTATTCCAGCACCGACAGCACGCGCAGGCTGGATTTCACCACCCCGCCGGAGCGGTCGTTGGTGACGCCGCGCAGCAATTCGTTGGGTTCTTCCTCAAAACCCAGTTCCAACCGTCTTGCCGGGCAGGCCGCGGTTCCCATGGCGCTCTCCTCTCCTTGTGCCGGCAGGCCGGCACAGAGCGTTCGCAGCCAGTCTGCATCCCTTCCTGGCATTTGTATTCGGCCATTTGGCCTATGCCGCTGGCCTATCCTTCCGACAGTCCATGAAAGACCAGATGATGCTTACCACTCAACCGGCAATCCTGCAGGCTCGCGCCGAACTCGACCGCAGCCTGATCGATCTCCAGCGCATGTTCCGAAAGAAGCGCGGTATCGCTTATGTCGGCCGGGTGGATGCGTCACCGCAGGCGCACAACTGGTTTCGCCGCTTCGGCGAGGACGTCCGTTTCTGCTACGTCAATCCGCGCGGCGGCGAGGCCGGCGGTGTGCCTGTGTTCGCCTCGATGAGTGAGGTGCCCGATCATATCGACCTTGCGGTGGTCAAGGTGGCCCCGGCGATCGTGCCGCAAGTGATCGCCGATTGTGGCAGCAGGGGTGTGCGCGACGTCATAGTCTTCAGTTCCGGCTTCTCGGAGGTCGGTGCGGAAGGCGCGGCGCTTGAAGCAAAGGTGGCGGAGGCGGCAAGGGCGCACGGCGTGCGCGTGATCGGGCCGAACACCAACGACAATACGTTCGAGCAGTTCCCTGTCTCGGAGCACCACCGCGGCGGGTTGATAGGGCTGGTCACCCAAAGCGGCTTCAATGGCCGTCCCATCGTCGAAGGCGTTGCCATGGGCGCTGCCTTCCGGCGCTGGGTGACTGTCGGTAACGAGGTTGATCTCGAGGTCGCCGACTTCATCAACTACTTTGCCCACGACCCCGAGACCACGGTCATTGCCGCCTATGTCGAAGGCTTCAAGTCGATCCCCAAACTCAGGCTTGCGCTGGAGTCGGCGAATACCATGCGAAAGCCGGTTGTCATGCTCAAGATGGGCTCGACCGAACGTGGCGCCCGAATGGCCGCTTCGCACACCGGTCATCTCGCGGGCGCCGACGCCGTTATCGATGGCCTGTTCAGGCAGTATGGCGTGATTCGCGTCCGCGATCTCGATGAACTGCTCGAAACCGCTAATCTCCTGGCCAAGGTGCCGGCCGGCTCCGGGCCGAATTGCGCGCTTTATTCGGTGTCGGGTGGATCGACGACCTTGATGGCAGAGCTGGCCGACAGCTACGGCGTGAGCGTTCCCGACCTCGATGGGACGACAGTCGAAAAGCTCTATGCCCATCTGCCGCGCTATGTGACGGTTTCCAATCCGATCGACAATGGCGGCGGCTTCGCGATTTCCGCCCCGCAGCAGCAGCGGCTCGAAGTTCTCGATCTTATCGCCGCCGATCCCAATGTCGATGTCATCGTTGTGGGGCTTACCGCCGCGCTCGGCCTCCTGTCCGACAGTTTCGCCGCCGATGTGCTCGCTTTCGCCCCGCGCTCGCCCAAACCGATCGTTGCCGTGTGGGGGTCGGTCTTGACCGACAGCCCTGGCTACCGCGACCTAGTCAAGTCAGGAGTTCCCATTTTTCGCTCGTTCCGCAAGTGTTTCCGTGCGTTGCGCGCGCGCGCCGACTATGAAGCCGCGAAAGCCTCGTTCAGGCCTCGCAGCTGGAGTGTGCCGGTCCTCGCGCCAATTCAGCTTGAAGCGCTGGCGCGTCCTGGCGTACTCGACAGTCGGGAGGCTGCGGTTCTGCTGGAGGGCGCCGGTATCGACCGCGCTCGCGAGTGCATGGCCCACACTGCTGCGGAGGCGAGCAACCTCGTCGCCGAATTTGGCGGTCGCGTTGCCATGAAACTCGCGTCACCCGACATCGCCCACAAGTCGGATGCGGGGCTGGTCCAGCTCGACGTGACCGACGGCGAGGCCGCAGCTTTGATCCACGACGAACTCGTTGCAAGGGCAAAGGCCCATGCGCCAGGCGCTCGCATTGAAGGCGTTTTGATGCAGGAGCAGATTGGGCCGGGTGTCGAAATGATCGTCGGGCTGACGCAGGACGCCGACCTCGGGACGACCATCACGTTGGGGGCGGGGGGCATCTATGCTGAGATCCTCAGGGATGCCGTCACACGCCCCTTGCCGGTCGACAGGGACGACATTCGTGAGATGATCGCAAGCCTCAGGCTTTCGCCGCTGTTGGACGGTGCTCGCGGAGCCAAGCCATCGGACAAGGTGGCTCTGGTCGAACTGGCTTTCCGGGTGGCCCAGCTCGGTCTGGCGGCCGGTCCGCTCATTTCGGAACTTGATCTAAACCCGGTGATCGTTCTGCCCGACAGAGCGGTAGCGGTTGACGCACTCGTCGTTGTGCATCCACCAGATCCATAGCCTCGTGCCTAGGCATGCCACAGCATGAGGCGATGGGTGGATCGTCTGCTGTGTGCGATCTGTGGCGGCGCGCAAAACACGATCGGCTACATGGGGCAACAGATGATCATTCGGCCTAAGTTCTCCGGGAGGAGTGTTCCTGCGGAGACTCTGTATTGTATTTTGCGCTACGAATATGTTGCCGACAAGGAGACAATCATGGCTGCCACCGCGATTATTCGCAACGGCCTGTGCCGCCCAGCGGCCGCATGCCC
Source organism: Aminobacter sp. MET-1 (assembly GCF_026521175.1). NCBI lineage: Bacteria > Pseudomonadati > Pseudomonadota > Alphaproteobacteria > Hyphomicrobiales > Phyllobacteriaceae > Aminobacter > Aminobacter sp. MET-1. The sequence continues at coordinate 68,346 of NZ_JAMSHL010000022.1, read as the reverse complement.
AAGCTCAATCTGACGATGGCCTTCTGGGCGATCTGCAGCGCCATGTTCTTTCTCGTCTCGGCGACCGCCAACACCATCATCGGCCTGGTGCTGACGGTGATCTCCTATTCGGCGATCAACGACGTCATCACCCGCTACGCGATCCGCTCCGGCCTGTCGGTGCCGCTCTTTTCGAGGCTGTTGTTCAGCCGCTACGGCGGGTGTTGAAAGTGGTTGCGATTGAAGCCGGTCAGAAGGTGGGCGGGGTACAGGTCCAAAGTATGCTCGCCGGTTCCGTCCCGATGTTGCGATAAGAGTGAGGTACATGCGAGCGGAAGCAGAAGGAGTCGCCTTCCTTCAAGCTGTAGACGATGCCATCCAGGATGAGGTCGATCTGGCCGCGAAGCACATAGCCGGTCTCTTCACCCTCATGGGTGATCGCGGCACCGCTTTTGGCGCCGACGGCTATGTGGTGGATGTTGCTCTGGAGCAGATGACCGCCCTTGTAGGGGATGATGCGTTCGAAGGAGACGCCGGCCCAGTCGCCGGGTCGGTCGTCCAATGTCACCACGGGGCGCGTGCCTGCGCGAAAGACGGGTGAATCGTCCGGCTCGCCCTCCTCGAACAACCAGCTGATGTTGGTTTCGAGCACCCTGACCAGACGGTGGATGAGCGGCAGGGAAGGCAAGGCCCTGCCATTCTCGGCCTTGGACAGCAGGCTCTCCGAACATTGGCTCCGGGCTGCCAGCTCCTTCAGCGTGAGGCCCTTGGTTTGCCTGGCCAGCTTCAGCTTGACGCCAAGTCGCCGGCGCGACTCCAAGAGTTCATCCGACGCCTCTTCGAGGTCGTCCTGCAAGACGTTCGTTTCCGTCATCTGCGCCTCAGAATCATGGCCTGGCTGCTGCCTTCCGTCAGGCTGTTCTTTCAGGTTTTGGGCCAAACGGCTCGCTTTTTCCTTCATTTCGAAGGCGACGCACCCCGGTCAATGGGCCATGCCGCCGTCGACCATCATCGATTTTGCCGTGATGTAGCGCGATTCCTCGGAAGCAAGGAAGGTGTACATGGGGGCAACCTCAGCCGGCGTGCCCTGGCGGCCGAGCGGGACGATGCGGTTGACGATCGCCCCATGCGCGTCGGTGCCGCCCATGTAATCGATCGCCGGATTGTTGAACGGCGTATCGATCCAGCCCGGCAGGACCGAGTTGACCCGGATGTTTGCCGGCGCAAGCTCCTGGGCAAGGGCCGTGGTGAAGGCAATGACCGCGCCCTTTGCCGCTGCATAGGCGGTCATGCCCGGCGCGCCGCGAAGACCAGCCAGAGATGCCGTGGTGATGAAGCTGCCGCCGCCCTGACGCTTCAGCGCGGGTGCTCCGTATTTCGCGGCGAAAAAGGTGCCGCGCGCGTTGACCTGAAAGATGGCGTCCCATGTCTCCGCCTCAAAGCCGTCCACTTGCCCGGTGCGCATCAAGCCGGCAAAGAAGACCAGCGTGTCGAGACTGCCCAGTGCATTTTCGGCATATTCGACGGCGTCGCGAACTGATGCCTCGTCACGCACGTCGCAACGGGTGCCAAAGGCGCGGACATTCTGCGCGCCGGCCAGATGGACAGCCTCCGCCATGGCCGCCTCGTTGATGTCGGCGACAACGATGCTGGCCCCGTTCCGGGCGAAATCCTCGACGCAGGCACGGCCGATGCCCGTAGCCGCTCCGATCATCAATGCACGCTTTCCCGAAAGTCTCATCTCGTTCCCCTTGGGTCTTCTGTTTGCAAGCGAGGTATCGTCGGTCGCTACGCCGCTGCCGGCACCGGCATCGTGGCAGGCGCAGTCGACCAGTCCTTGACGAGGGCGGTCCAATAGAGCGCGCCCGGCGCTATCAGATCGTCGTTGAAGTCGAAGGACGGATTGTGCAGCGGGGTCCCGGTTCCATTGCCGATCCAGGCGTAACATCCGGGCTTGGCCCCCAGCATGAAGGCAAAGTCCTCCGACGCCATGCTGGGCTCGAACTCGGTCAGCACCGAACGACGCCCGAACGTGGCGGTCGCCACCGCCTCGGCTATGGCGGCCATGCCGCCGTCATTGACGGTCGCGGGATAGCGCGGCTCGAAATCGAGAGAGATGCCGACACGGTGGGTGATGGCGACGCCATTGATGATCTGTTGCAGCCGCTCCTGCACCACGGCACGGGCCTCGTCGGAAAAGGCGCGGACGGTGCCGTTGAGGACGACCCTGCCGGGCAGCGCATTGAGCGAGTTGCCGCCATGGATCTGCGTCAGCGAAACCACCGCCGGCTGCTGGGCATTGACGGATCTGCTCGTAATGGTCTGGAGACCGGCGATGACGGCGCCGGCCGAAACGATGGCGTCGGTGCCAAGATGCGGCAAGGCGGCATGTACGCCCTTGGCATCGATGGTGATGGTGAAGAGGTCCATCGCCGCCATCACCGGCCCCGGCCGCACGGCCACGGTGCCCAATGGCAGGCTGGGCCAGTTGTGCAGGCCAAAGACGGCGTCCACCGGAAAGCGTTCGAAGAGGCCTTCCTCGACCATCCGGCGGCCGCCTCCTTCGGCTTCCTCAGCGGGTTGAAAGATGAAGCGCACGGAGCCGGCGAAGTCGCGCTCGCGCGACAGGTAGTCGGCCGCCGCGAGCAGCATCGTCATATGGCCGTCATGGCCGCAAGCATGGCTGGCGCCGTCATTGTGTGATCGGTAGGAGAGGTCGCTTTCCTCAGTGATCGGCAACGCATCCATGTCGGCCCGCAGGCCGATCGTCGGGCCGGGGCGCCGGCCGGCGAGCGTCGCCACGAGGCCGGTGCCGGCGATGCCGGTTTCCGCGGTCATGCCCATCTCGACCAGCCTCTCGGCCACGAAAGCCGCGGTACGATGCTCCTGAAACGCGACCTCCGGCCACTGGTGCAGATGCCGGCGCCAGCCGGTATGGACTGCATGGCGTTCGCGAAAAAATGCTTCGGCCGATGTCATCTAGACGTGCGCCCCATACGAGCGTCCACTGCGGTTCGACCGGTCCCGGCTTTCATGTCCCGGCCCCTTGCGCCAGACGCGCCACATCGACGACGGGCATCTGGCTGAACTGCAGATGGCAGGCGCTGGCGTTGCCGTCTTCCCGCACCGTTTGCGTCGGATCGTCCGTGGCACAGCGATCGAAGGCGAACGGGCAGCGAGTGCGGAAGCTGCATCCGGCCGGAATGTCGATTGGATCCGGCGGCTCGCCCTCAAGCAGATAGGTCTCGGTGCGGTACGGCTTCTCCTCGACGGTGGGGACAGCACTCAGCAACGCTCGCGTGTAAGGATGTGCCGATCGGCCGAACATCGTTTCATTGTCGGCCAGCTCGACGATGCGTCCGAGATACATGACGGCGATGCGGGCGCAGACACGCCGGACCATGGCCAGATCGTGCGAGATGTAGACATAGGTGATGCCGCGCTTGACCTGCAGTGTCTCGAACAGATCGAGCAGTTTTGCCTGTTCGACCTGATCGAGCGACGACAGGGTTTCGTCCAGGATCAGCAGCTCGGGTTCGAGCACCAGTGCGCGGGCGATGTTGACGCGCTGGCGCTGGCCGGCGCTGAGGCCGACGGGCAACTGGTCGTAGAGAGCGGGCGACAGGCCGACCTCGGCCATGACGTCCTTCACCTTCTTTTCGATTTGCTGGCGCGAGCCGAGTCCGTGGATGAGCAGCGGTTCGGATATGGTCCGGCCGATCGAACTGTGCGCAGCAATCGCATTGTAGGGATCCTGCAGGAGCAACTGGAAGCGTCGCCGCAAGCCAAGCAGCCGCGACCCGCGCAAGGTGGCGATGTCGTCATTCTCGAACAGGATCTGGCCCTTGTCCGGTGCCTCAAGGCTGCTGAGCAGCCGCGACAGGGTCGACTTGCCACAGCCGGACTCGCCGATGATGCCGAAATTTTCGCCCCGGCGCACGGTGAAAGAAACGCCGCGGACCGCCCGGACCATGCGCTCGCCAAAGAGGGTCTTGCGCTCGCGCACGCGATAGGTCTTCTCGACGTCGCGCACGTCGAGGACGACGTCGTTCGTCGATGGGGCGGGTGGCTGCTCGCTGGTGGCCCAGATCTTCGGCACCTTGGCGATCAGTTCCCGGGTGTAGCCGTGTTCGGGCCGCTTGATCAGGTTTTCGACCGACTGACGCTCGACGATGTGGCCGCGGTCCAGCACGATTAGGTTGCTGGCGATTTCCGTGACGATGCCCAGCGACGACGAGACGAAGACGATCGCCGTGTCGAAATCCTGCTGCAGGTCGCGCAGCAGGCGCAGGATCTGCGCTGCGACGGTGACGTCGAGGGGCTGGGTGATGTTGTCGGCGATGAGCAGCTTCGGATTGGAGACCAGCGCATCGACGATCATGGCGCGCTGCATCATGCCGCCGCTGAACTGGAACGGGTATTCGTCGAAGCGCTGCTTGGGCGACGGAATGCGGACGGCATCCAGTGTTTCGATGACGCGCTTGCGCGCTTCGTCGCGTGTCAGGTTCGGCGCGACGGCGCGAAGCTTCTCCAGGATTTGGTGTCCCACCGGTACGGTCGGATCGAGCGCGCTCGTCGGGTTCGCGCCGATATAGGCGATCTCGCGACCGCGCAGGCCGGCCATCTGCTCGTCCGGCAGGGTCAGCAGATCGCGGCCGCCGTAGTTTACCGACCCGCTCGTGATGGCGAGCGGCGACTTGATCCAGTTGACGAGGGCGCGCGACAGCACCGTCTTGCCCGATCCGCTCTCGCCGATGATGCCGAGCACCGAGCGCGGCGCAACCGAAAGATCGATGCCCGAGAGGATCGTCCGTTCGCCGGCTGCCGCTCGGGCCACGACCGACAGGTTGCGAACTTCCATGACCGGGGCCTGCATCGCGGTGTTGTCCTGCATGTTCAGTGGCTGGGTCATCACTCACCTCCCTGCAGGATGTGGTTGCGAGCGCGCTCGAGGACGCCGCCCATCAGATTGAGGCTGCCGAGACCGAGCGCCAGCAGGATGCCGGGGACGATGGTGATCCACCACGCGTTCAGCAGGTACTGGGTGCCAGCGGAGATGATGGTTCCGAAGGTTGGCGTCGGGGGTTGGATGCCAATGCCTATGAAGCCGAAGATGGCTTCGAAGATCATCATGCGGGCAACGTCGAGCACGGCGACGAAGGCGATCGGCGGCAGCACGCTGGGGGCGATGTGGCGAACCATAATGCGCAGGTCGCTGGCGCCGAGAATCTTCGCAGCCCTGACATATTCCTTCTGGCGCTCAGCCAGGGTGACCCCGCGGGAAACGCGAGCATAGACCGGCCAGCTCGCCAGCACCAGAACGGCGATGATGGTGGCGGGCGAGGGGCGCGACATGCCCAGGATGGTGATCGCGAGGATGACTACGGGGATCGACATCTGCACGTCGGTCAGGCGCATCAGAATGACGTCGGTCCAGCCGCCGCGATAGCCGGCATAGATGCCGATGGCACAGCCGAGGACAAAAATGCCGATGACGCTGGCGACCCCAATGGCAAAGGCGTTGCGCAGTCCGATCAGCGAGCGCAGCAACAGGTCGCGGCCGAGCTGGTCGGTGCCGAAGAAGTGGGGCAGTTTCCCGCCCTCCATGAAGATGGGAGGCAGGAACTTGTTGGCGACGTTCATCTTGGTGGCCGAAGCGTCGATGAGGAACGGTCCGAACACGGTGAGCAGCGCCAGGGCAATGAAGACCGTCGCGGCGATCTTCATCTCGGTGTAGCCCCAGGCCTTGCGGACGATGCGGGCCGTGACGCCGCGCTTCTTTGGCTGTGTTTGGGCAGTCGACAGGGCTGCCTCTTCGGTCGAAGTGATCATGACGGGCAGTCCTTCAGAACTTCAGGCGACGGTCGATGGTGGTCGAGGCGAAATCGACCAGCATGTTGATGGCGACGAGCGCGCCGCTGGCCAGGATCGCGACAGCCTGAATGATGGGGAAATCGCGCTGGAAGACGGCGTTGATGGTCAGCATGCCGATGCCCGGGTAGCTGAAGATGTACTCGACGACGAAGAGGCCGCCGAGCAGCATGCCGATCATCTGTGCACCGAAGAGATTGAGCAGCGGCACGGCAGCATTGCGCAGCACGTGCTTGAAGATCATGACGCGGCGCGACAGGCCCCGCACCAGGCCGACATCGAAATAGACCTCGCCGAGATTGGCCGCCACCGAGACGGAGATGGCGCGGATCATCACCGGAGACAGCTCGATTGCGAGCACCATGGCGGGGATGATGGTGTAGGCAAAACCCTGGTAGCCGATGGCCGGCAGCCATCCCGTCTTTGCAGAAAGCAGGAAGATCAGGACCACGCCGACCCAGATGTTCGGAAGCGAAACCAGCAGCGAGCTTACATAAAGTCCCAGCCTGTCGGGCCATTTGCCCGCGCGCATGCCCGCGCCCATGCCGATAGGCACCGCAACGAGCAGCGCAAATCCAATTCCGAGCGCGGCGAGCTGGAGACTGTAGGGCAGGGCCTTGCCGATCAGTTCGGCGACCGAGGCGCGGCTCTCCGGGTTGAAGCCGGTCGCGTCCTGCGAGCCGCCAGTACTGCCGCCCTGTGCGCCCCTGATGTAGGAGCGGCCGAGATCGCCTGTCGTAACCTGGCCCACGAAACGGCCGAACTGAACCAGGAGCGGGTCGCGCAGCCCAAGTTCCTTTGCCTTCTCTTCGAGAACGCTGGCGGCGGTCATGGGCCCCAGGATGATCCGGATCGGGTCGCCGGGCACCACGCGCAACAGCGTGAAGATCACGAAGGCGACCAAAAGGACGATCACCAGGCCCTGACTTATGCGGCGAAGGAAGAACTCGATAGCGAAGGCCATGGATACGGTCCTGTATCAAAGATAGTGTCGAGCGCGTCGCGAGACGCGCTCTTTCGCTGTATCGATTGGCCGATGGCGTGTGCGCCACCGGCCGCCGAAGCAAATGTTCCCTAGAACAGCTTTGCCTTGCTGAGATCGATCGGGCCGTTGGGATAGAAATAGACGCCTTCGAGCTTCTTCGACATCGCCCGCAGCGACACGGCCGAGAACAGCGACAGGCTCGGCACCTTGGTGGCGAGCAGCGGAAGGGTTTCTTCCTGAAGTATCTTCAGGCGCTCTTCGGCCGATTCCGCGTTGCGCTCCTTGTCGAGGGCAGCGTCGATCTCGGGATCGTTGATGCCGTTGATCAGCGCGAACTTCGAGTAGTAGTTCGGGCGCAGGACCAGGTCCGGCTCGGGCGAACCCGTGATCCAGCCGACGTCGACGATGTGCCCCGGGCCCTGGCCGTCGGCGCGGCGATAGATCTGCTCTTCCCAGGCTGCCGGTTCGAGCGTTGTCAGCTTCACGGGGAAGCCCTGTTCCTGCAGCATGGCGGTGACCAGTTCGCCATATTCGCGCGTCTTGGCATAGAAGCCGACCGAGGTGATGAACTCGAGTTCCGGCAGGCCCTCGCCCTTCGGATAGCCGGCCTCGGCAAGCAGACGCTGGCATTCTTCGGGATCGTATTTGGGGTAGTTGGCCACGTCGGTGTAGCCGAACTTGACCGGCGAGATGTGGCTGTTCGATGCCTGGCCGGCTTCGCCCAGCACAGCGAGCACCTGATCCCGGTCGATGGCGTGGACAGCGGCCATGCGAACGCGAACATCGTCGAAGGGCGGCTTGTTGCAGCGGAAGTGCAGATACTTGTTCTCGCTCGACAGGCCGCGATTGGTGACGATGTTGGCCTCTTTCTTGAGCGATTCATACTGCTCCGGCTCGAGGCGCTCGGTCAGGTGATACTGGCCGTTGAGCAGGCCCAGGACGCGGGTGTTGGCGTCGGGCACGTAGTTCCACAGCAGCGTCTCGATCTCCGGCTTGCCGTCGTAGTAGGTTTCGTTGGCCTTGAAGACGATCTGGTCGCCCTTGGTCTCCACGTAGCGGAACGGGCCGGTGCCGTTCGGGCGCTGCTTCAGCACGTTCGGGTCGGCGACATCCTTGGCGGAAAGGATCGGCAGGAAGGCTGCGACATACCAGAAGTTCAGGGCCGGATAGCCGAACTTCTCGGTCTTGAGGCGAACGGTATAGTCGTCGACGATCTCGACCTCGACCTGGCCCGGATACCAGGCGGATGCCGGACGGCTCGGCTGCGAGCCGTATTCGTAGGTCGCCTTGACGTCCTCGGACTTGAACTCCTTGCCGTCGTGGAACTTGACGCCCTGACGCAGCTTGTATTCGAGCGTGTACTTGTCGACCACTTTCCATTCGAGCGCCAGGTCGGGCAGAATTTCACCCGGGTTCTCGGAGGTCATCAGGCATTTGGTCAGGCGGCCGAACACCAGCATTTCGGCGGTGATCTGCGGTGCGATCGTGTGGGACGTGGGGTCCCAGCTGCTGGTCACCGTGCCGGCCGCGGCAAAGGACAACGTCTTGGCGTCCTGGGCCCAGGCCGTGCCGAAGCGCCCCGTCGCCGAGCCCACCAGCAATGTTCCGGTGCCGAGCGCGGTCGCGCCGGCAAGAAATGTCCGTCTAGTCGTCTTCATTGAAAAGCTCCCCTCACGTTGACCGTGGCGTTGATTGCGCACTGCGCGAGAGGCGCATCAACCGCGCACCTCCCCGCTCGCAGCAGATCAAGTCTTCAACAGAGCAGTAGTCTCTGTCAAGTTACTTGAATTTGCCGCCGGATACCTTGAATTGATGCCGAACCCTGTTTTTGTCAGCAACGTCTTGCAGGCAACCGTTAGCCCGAATATGGTATCGAATATGACCGTTCAGTCAATGCGGATGACCGAATATTTTTGTCGTTCTCGTGTTCGGTCATCGCGCGCCGCCTCGAGGGCCTGGTAATCAGGGGCCGGATAGGGGGGGTGGACGAGGGATGGGGAACCGGGATCCGGGCCTTTACTCGGCGCCGGAAGGCCGGATACATTTCGACGCGAGATATTGTGAAGGATCAATGACTTTTAGCCGTTTCACCCCCGAGCAGCGTCGCACCATGATTATGGATATCGCCCGTGAAAAGGGGCGCATCCTGGTCGAAGATCTGGTCCTGCAACTGTCCGCTTCGAGCGAGACAATTCGACGGGACCTCAACCAATTGGCCGCTTCGGGCGCATTGCGGAAATTCCATGGCGGGGCCTGTCTGCCATCCCTGGTCGACGAGAATCCTTTCTCCATGCGGATGTCGGAACAGACAGCGGGCAAGCGGGCGATTGCCCGCACCGCCGCGCGTCTGTTCGGCAATGGCGAGACGATGTTCATCGACACCGGGACGACGACGCTCTTCCTTGCCGAAGAGCTGTCACGGCTCGACAATCTCTCGGTTGTCACCAATTCCTCGGCGATCGCAGGCACCTTGTCGGGGCGGACGAACAGCGTGTTCTTGCTGGGTGGCCTGTACCAGGCCGATGCCGGCGAGACGACGGGCGAGGCGACGATCGAGCAGATCGCCAATTTCCGCGCCGCGCATACTGTTCTCACCATCGGCGCGATCCATGCCCGCAATGGCGTGATGGACTTCTCCCTCGGCGAAGCCCAGGTGGCGCGCGCAATGATCGAGCAGGCAGATCGGCTCACCGTCGTCGCCGATCATTCCAAGGTCGGCCGGGGTGCCTTTGCCAAGGTTTGCCAGTTGGACATGATCGACCGCTTCGTGACCGACAGGCGGCCGCCGACAGACATGATGGATGCGCTGCTTGCTGCCGGCGTCGAGGTGATCGTCGCGAGCTGACGGACGGGGGCGCCGGTGGGCGTCTGAAGCGATACGTCTGAATTCCATGAAGTCTGTGCTTCTGTTCCCGTCATTTGTTGAATTGACCGTTCGGTCATTGACAATGCTTGATCCAGTCGTTTTATTGACCGAATACGAGACGCAGCCGCTGCTTTTCGACGAGGCGCCGATTGGGGCGGTCGAAGTGCAGTTGCCGCAGACCTTAAGGAGTCGATGGTGGCAAGACTGGAGCTGGAAAGACTCATCAACGGCCGTAGCCTGGATGAACTTGTGGCCGAGTTTCGCGTCAAGACGACGGGCCAGCACAGCCCGGAGCTGCAGCGTCTCGTCAATCGCATCCGGAGCGAGCCGATGACCGGCAAGCTGGCGCTGCTTTGCACGCGTCCGCATGAGGAATGGCGCCTTGTCCAGATGAACGGGCGGGGCAAGCCGATGACCTTGCTGGACGGCGTCTTCCACAACCTCGACGACGCCGAGTGGGAGATCTTCAAGCGGCGCATAAAGCGCCACTTCGACATCGAGCTGAACGACTAATCCGACGCCGCATCTGGAGACCCGCACATGCTGAAAATCACTGGTTATGCCGATCGCGTCAGCGTTATGCCGGGCGGCTCCGTCGATTTCATGATCAACTGCGAATACCCGAGCTATCAGGCAAGCGTCGTGAGGGTGGTCCAGGGCGACACGGCACCCGAGGCGCCGCCGGTGAAGCTTGTGCCGGTTCCGAGCTCGATCGACGGCCAATACGCAGGCAGGCCTCAGGTCATTCATGCCGGCTCCTTCGCGCAGATCCATTGCGGCGATACGTTTGCCGACGCGTCAAGCATCTCGCTCCAGGCGATGGTGATGCCGACAACCCCGCAGAAGGGCCGGCAGGCGATTATCTCCAAATGGGACGAAGCTGCCGGACGTGGCGTAGCCATGATCGTTGCCGAGGACGGCTCTATCGGCATCGAGATTTCGGACGGCGCGCACAAGCGGACCTTGTCGGTCGGTCGGCCGATGCTTGCCCGGCACTGGTATTTCGCGGCCGCAACCTATGATGCCGAAACCGGGGCGGTGAGCGTCCATCAGCAGTCGCAACACGAATTCGCCACCATCAACGATTCAGGCTTCGCAAGCGGGGCTTTCGAGGCCGGTCTCGCCTGGCAGAGCGCAGCACCACTGCTGTTTGCGGCGAGCTGGGGCGGCGAGGATGCCGGCCGCACCGTCGGGCGCGCGCTCTACAACGGCAAGATCGATCGGCCGCGGATCTCCGCCGCCAGCCTCTCGCTTGGCGAGTTGCAGCTGCTGCGGGGCGACCAGTGGCCCGAGCGCCTGTCGGGCACGCTTGCGGGAGCATGGGACTTCTCGCTCGATATTCCGGGCATTCGCGTGGATGACATATCCGGGCGGGGTTTGCACGGCGAGGTCGTCAACATGCCGACCCGCGGTGTGACCGGACACAATTTCACCGGCGAGGACGGGATGTGCTGGATGGATAGCCCGGGCCAGTGGTCGGCGATCCATTTTCACGACGATGACATCTATGATGCCGGTTGGCAGGTCGATTTCACCCTGACCATTCCCGAAGGCATGAAGAGCGGCATCTATGCGGTGCGCATCGAGGCCCAGGGCGAAGAGCAGTTCGTCACCTTTGTGGTGCGTCCGGCGCGCGGCAAGCCGACTTCCAAGCTGGCGTTCCTGTTCCCGCTTGCGACCTATATGGCATATGCCAACGAGCATTTCGGCACCAATGACGGGCTTGTCGAGCTTCATCTCAATCGCGCGCTCGTCCTCCACCCGCACCAGCAGTTCCTGAACGAGCACCGCGAATACGGCCATTCGCTCTACGACCTGCACTCGGACGGCAGCGGCGTCTACTATTCGTCGCGGCTGCGGCCCGTTCTCAACCTTCGCCCGAAGGTCGAGGCCAACCACGGCGCGGGGCCGTCGCATCTGTGGCTGTTCAACGCCGACACGCACATCACGAGCTGGCTCGAGCACTTCGATCAGGACTACGACGTCATCACCGACGAGGACCTGCATGAGGAAGGCTACGACCTGCTGAAGGGATATCGCACCGTCGTCACCGCCACCCACCCGGAATATTATTCGAAGGAGATGCGCAACGGCATCCATCGTTTCACCCACAGTGGCGGCCGGCTGATCTATCTCGGCGGCAATGGCTTCTATTGGCGCATCGCCTACCATGCCACCCAGCCCGGCATCATCGAGGTGCGCCGCGCCGAAGGTGGAAGCCGCGCCTGGGAGCCGCCGACGGGCGAGTACTATCACAGCTTCACCGGCGAATATGGCGGCCTGTGGCGGCGTCAGGGTGGCCGCAGCCCCAACCATCTCGTCGGTGTCGGCTTCACCGCCCAGGGCTTCGACCGCTCGTCCTACTATCGCCGCGCGCCCGGCGCTACCGACCCTCGTGCCGCCTTTATCATGGAAGGCGTGGACGACGAGATCCTTGGCGATTTCGGCCTGACCGGCGGGGGGGCGGCCGGCATGGAGCTCGACCGGCACGACTTTTCGGTCGGGTCGCCGCCGCACTCCATCGTCGTGGCGAGTTCCGAGCACCATACTGAGGCGCACGTCTTCGTCGTCGAGGACATGCTGTTCAATTTCATGGGCACCACCGGCGACGTCTGCGACAAGGTTCACGCCGACCTCGTCTTCTTCGAGACGCCAAACGGCGGCGCGGTGTTCTCGGTCGGTTCGATCGCTTATTCCGGCTCGCTGCCCTGGAACAATTTCGACAACAACATCTCGCGTCTGACCCTGAACGTGCTGCGACGGTTCATGGATCCGACACCGTTCCCGATGCCCGGCGTCTGAAACCCGAACGCTCAAGAGTGAGATGATGACAAGCCAATCTGGCTTATTCGACGTTGCCGTCGTCGGTGGCGGCGTCGTTGGTTGCGCTGTCGCCAGGCGCTTCGCACTGGATGGCGCGCGCGTGCTGCTGCTCGAAAAGGCGCCGGACATCCTGGCGGGGGCCAGCAAGGCCAACAGCGCGCTGCTGCACACCGGTTTCGACGCACCGCCCGGCAGCGTCGAACTGGCCTGCATGCAGGCCGGTTACCGCGAATATATGGAAATCCGCGAGCGCCTGAACCTGCCTGTCCTCGAAACGGGTGCGATGGTCGTCGCGTGGTCTGAGCAGGATGTGGCAAAACTCGGCGACATTGAAGTCCAGGCACGCACAAACGGCGTCCACGACGTCCGGATGCTGGACAGATCGGAAGTCCTGGCACGCGAGCCGCAGCTCGCCATGTCGGCTCGCGCCGCGCTGCTGGTCCCCGGCGAACACGTCATCGACCCCTGGTCGGCGCCGCTCGCCTATCTGACCCAGGCCGTGTCTAACGGAGCAACGGCCCTGTTCAATGCCGAAGTGATCGGCGGCGAGTTGACAGATGGGAACTGGTCCCTCGAGACCTCGCGCGGCACTTTCATGGCGCGGACGGTGATCAATTGCGCCGGCCTTTTCGGTGACGTGCTGGAAAAGCGCCTGCTCGGAGCCTCGGACTTCACAATCATGCCTCGAAAGGGCCAGTTCGTCGTTTTTGACAAGGCAGCCGCGGCGCATATCCGCACCACCATCCTGCCCGTGCCCAATGAGCGCACGAAAGGTGTCGTGATCGCACGAACCATCTTCGGCAACGTCCTGATCGGCCCGACGGCCGAGGAGCAGCCTGATCGCACTCGCGCCAACGTCGATGAAACGACGTTGCGGATGCTTGTCGCCAAGGCAATCGAGATGATCCCGGCATTGGCGGACGTTCCCGTCACCGCGATCTATGCCGGTCTGCGGCCCGCGACCGAGCGCAAGGAATATCGGATCACTGCGAGACCCGCGCAGCAATGGATCAGCGTTGGCGGTATCCGCTCGACTGGACTGACGGCTGCACTCGGCATTGCCAGACATGTCAGTCAGCTCCATGCCGAATTCGATCGGCAGCCCCTGGCGCCGCCTGCAGACCCGCGATGGCCATCTGTGCCAAACTTGGCCGAACATCTTCAGCGCGACTGGCAGGCCGAGAACCACGGCGAGATCGTCTGCCACTGCGAACTGGTCACGTGCCGGGAGATCGAAAACGCGCTCCAAGGTCCGTTGCCAGCCGGAGATGCAGGCGGGTTGAAGCGCCGCACGCGCGCCGGAATGGGGCGCTGCCAAGGATTTTACTGCCAGGCACGTGTCTCTGCACTCGCCGCCGGCAAGCTGGCCGAGCCATTGGCAGTGGAGACGCAGGATGACTGAGAGGGTGAGCGTCGCAATCGTTGGTGGAGGCCCTGCTGGCATTGCAGCCGCACTTGCCCTGCGCGCCCGGGGCATCACCGGGGTGACCGTATTGGAGCGCGAAGACTCCGCCGGTGGCGTGCCACGGCATTGCGGTCATCCGCCCTTCGGCATGCGGGAATTCGGACGCATCCTAGATGGACCTGCCTACGCCAGGCGGCTTTGCCGGTCAGCGACGGAAGCAGGGGTCGACATCAGGCTTGGTACGTCGGTTACCGCCTTGCATCCCTCGGGCAGGCTGGTCGTCACCACACCGGCGGGTGTGGGCGAGCTGATCGCTGACCGCGTCGTTCTGGCCACGGGGGCGCGCGAAGCGCCGCGTTCCGCCAGGTTCGTGACCGGCGACCGACCGATTGGCGTCATCACCACCGGGACCCTGCAGCACAGCATCTATATCGAACGTCTGAAGCCGTTCCGTCGGCCGGTTATCGTCGGCACGGAACTGGTCAGCCTGTCGGCCGTGCTGACGTGCTGGAAGGCCGGCATCCGTCCGGTGGCGGTTGTCGAAGCGGGCGATCGCTCCACCGCACGGCGCCCGCTCGGCCTGTTTCCGAGATTGCTTGGTATTCCTATCCACTATGGTGCGTCGATCTCCGACATCAGGGGCGGCGGACGGGTCGAAGCTGTGGATCTTCAGCTTTCGGATGGAAGCACCCGTGAAGTTGCGTGCGACGGTGTGCTCCTGACCGGTCGTTTCGTACCTGAATCGGCGCTTGCACGCCTGAGCCATCTAAAGGTCGATGCTGGTTCCGGCGGTCCCGTCATCGATCAGTACGGGCGTTGCAGCGATCCAACCTATTTCGCGGCAGGCAATTTGCTGCGACCGATCGAGACCGCCGGCTGGTCGTTCCGGGAAGGCAAGCGGATCGGCAATTTTGTCGCCGACGATATCGAGGGAGCACTGCCGGTATCCGATCGCGCCATCGGGATCGAGTGCGGCTCAGGGCTCAAGCTTGCAGTGCCTCAGCGCATTGCGGTGCCGTCTGCACATGCTGGTCTCGGACATCTCCAGCTCCGCGTCAGTGCGGTCGGCAAGGGCACTCTACGAGCCGAGAGCGAGGGCAGGACTATTTGGCAGAGGCGCATGAGTGTGCTGCCCGAGCGCCGAATCCTGATACCTCTTGCAGACCTGCTTGCCGCCGGGACCACAGCGGGGGCAATTTCGATCAGCTTCGAAACGGATGGGACGGCATGATGCGGATCGCTGCGATCGACCAGGGAACCACTTCGACCCGCGTCCTCCTGGCCGACGGCAACGGGCTCCTGCGCGTTGCACATTCCGTTCGCCATGCCCAGCACTATCCAAACCCCGGCTGGGTAGAGCACGATCCGCTCGAACTGCTGCGCAACGTTGCCGCCTGTATCGAGGTTGCTGGAGAGGTCGATGCCCTTGGTATCGACAACCAGGGCGAAAGCTGCCTCGCATGGGACGCCATATCGGGCGAGCCGCTGTCGCCGGTCATCGTCTGGCAGGACAATAGAACCAAGGACGTGATCGAACAGATGCGCGCCGAAGGCGTCGAGGCGATGACGCTGGAGCGTGCGGGCCTGCCGCTCGATCCCTATTTCTCCGCTTCCAAGCTCGGATGGATCCTGCAGAACCTGCCTGCCGCCCGTGATGCGCATCGGGCCGGTCGGCTGCGCCTCGGCACCACCGATGCGTTCTTCCTCGATCGCCTCGCTGGCCGCTACGTCACCGATGCGACGACGGCATCGCGCACCTCGCTGATGAATCTCGAGACCTTGGACTGGGACGAGGAGCTTTGTCGGATTTTCTGTGTGCCGCTTGAGACACTCCCAGCCATCGTGCCATCGGCGGGCCATGTGTTCGGCAGCGTCGGCAAGGTTCCGATCACCGCATCGCTGGTCGACCAGCAGGCTGCCCTCTTCGGTCATGGCTGCCGGAAGGCAGGCGATGCCAAGATCACGTTCGGCACCGGCGCTTTCGCCCTGGCGGTGACCGGTGCGCAGATCGTGCGCAGTCCGGAGATCGGCCTGCTGCCCACGGTCGCCTGGCAGACGCCCAACGAGACCGTCTATGCCGTTGATGGTGGCGTCTATGATGCCGGATCGGCGGTCGAGTGGCTGGGCCGCATCGGATTGATGAAGAGCTACGAGGACCTGCAAGCCTTCGAAGGCCGTACTGCGCTAGATAGCGGGTTGGTATTTGTCCCGGCGCTTTCGGGGCTAGCCTGTCCTTACTGGGACCGAAGCGCTGCGGGAGTGTGGATAGGTATCACGGCCGATACGACGCGAGAGCAAATGCTTCAGTCGGCTCTGGAAGGTATTGCCTTGGCAACTGTCGAGGTGGTTGAGGCGATGGCGAGTCGGATTGCCATCACCAAAAGCCTATCCGTCGACGGCGGTCTCTCGCGAAGTGCCTATTTTGTAGAATTTCTCGCTGACAGCCTGGGTCGCGATATCAAAAATACGTCGTTCGACGAGCTGACCAGCTATGGTTGTGCCTCTCTCGCGACGTTGGCACTCGGCGTTGACCTTCCGGCGGTTGGGCACGACAATGCCACCTCTGTTGCGCGGACAACAGATCGCGCACGCCGTCGGCATCTGTTCGATCAAGCTGTGAGGCGCTCTCGCAACTGGCGTTGAAGATTACCGCGCGTCCTTTCCGGATAACCCGACCCGCTTCATCAAGGATGACCCCCGCCTGCCGCCATACAGTGTAGGGTATGGGGCCGCGAGACCCCCCTCGCCAGTCGGAGCGCTTTGATTGGGACGATTGCCATCGGCCTAAAGTGAGGCAATGCCGGGCCAATGGCGAACACCTTGATCAGCTTCGTACGCATGCTGCTTGCTCTCACTCACGTGCGGGCCACAATGGACCGTACGCACGAGGATCGCCATGTCCTCAATGCGGGTCTGGGGACGACAGTCGTTCGCTGACGAGCGCCGTCCAGTAGCGAACGCCATGAAGAATGGCGTCGTCATTGAAGTCATAGGCTGGGTTGTGCAGTCCGGCGGAGTCACCGTTGCCGAGCCAGATGATGGCACCGGGGCGCTTTTCGAGCATGTAGGAGAAATCCTCCGCGCCCATCGTGCACTGGCAGTTGCCATTGACCTTATCCACGCCGGCGACGCCCGAGGCGACTGAGATCGCCGCCTTGGTCATCTCGGGGTCGTTGACGGTCACCGGGTAGCCGGGGCGCCAGTCGATCTCAGCCTGGGCCTCGAACAGGCGCGCAGTGTTGGCGACGATATCCCTGAAGCGCTGCTCGACGGCCTTGCGCGTCTGCGGATTGATAGTGCGGATCGTGCCGCCGACGATGGCCTGCTCCGGAATGACGTTGAGTGCCGCCGCGCTACCGCCGGCGAGATAGGTGACCGAGACGACGACCGGGTCGAAGGGATCGACGTTGCGTGAGGCGATCGACTGCAGCGCCGTCACCAGATGCGCTGCCATCAGCACGGGATCACGCGATTCATGCGGCGAGGCGGCATGCGAGCCCTTGCCGTTCAGCGTGACCACGAAGCGGTCGGCGGCGGCCAGCATCGGACCCGGCTTGATCGCGAAGGAACCGACAGGCAGGCCGGGCTCGTTGTGCATGCCGAACACCTCCTCGATGCCGAAGCGTTCGAGCAGTCCTTCTTCGAGCATAACACGGCCGCCGGCGCCGCCCTCTTCGGCCGGCTGGAAGATCAGCACGGCCGTGCCGACAAAGTCCCGGGTCGAGGCAAGATGGCGCGCGGCACCCAAAAGCATGGCGGTATGGCCGTCATGGCCGCAGGCGTGCATCTTGCCGGGGTTCTTCGAAGCGTGAGCCAGGTTGGTCTGCTCGGCGATCGGCAGCGCGTCCATGTCGGCGCGCAGGCCGATGGTGCGGCCGGCGCCCAGCTTGCCCTTCACCACCGCGACGACACCCGTCTTGGCGATGCCGGTGACAACCTCATCGCAGCCGAAGGACTTCAGCTTGTCGGCGACGAAGGCCGATGTCTCGGGCAGATCGAACAGGAGTTCGGGATTCTGGTGCAGGTGGCGGCGCCACTGCCCGGCTTCTTCCGCAATTGTCTCGATCGTCTGTGCTGACATCTTTTCCTCTTTCAGGCAGCTGGGTCTGAAGCGCAGGCGCCCACTGGTCGGTTGACCCGCACCTGCCTTCACATCTTCGACGCCTAGGACGAAACGCTTGCCTTCACAAGACGCCAGTGCCACTGACAGGCCAAAGCCACGAAAGACGGTCGCCATGCCTGTGATTGAACAGATTGCCCAGTTCGCCCATGATCTCACCGAGATACGCCAGGATTTCCACCAGCATCCCGAGCTCGGTTTCGAGGAGCATCGTACATCCCAACGCGTGGCGGATCTGCTTGCCAGCTGGGGTGTAACCGTCGAGCGTGGCATTGGCGGCACCGGCCTTGTCGGCGTCATCGAGGGCAACAAGCCGGGGCGCAGCATCGGCTTGCGCGCAGACATGGACGCCCTGCCGATGGACGAGCTGACCAATCTGCCCTACGCCTCGAAGAACCCCGGGGTGTTCCATGGCTGCGGCCATGACGGGCATACCGCCATGCTTTTGGGTGCTGCGCGCTACCTCGCGGGAAACCGCGATTTCTCGGGCCGCGCCGTGCTGATCTTCCAGCCTGCGGAGGAAGGTCTCGGAGGTGCGCGCGCCATGCTGCGCGACGGCTTGTTCGACCGTTTCCCCTGCGACGAGCTCTATGGAATGCACAATTCGCCCTATCAGGGCCATTCCCAGTTGACGATCCGGCCGGGCAAGGCACAGGCCGGCGCCAGCTTCTTCGACATCACGATCCACGGCCGCGGCAGCCATGGAGCCATGCCCCAGGCCAGCCGTGATCCGATCACCATCGGCTCCGGCCTGATCAAGGAAATGCAGGAAATCGTCTCGCGCAACACCGATCCGACGCACCCCGCCGTCGTCTCGGTGACGCAGTTCCATGCCGGTTCCGCCTACAATGTCATTCCGGAAACAGCGGTCCTGCGCGGTACCTTCCGCTATTTCGACGACGCCGATGGCGTAATGATCGAAAGCCGCATCCGCAAGCTCTGCGCCGGCTTCGCGCTCGCCCACGAAATCGAGATCGTGGCCGATATCCGCAACATCTTCGACGTGCTGTCGAACGATCCGGAGCGGGTCGGCAACCTCATCGAGGTGGCTCAGGAGATCGTCGGCGACAAGGCACAGCCGAACGCGGAACTGACGATGGGATCGGAGGACATGGCCGATCTCCTGCGCGTGGTTCCAGGCGCTTTCTTCAATCTGGGGCATGGCGGAACCGTTCCGCTGCACAATTCCGGATTCATTTTCGACGACACGATCCTGCCCGTCGGCGCCAGCCTGCTGGCCCGGCTCGTCGAGGTGCGCGGCGCCGCCTGAGGGCGGCCGCGCCAATAAAATCAATTTCTTGATCTGACGACTTCGCTCGATCCCGGCGCCGCAGCCGGGATGGGCGGAGCTTTGCCTGTTCGATCCGCGATGCCGCTTGCCACCAGGCATCGGAAAGTCGGCTCATTTTTTAGCTTGACCGCATGAACGGACGAGAGCATTAGTCTCAAAAAATGGAACACGAGTTCCATTTAATGGAACGACTCGGAGGAGCAATGTCGGTCCTGAACAATGCCGCGGATGTGCTGAGGTGCTTCGGCAACGACTGTCCCGACCTTACGGTCTCGGACGTCGTGAGACTGCTGGGCATGCCGAAGGCCAACGCGTCACGCCTGTTGAAGGCGATGCGCGAGGCCAATATGCTGGAGACGATCGGCGACAGCCACCGGCACCGCCCGGGCCGCCTGATGCTCGATCTCGCCGCCGCCTACCGCCGTTCCTCGCTGCTGATCGGCCGCGCCAGCGATGTGGTCGCCGAAGCCAGCGCCACTTTTGGCCATACCGGGTACATCTCCGTGCGCGACGGCAAGGAAGTGACCGCTGTGGCCGACTTCCAGGGCACAAATGCACTTCGCGTCGTCAGCAACATCGGCCGACGCCTGCCCGCCCATCTCAGCTCGACGGGCCGGTCGCTCCTGGCGCGGCTCAACGATGACGAGGTGCATGCGCTCTACGCTGGACACGTCGCGCTTGCGGACCTGCCCGAGCAGCTCTCAAAAGTACGGCACCAGGGCTTCGCCTATTCGAGCCAGGAAGCCACCCCCGGCGTCGACGCGATCGCGATTTCGGTCGCCGACCCACGCACCGACGAAGCCGTCAGCCTCTGCATCGTCTACCCACACGCACTCGTCGACACCAAAGGCCGCGACGAGATGATCGCCGCCCTCGCCAAGGGGGCCGCCCGCATAGCCGAGGACCTGGGCGACAGCGCTTTCGTCGCCCCTCGGATTTGAAGAAAAGGACATCATGTAATGAGTGATCTGCCCAACCGCTGGCGCGTGGGGTTCGACATTGGTGGAACCTTCACCGACTTCGTGCTCTATGACAGCCAGAACCACTCGGTCACGCTGCACAAGCGCCTGACGACGCCGCACGATCCGTCCCAGGCAGCGCTGGTCGGCCTACAGGAATTGCTTGATCTCCAGAGCATCAAGCACAGCGACGTCGGCGAGATCGTCCACGGCACGACCCTGGTCACCAATGCCGTCATTGAGCGCAAGGGTGCGCCGGTCGGCATGATCACGACGCGCGGCTTCCGCGACCTGCTCGAAATGGGCACCGAGCAGCGCTACGACATCTACGACCTGTTCGTCTCCTTCCCCGACCCAATGGTCAGCCGCGACATGCGCTTCGAGGTCGACGAGCGCATGAAGGCCTCGGGTGAGGCGGAAACGGCGCTCGACGAAGCACAGGTCCTGCAGGCCGCCAAGGCGCTCGTCGCACAAGGCTGCGAGGCGGTGGCCATCGCCTTCATGCATTCCTACGCCAATCCGGCGCATGAGCGCCGCGCCGCCGACATCATCCGCGCCGCGTTCCCGGATCTGTCGATCTCGATCTCAAGCGAGGTCGTGGCCGAGATGGGCGAATACCAGCGCATGGTCACCACCTGCGCCAACGCCTTCGTGCAGCCCTTGATGCACCGCTACTTGACCAAGCTCGAGAAGTCGCTGCGTGGTGCAGGCTTTGCGGGCGCGCTCAGGCTGATGCATTCCGCCGGCGGCCTGATGTCGCTGGAAACCGCACGCGACTTCCCGATCCGGCTGCTGGAAAGCGGCCCGGCCGGCGGCGGCCTCGCCACCGCACTGTTCGGCAAGGCGGCCGGCCTGTCCGACGTCATTTCCTTCGACATGGGCGGCACCACCGCAAAGGCTTGCATGATCGAGGACGGCCGCGCCGAGATCTCGCCGATGATGGAAGCCGCGCGCGTCCACCGCTTCGTCAAGGGCTCCGGCCTGCCGATCAAGGCGCCTGTCATCGAGATGATCGAGATCGGCGCCGGCGGCGGCTCAATCGCCGCCATCGACGACGTTGGCCTGCTGAAGGTCGGCCCGCATTCCGCCAGCTCCGACCCGGGCCCGGCCTGCTACGGCATGGGCGGCAAGCAGCCGACGGTTACCGACGCCAACCTCACGCTTGGCTATTACGATCCCAACTTCTTCCTCGGCGGTCGCATGAAGCTCGACCTAGAGGCAGCCCGCGCCGCCATCGCCCGCGTCGCCGAGCCGCTGAACCTGACGATCGAAGAAGCCGCACTCGGCATCCACAAGGTGGTCGTCGAGAGCATGGCCTCGGCCGCGCGGGTGCACCTTGTCGAGCGTGGCAAGGATCCGCGCGAATACTCCATGGTCGGTTTCGGCGGCGCCGGCCCGGCCCATGCGGTCGACGTCGCGCGTGCGATGGGCATCAGCTCCGTGCTGATCCCGCCGGCATCGGGTGCTGCATCGGCGCTCGGTTTCCTCGCGGCTCCCTTGTCCTTCGAGGGCGTGCGGTCGCTGCGCGTCGAGTTGAAGACCGGTTTTGATACGGACGCCGTCAATGGCGTGCTGACCGCCCTAGAAGACGAGGGACGCCACCAGCTGACCCGCTCCGGCATCGCAGCAGGCGACATCGTTGTCGAGCGCAGCGCCGACATGCGCCTCGTCGGCCAGATGCACGACATCAGCGTGCAGCTGCCCACGACCACGCTCGGCGAAGCCGATCTGCCGGCCATTCGCGAAGCCTTCGTTCGCGCTTATTCGGCCCGCTATGCCGAACCTTTCGAGGGCGCGCGCTTCGAATCCGTCAACTTCCGCGTCCGCGTCGCCGGCCCGACGCCGCAGCTTTCGCTCACCGGCGCCACCGGCGGCGGCGATACCGCAGCCCGGATTAAGGGCCACCGCATCTGCTGGTTCGACGAGGGCAAGTTCGAGACGGCCGTCTACGACCGTTATGCGCTGCGCAGCGGCGACACCATCGCCGGTCCCGCGATCATCGAGGAACGTGAGTCCACCACCGTCATCGGCCCGTCCGACAGCGTCACCATCGACGCCGGCCAGAACCTTTGCGTGCAGGTCGGCGCGCTCAAGGCCGCGGAAGCTTTCGTCACCGACGAGATGACCCGTGCCGAGGCCGTTGCCCGCATCAAGGGCGACCCGATCGGTCTCGAGATCATGTGGTCGCGCCTCGTCAACGTTGTCGAGGAAATGTGGCTGACCGTCTGCCGCACCGCCTTCTCGCTCGTCATCGCCGAGGCACAGGACTTCGCCTGCGAGTTGCTCGACAAGGACGGTGAGACCCTGGCCCACAGTCCGCGCGCCATGCCGGTGTTCAACCTGACCCTGCCCCGCGCGGTCAAGGCGCTGCTGGCCCGCTACCCGGCGGAGACGCTGAAGCCGGGCGACGTGCTGATCACCAACGATCCGTGGCTGTGCGCCGGGCATCTGTTCGACATCGCCATCGTGACGCCGGCCTTCCGCAATGGCAAGCTCGTCGGCCTGATGGGCACCGTCGGCCACGTCTCGGACATCGGCGGCACCAAGGACTCGCTGCATGCCCGCGAGATCTACGAAGAAGGCCTGCAGATCCCGCCGATGAAGATCTTCGAGGAAGGTCGCCCCAATGAGACGCTGATCCAGCTCATCCGCCAGAACGTCCGCAACGGCGAACAGGTGCTGGGCGACATCTTCTCCTTCGTCGCGGCCAACAAGCTCGGTGCGGAACGTCTCGACGCCTTCATGCACGACTATGGCATGCATGATCTCGGCGCCCTTGCCGAAGTGGTGCAGGGCCTGTCAGAAAAGGCCATGCGCGACGCGATCCGGGCTTTGCCCGATGGCGAGTACCGCTCGGTCATCACCAACAACCCGCTCGGTGAGACCATCACCTACCCGGTCCTGGTCAAGGTCGAAGGCGACAGCATCACGGTCGATTTCGACGGCGCCCCGCCGCAGTTGCCGCAGGGTGGCCTTAACTCTACATTGAATTACACTGCAGCGCATGCAACCTATCCGCTGAAGTGTATGCTGACACCGGCGGTGCGCGGCAATGCCGGCTGCTACCGCCCGTTCACCGTGACCGCGCCCGAAGGTTCGATCCTGAACCCGACCTATCCGGCAGCCGTGAACCTGCGTACCCGCACCGGCTGGTATCTCGCGCCGAATATCTTCGCCGCACTCGCCTCGGCCTCGCCCGACATGGTGCAATCATTCACCGGGCTTGCCGTTGCCGCAAACATCTACGGCAAGACCACTGACGGGCAGTTCTATTCGGACATGCTCTTCTGCGGCGGCGGCCAAGGCGGCTCCGAGCGCGGCGACGGCCACTCCTCGCTGCTGTGGCCGACCTCAGCTGCCAACACGTCCATCGAACTGATGGAAAGCCGCGTGCCCGTGCTCGTGCTGGAGAAGGCGTTCCGCGCCGACAGCGGCGGTGCCGGCAAGATGCGCGGCGGCCTCGGCCAGGTCGTGCGCTTCCGCAAGCGTGATGAGGACGGTCTGGAGATGCTCGTCTCCGTCTATCCAGAGGGCGTCGACAACCCGATCGACGGCCTGTTCGGCGGCCGGGCCGGCGGCGGCGCCCGCGGTAGGGTGCTCTCCACCGACGGCCGCGTGCTGCGCGATTGCGGCACCGGCGAGCTGGTGTCGCTGCACCGGACCGACCAGGTGGTCGAGCTCGTGCTCGCCGGCGGCTCCGGCTATGGCAACTCCGCCGAGCGTTCTCCGGCAGCAATCTCCCGCGACCTCGCTCTTGGTTTCGTCACGCCCGACCACGTCGCGCTCAACTACCGCCACGAACCGGGAACCTCTGGCACCGTGGCGCCGCAGGAGAACGTGGCCTGG
The DNA here is from genome assembly GCF_026521175.1 of Aminobacter sp. MET-1. Lineage (NCBI taxonomy): Bacteria > Pseudomonadati > Pseudomonadota > Alphaproteobacteria > Hyphomicrobiales > Phyllobacteriaceae > Aminobacter > Aminobacter sp. MET-1. The sequence goes on along the minus strand of NZ_JAMSHL010000022.1, from coordinate 44,201 downwards.
GCCTGACCGCCCCATCGAGATCCGGCGGCGCCCGGCCGACTGGCGCCGCCCATTTGCAATGATGACCAGACATTCGACAGGAGCAATGCAATGACCTCTGACCAGTTCAACATCTCGCGGCGCGGCCTGCTGGCGCTCGCCGGCGTGGGTCTCGCCACCACGGTTTTCCCGCGCCAACTTTTCGCCCAGTCAGGCGGCGTCCTGATCATCGCGGCCGGCCAGGACATTCCCAATTTCGACCCGCACACCGCGACGGGCTATTCCGCCTCGTTCTTCATGCGCAACGTCTATGATCCGCTGGTGCGCATCTCAGGCAATCCGCCGGTGCCCGCGCCCGGTATCGCCGAGAGCTGGACGGTCAGCCCCGACGGCACTGAATTCACTTTCGTGCTGAACAAGGCTGCCAAGTTCCACTCCGGCAACGCCGTTACCGCTGACGATGTGGTCTACTCCTTCGCCCGCGCGCTGAAGCTCGCAAAGGGCAACTCCTGGATGATCCGCGACATCGTCACGGCCGATGGCGTTACCGCCGTCGACGCCGGCACGGTCAAGTTCAAGCTCACTGCCCCTTTCGCGCCGTTCCTGCAGGTGCTGCCGTGGATCTTCATCGTCGAGAAGGCGGTGGTCGAGGCCAATCTCGGTAGTGATTCAGGCGAAACCTACCTGATGACAAACACTGCAGGTTCCGGTCCGTTTACTGTCGCCCGCTTCGAGGTCGGCACGCTCTACCAGCTGGCGCGCGCGCCGGAAGCATGGCAGGCCGGAGGCGGCAATCTCGAGGGCGTGATCTGGCAGATCGTGCGCGAGACTGCGACCCAGCGCCTTATGATCCAGCGCGGCGAAGCCCATATCGCCACTGACCTCACTAGCGAGGACATGGACGCCCTGAAGGGAGCGTCGGGCGTTGTCAGCGTCGTCGAGCCGGAATATCGCACCTTCTCGATCAAGATGAACACGCAGCACGGTCCGTGCACCGACATCAACCTGCGCAAGGCGATCTCCTACGCCACGAACTACCAGGCGATTCTCGATGCGGCAGGCTATGCAGACTTGATGAACGGCCCGCTGCCGAAGGGCATCCTTGGCTTCGATGCCAATCTCGTTGCCTACGGAACCGACATGGCCAAGGCCAAGGAATATATGGCGAAGTCGGCCAAGCCGGAAGGCGGCTTCAAGCTCAAGATGTACCATGTCTCGGGTCTCGAGCAGCAGCGCCGCTGGGCACTGATCATGCTCGACAGCCTCAAGCAGCTGAACATCGAGCTCGAGATCGTGCCGATGAACTGGCCCGACATGGTGACCGCCTGCAAATCGCCCGAAACCTTCCCGGACCTGTTCCCGGTCTACCAGACCGCGAATTATGGCGACCCGGACAACATCGCCTATGCCGCCTACCACTCGTCGCGCAACGGCGCCTGGCAGAACGCGGTTTACAAAAACCCGGAAGTCGACGCTCTCATCGAGGCCGGCCGTAAGGAAATCGACCAGGCCAAGCGTGTCACCATCTATGGAGAATTCCAGAAGAAGGTCGTCGAGGACGCCCCCGACGTCTTCGGCGTGCTTGAGCGCCGCAAGCTGGCCATGCGCGACACCGTGAAGGACTACCACTTCACGCCGGTCGCCTCCAACGCGATCGAAGCCTGGGGCCTGTCGCTCAGCTAGGTCAAATGTTTGGCGGGTCTCCGGGCCCGCCAAATCTCCAACGGGAGGATATGGGCAATGCTGCGTTTCATTCTGCGTCGGCTCCTGCTGCTCGTGCCAGTCATTGTCGGGCTGACGATCATCATGTTCGCCATCGCCCGTCTTTTGCCGGGCGATCCGGTAGCGCTCGCAGCAGGTCCCAATGCCACGAAAGCCGAGATCTCGGCACTCGCCGTCGAATACGGCCTGGATAAGCCGATCTGGGTGCAATACGGCACCTATGTCTCCGGACTGGTCCATGGCGACCTCGGTACGTCGCTGCTGACGCGCCGCCCCGTCGCCGCCGATATCAAGGCCTACCTCCCTGCAACTCTCGAACTCGTCTTCGCGGCGATGTTCATCGCCGTTGTCGTAGGCATCCCGCTCGGCCTCGTCACCGCCATCTGGCGCAACCGCTGGCCCGACTACCTAGCCCAGGTGGCGGCCATCGGCGCGATTTCCATGCCGCGCTTCTTCCTCGGCCTGCTGCTGCAGCTCTGTTTTGCGATGTGGTTGATGTGGCTGCCGTTGGGCGGCCGCCTGCCGATCATCGTCATCCCGCCGCGCTTCGTCACCGGCTTCCTGACCATCGATTCCTTGATCGCCGGCAACTGGAACGCGTTCTTCATGTCGCTGCGCCATCTCGCTCTTCCGGCGATCGCCATGTCGTTGTCGCCGCTTGCCACCATCATGCGCATGATGCGCGCCTCGACGATCGAGGTGATGCAGCAGGATTATGTGATGACGGCGCGCGCCCTTGGCCTGCCCCAGCGCAAGATCATCACCAAGTACGTTGCCCGCAACGCCGTCTCGGCCACGCTGACCGTGATCGGTCTCTATTTCGGCTGGCTGCTCGGCGGCACGGTGCTGGTCGAGACCGTGTTCGATTGGCCGGGCCTCGGCCTCTACGCCACCAAGGCCATCGTCTCGCAGGACATGATGCCGGTGATCGGCGTCGCCCTGGTCATTGGCCTGCTCTTCGTCTTCGCCAACCTGATCATCGACCTGCTTTACGGCGTCATCAACCCCAAGGTCCGCTATTCATGACCACGATCGAGCCCAACACCGCGGACGATCTCGCCACGCCCCGCCGTGACCGGCTGCGCCGGGCCTTCTTCCGCTTTTCGCAGAGCAGGCTGTCGATGCTGGGTGCGGCTATCGTCGCCGTGGTGATCTTCTTCACCGCCTTTGGCACCGTGCTCGCCCCGTATCCCGAGCACGTGGCCGGCGGCGTCGATACCGCCTCTCGCTTCATGCCGCCATCGGCGGCTCACCCCTTCGGCACCAACGAACTCGGCCAGGACGTGCTGTCGCTTGTCATGGCCGGCACCACGGTATCGGTGCTCGCGGGCTTCGGCGTCGTGCTCATCGGCTCGGTGATCGGCACGCTGGTCGGCGCCATCGCCGGTTTTGCCAAGGGCTGGGTCGACGAGGTGCTGATGCGCCTGACCGACCTGACGCTGACCATTCCCGGCCTGATCCTCGCCATGGCGATCGCCGCAGCCCTCGGCTCGGGTTTCGGCAACATGGTAATCGCCATTGCCCTGTCATGGTGGCCTGGCTATGCGAGGCTGGTGCGCGGCGAGGTGCTCGCTGCGCGCGAGGAAGTCTATGTCACGGCCGCCCGCGCGCTCGGCGCCACGCCCAAGCGCATCCTGTTTCGCCACATTCTGCCCAACGTCGTCTCGCCGATCATCGTCAAGATGTCGCTCGACATGGGCTTCGCCATCCTGACCGTCGCCGGCCTCGGCTTCATCGGCATCGGCGTCCGTCCGCCGACGCCGGAATGGGGCACGCTGCTGTCTGTCTCGCGCTCCTACATGCCCGATTACTGGTGGACGGCGATGGCGCCCGGCATGGCGATGTTCCTGGCCGTGTTCGGCTTCAACCTGCTCGGCGATGGCCTGCGCGACATCCTCGACCCGAAGGCGAGGCGCTGAGATGACCCAGCCTCTCCTTTCGATCCGCGACCTGCACCTCAGGATGTCCAGCTTCGACGGGCGGGCGCACGTGCTGAACGGCATAAACCTCACCGTGAACCGTGGCGAGATCTGGGGTCTCGTCGGTGAGAGCGGCTGCGGCAAGTCGCTGACTGGGCTGTCGGTCTCGCGTCTGCAGCCGACGCCTCCGGCGCACTACACCGCCGGCGAGATCCTGCTCGAGGGCCAGGACCTGCTCAAGCTCAGTGCGTCCGAGATGCAGCGCCTGCGCGGCAAGCGCATCGGCATGATCTTCCAGGACCCGACGACGAACCTCAACCCGGCCTTCCGCATCGGCGAGCAGCTCGTCGACGTAGCGCTGGCGGCGGCCGAGCGCGATCCTGACGTGATTGGCTGTTCGCCCAATGCCGGCCGGCGCGAACGCCGCCAGGCCGCGCGTAAACTGGCCGGCGAGATGCTGGCCCGCATCGGCATCCCCAACGCACTGGCTCGTCTCGACGACTATCCGCACCAGTTTTCCGGCGGCATGCGCCAACGCGTGCTGATCGCCATGGCGCTGATTGGCCGCCCCGACCTGCTGATCGCCGACGAGCCGACAACGGCGCTCGACGTCTCGGTCCAGGCGCAGATTCTCGAGCTCATCAAGAACAGCGTCAAAGATTTCGACATGGGTGTCGTGCTGATCACCCACAATCTCGGCGTGGTCGCCCAGACATGCAGCCATGTCGCGGTCATGTATGCCGGCAACATTGTCGAAAGCGGGCCGGTCGCAGCTGTCATCGGCAATCCTGTCCATCCCTACACACGCGCCTTGATGTCGGCGATCCCGACACGCGAGACCAAGCGCGGCGAGCTTCGCGGACTGGCGGGCGCGGTGCCCAACCTGATCACGCCGCCGCCGGGCTGCCGTTTTGCGCCGCGCTGCCAGTTCGCCCAACCTGCCTGCACCGCAGCGACGCCGCCGGCCATATCGGTCGGAAACGATCATTTGGCAGCCTGCATCCGCATGGCCGAGATGGAGACGCTTGTCCATGGCTGACATCATGCTTGAGATCGACAACGTCTCGAAGATCTATCCCGGCCGTCGGGGCATCTTCGGCTCGTCGGCAGAGGTCCATGCGCTGAAGAACGTGTCGCTCAGCGTTCGCAAGGGCGAGAGCTTCGGCCTCGTCGGCGAGAGCGGCTCAGGCAAGACGACGCTGACCCGCTCTATCCTGCATCTTGAAACCCCGACCTCAGGCAGCATCCGTGTGCAGGGCCAGGATCTGGGCAAGCTTTCCGACGCCGAACTGCGTCGCCTGCGCTCCCGTGTCCAGATCGTCTTCCAGGACCCCTACGCCTCGCTCAACCCTCGCATGTCGGTCTACGACATCATCACTGAACCTCTCGTCATCCACCACGAGACGCTCGGGCTGAGCAACCGGCAGCGCAGCGACCGCGCCGCCGAACTTCTGTCGTTCGTCGGGATGGGCCCACAGCACCTGCACCGCTACCCGCACGAATTCTCCGGCGGCCAACGCCAGCGTATCTGCATCGCCCGCGCCCTTGCTTCAGGCCCTGAGTTGTTGCTCCTTGACGAGCCCACCTCGGCGCTCGATGTCTCGGTGCAGGCGCAGGTGCTCAACCTCCTGTGCGACCTGCAGGATCGGCTCGGCCTGACCTACTTCTTCATCAGCCACGACCTTGCCGTCGTCCGCTACCTCTGCGACCGCGTGGCGCTGATCAACCGCGGCGAAATCGTCGAACAAGGCGATTGCGCCCACATCTTCGACGCCCCGAAAAGCGACTATGCCCGCATGCTGATCGGCGCGATGCCGGAGGTGAAGGTACCAGCCGAGCCCATCTAGACCAGCCAATGCCGATTTGACCGACTCGGCCACCAATGAATGGAAACTTTGGCGCCAACCTTGATTTCAGCTGGGATGGCTACGTTTGGGGTGCCGATAGCGTAGGCATGAGCCGTATGAGGCCCCATCTCTCAATGGATATCGAGAAGGCGTTGGTGTTCCGCTTCGGACTGCATTGTCGCACCGGATGAAACCGACACTGGCGGCGATTTGAAGCCGACTGGAGAGATCGTTCCGGGTTGTGAGATCGATGTTCACGTCCCTATTCTCGGCCGGAGATGCTGCACTTCAGGCAGTTTCGGATTAACATTGTGCTCCGGTTGCTACGCCAAGCTGCATGGAACATCTGAAGGCCTAAACTAGAAAGATTCAGCGGTCGCGATTTTGCGTATCGACCTGGCTTGTCGTCGGCATTGCCACCGACGGCAGAAGTGCACGCACTTCCGCAAACTTCGCCTTGATATGCTGGACTGTGACCGCCACCTCCGGCGCCAGTTTTCGATCGGCATTCACATAGAGTGACAGGCTGCTGGTAACGTAGCCTGGAATGTCCAGCGGGACGAAGATCAATTCGCCCGATGCCAGTTCCTTGGCAACGCCGACGGATGCGAAAAAACCGACGCCCAGGCCGCGTCTCGCTGCTTCGCGCGCGAGCGGCCAGGACGAGGAGACGATGCGGGGCTGGTACTCGGCGCCCGTCTCCTGGAATTCGACGTCCGAGTGTCTCTGGATCCACATGTCCTGGACCATCAGCACGGGATGCTCGGCGCATTGCGTGAGCGTGAGCGTCTTTTCCCGGGCAAGGGGATGATTTGGCGTCACCACCACCCCGACCCGCACGTCGAGCTGGTCGAGCAGCTCGAACTGCCTGTACCGCCTGTCGAACGGCAGGAGTGCGATGTCGGGATGGCCGAGCTGCATCTGTTCGGCTTTGTTGACCACATTGGCATCGGTGACATTGAAGCGAACGCGCGGATGCTCCTCGACGAGGGTCTCGATCGCGCCCAGAAGCACGCTGATGATCAACGGAGGCGTGGCCAGCACACGAACCTCGCCGGCAATCTGGCCCGTAAGTGCGGTCAATTCGCCTGCCGTGTTGCGCCAGTCAGACAACGTGCGTCTGGTGTGTCTCAAAAACACGTGGCCAGCGGCGGTCAGACGCATTCCAGTGGGCAGGCGCTCGAACAGCTTGCAGCCGAGCTCGGCCTCGAGATTGAGGATCTGACGTGTGATGGCAGACGGCGCCACGTGCAGGACCTCGGAGGCGACCCGGATCGAACCGTTTTCGGCAACTTGCTCGAAATAGCGCAATACGGCTGCGTGCATCACATCCTCGCAACGGTCTGGGCGGATCAGAAACTCGCTGAAATCGAGGGTAGGAGGGCGTTGCCGACTTAGCAACGGGGGGCTCGAACATTTGAACTTTTTGCGATGCCCTTATTCGACTAGCGTTCTCATCGGGAACAACGGTCACCATCAATCGATGAGTGAATGGAGGAAAGTAGTTATGCAGGACAATCTCCGCATAAGCCGGCGGACCATGCTCAAAATCTCGGCCGCAGCGACGGTGGCGCTGGCAGCCCCCGCAATCGTGCCCCATCGCGCCAGGGCAGCGGGAACGCGCCAGGTCAATGTCCAGCTCGGATGGCTGGTCAACAGCCAGCATATCGGCGACGTTGTCGCTCGCGAACTCGGCTACCAGGAAGAAGAGGGCAATGTCGTAGAGATTTCCGCTGGCGGACCCAACATCGATCCGGTGCCGCTTGTCGCCTCCGGCCAGTACGATATCGGCCAGCAATCCTCGAGCCCGCAGATCATGCTGGCCGCCTCCAAGGGCATTCCGATCCAGTGCTTTGCGGTGGCGTTGCAGATTCATCCCTTTGCGTATTTCTCCCTCAAGAGCGCGCCCATCAGCACGCCCCAGGACATGGTCGGAAAGCGCGTGGGCGTACAGCCCGCCGGCGGCGCGGTCCTTTTGAGCGCGTTGCTTCGCAAGAACGGCGTCGATGAATCCAAGGTCGAGGTGATCACCATCGGCTCCGATGCCAAGCCGCTTCTGTCAGGGCAGGTTGATGCGATCGCCGGCTGGCGTTCAAATGTCGGCCAGCGTGAACTCCTGGGCGACGACGCCATCGAATTGCCCTTGTGGGACAATGGCGTGCGCCTTCTGCCCTTGCCCTACTTCGCCGCCTCCGAGAAACTCAAATCCGATCACGAGGCCTTCGAAGCCTATGTGCGCGCAGCGGGGCGCGGCTGGAAATACGCCTTCGACAATCCGGAGAAGGCGGTCGAGATCCTGATCAAGGCCTATCCGAACCTCAAATACGAAAACGAGATCAAGGCCGTCGGCCTCCTGCGCCAGTTCGCCGTGAGCGAATTGTCGGCAAGCAACGGCTGGGGCGCGTTCGATCCGTCGATCTGGAGCGACCAGATCGCAATGTTCGACGACCTCAAGCAGTTCAGTTCCAGCGCGCCGAAGGTCGAGGCCGTCATGACGACCGCCATCCTCGATGCCACGCAAGGCAAGCGTGCGAGGATTGCCTGATGTTGCATTCGGTCCCCGCAAGCGCGAGCTCGATGCCCGCCGCGGCTGCCTCGAAGCCGGCCGTGAAACTGAGCAATGTCAGCGTCAATTTCGGACCAGTGCTCGCCCTCGAAAATGTCAGCTTCGATGTTGCGGAGGGCGACTTCCTGACGCTGCTGGGGCCATCAGGATGTGGCAAGTCCACCTTGCTGCGCGTTGTCTCGGATCTGATCAGCCCCTCCCAGGGGGTGGTCGAGATCCTGGGCGGAACGGCGGAGGAGGCGCGCAAGCGTCGCGATATCGGTTTCGTCTTTCAGGACTCCGCTCTTTTGCCGTGGCGCACCGCGCTCGACAACGTGCGGCTGCCGCTTGAAATCGGCAATGCAGGTGCACAGGCCAATCGCCGCGATCCAATGGAGTTGCTCGAGCTCGTGGGGCTCGCCGACAGGTGCGATGCATTGCCGGGGCAGCTTTCCGGAGGCATGCGTCAAAGGGTTTCGATCGCAAGGGCGCTGGTGAACCAGCCGAAACTGCTTCTGATGGACGAGCCATTCGGCGCGCTAGACGAAATCACGCGCGATCACCTCAACGAGGCCCTCTTGCGCGTCTGGGAAACGACGGGCGTGACGATCATGTTCGTCACGCATTCCATCTACGAGGCAGCCTTTCTCAGCCAGAAGGTGCTGCTGCTGCAGGCCCGTCCGGGTCGGACCAAAGACACCATCGACATACCGCTGCCGCGGCCCCGCACTTCGGCAACCAAGGATCTGCCGGTATTCGTGGAAACCTCGATACGCCTGCGCAAAGCTCTGGAGTCCTGCTGATGCTCTCTTCCCCAGCCGATGCCGTCGCATCAGCCAACAGCATGACCCGTTCTGCCCTGACCATGCGGAGGCCGGGCTTCCTGGACCGCAACAAGGGGGTCGTCCTGCCGCTCCTGGTCTTTGCGGGCGCACTGCTTCTCTGGGAGTGGGCAGTGCGTTTCTTCGAGGTGAAAGCGTTCATCGCGCCTGCGCCTTCGACGGTCATGGGCACGCTCGTCTCGGAATTTCCGATGCTCATGCAGAACCTCGGCGTGACGGCCTTCGAGTCCATCGTGGGTTTTGTCATCGGCAACGTCTTTGCCTGTCTGATTGCGGTGGCATTTGTCTACCGCCGCTGGATCGACCAGGCCTTCTTTCCGCTGATCGTGGTCATCAACACCATCCCCCTGGTCGCCAAGGCGCCGATCCTGGTGCTCCTGCTCGGCAACGGCTTCGTGCCGAAGATCATCATCGTTGCGACGATCTGCTTCTTTCCGACACTGGTGAACATGACGCGCGGCCTGCGCGACGTGTCCGAGCAGCATCTCGAATTGATGAAGATCCTCTCTGCCTCAGAGCGCGAGGTTTTCGTTAAGCTGCGCTTCTACGGTGCGCTGCCCTACCTGTTTTCGGCGCTCAAGATCACGGCCTCGAGCGCTGTGGTTGGCGCGATCATCGGCGAGTGGATCGGGGCCACAACCGGTATCGGCGCGCTCATCATCCAGGCAACCTATCAGTACGACTCGGCAATGCTCTATGCGACAATCATTGTGGCGTCCGCCTTCTCGGCGATCTTCTTCGGGCTGGTCGCCTGGCTTGAAAAACACATGCTGAAGTGGCGTTTCGACGGCACTAACTAGCTGATATTATACACGAAAATCTGAATCTGGAGGAATATGCAATGTCCATTGCACGGGATCATATTGTCGAAAATCAGGGCCATGTCCCCGTCGTCGCACATGCCGACGTCGTGGTTGTCGGCGGTGGGCCGGCTGGCATTAGTGCCGCAGTAGCCGCCTCGCGAAACGGCGCCAAGGTCATCCTGCTCGAACGCTACCCTTACTTGGGCGGCCTGGCATCGGGCGGCATGGTGCTCGTCCTCGACGACATGTCCGACGGCAAGAACCAGACGGTTCGGGGCATCTGCTCCGAGATAATCGAGCGCATGGAGAAGATGGGGCTCTGCGTCGTTCCGCCGGTGGCCGAGCACGGCTCCAGCCCCGAGCTCTATCGCAAATGGGGCCGCTGGGGCGTCTACCACCTGCATTCCAAGAAGAAGCCGCCGGAGATCTGCCCGGCGGCCGCCTTCGACCCCGATGCCTTCAAGCGCGCCTCCAACGACATCGTTACGGATGCCGGCGTGCATCTGCGCACCCACTCGTGGTTTTCGAAGACCATCGTCGAAGACGGGCGTGCGGTCGGCGTCATCTGCGAAACCAAGGAAGGCCGCCAGGCCATCATGGGATCGATCATCATCGATGCCTCGGGCGATCTCGACGTCGCGGCCTCCGCGGGCAGCGCCTTCACCGCCGGCGCCTTCATTCTCACGACGGTGTTCCGCCTTGGCGGTATCGACACCGACGAGGCCGAACGCTTCGAACATGAAGCGCCCGAGGAATTCCAGAAGATCGATCGGGAGGTGAAGCGCATCCTCGGCGGCAGCTGGGAGAAGTGGTGGCTGAAGACGCCGTTGCCCGGCGTGATCTGGTGCAATTGTCCACATATGGCCGGCTTTGACGGCCTGAAGGTCGACGATATGACCAGGGCCGACATCGAAGGCCGTCGCCGCATGCATGACGCGATGGACTATGCCAAGGCCCATCTGCCCGGCTTCGCCAACGCCTATTTCATCGACGTGGCGCCACAGCTCGGCGTGCGCCAGACGCGCCTGCTGCAGGGCCAGTATGTGGTCACCAAGCAGGACGTGCTCGAGCGCCGGTATTTCAACGATACCGTCGCCCGCGGACGCGACTACTACTATCCCTATCGCTCGTTCCTGCCGAAGGACGTCAACAACCTGCTCGTCGCCGGGCGCCATTATTCGTCCTCGTCCGACGCACAGAAGATTTCCCGCGAGATCCCGCCTTGCATGGCCATGGGCGAGGCCGTCGGCGTGGCTGCAGCCGTCGCCCTGAACGCCGGCGTGGATGTGGCCGACGTCGACATCGCCAAGGTTCGCGCCCTGCTGCGCAGCCAGGGCGCCGACCCCGGTGACGCACCGACGGAGGCCCAGACCGCCGAGATGGCGCTTTGATCACAGCTGGAGGCAAGCACATGGACAAACAGAAAATGCCCCAGCCGTTGGAAGGCGTGCGCATCATCGACTTCACCCAGGTCATGTTCGGTCCCTGCGGCACGCTGGTGCTGGCGGACTATGGCGCCGACGTCATCAAGATCGAGAAGCCCGGCTTCGGCGACCTCATCAGGCATTCGTTCAAGGAGGATCCGGACGGTATCGAGAACGCTGTCTACCGTTCGGTCAATCGCAACAAACGCTCGATGGAGGTCGATGTCCGAAGTGAAGAAGGGCGCCAGATCATCTACGATCTGGTCAAGACCGCCGACATTGTCGTCGACAATTTCCGGGCAGGCGTGATCGAACGTCTCGGTTTCGGCTATGACGTCCTGTCCGAAATCAATCCGCGCATCATCTGCGCCTCGGGTACCGGTTTCGGCGCCACCGGCCCGCTCGCGTACAAGGGCGGGCAGGACATTCTGCTTCAGGCGCTGTCGGGCGTGATGGCGCGAAAGCCAAACGCCGATGCGCCACCGGCCATCTTTGCCACCGCCCTTTGCGACTACACCGCAGGCATGCATCTCGCCCAGGCGATCATGCTGGCGCTTCTCCAGCGCCAGAAGACCGGCCTTGGACAGAAGGTCTCGGTGGCCATGTTCGATTCCATGCTGGCGATGCAGATGCAGGAGGTAGCCGTCTGGTTCAAGGACGGTCGCGAGCTCAACTGGGGGGACCGCCCACTGAGCGGCGTCTTTCCAACGACCGACGGCGCCATCGTCATCGTCGGTGCCTTCAAGGAAAATCCGCTGCAGCTCATCTGCAGGGCGCTCGGCGTGGCCGACCTGTCGCAGGAGGCGAAATACGCCGACATCAACGGTCAGATCGCCCACAAGCCGGAACTGCAGCACCTGTTCCGCACGACCATAGCCACCAACACGACCGCCTATTGGCTCGGACGCTTCGACGAGCAGGATATTCTCTGCGCGCCTGTCCTGGATCTTGGCGCAGCGCTCGATCATCCACAGACTTCGGTCAACGCCAGGCTCGTGGCCACCCAGAACGGCGAACGCTATTTCGGCTCGCCTCTTGGAATGCAGGAGGGCGCGTTCCGTCTGCGTCACGACCCTCCGCGCCTTGGCGAACACACCCAGGAAATCCTGGCCGAGCTGGAAACGCGTTCACGACAGCCAGCTGATACGGCTGGAGAACTTCGCACGGCAAAGCGCGCCTGAGGCGCGCCAACGCACAACGCAACAGCGCCCGCGGCCCTTGGCTTCGGGTTCGAAGGTGAAATGACAAGATGACAGTCCTCTACGAATTGAAGGACCATGTGGCGCGCGTCACCATCGACCGCCCCGAAGTGATGAATGCGGTCGACGCCGAATCCCAGGCCGCGCTGACCCGTATCTGGAGCCGGATCGAGGCCGATCCGGACGTGCGTTGCGTGGTGCTCACCGGAAGCGGCGAACGCGCCTTCAGCGCCGGCGCCGACATGAAGAGCGGCTCGGAGAAGCGGGGGCTCGACTACTGGGCATCGATGCTCGGCGGAGGCTTCGGCGGTATCTCGACGCGCACCACGCTCAATGTTCCCGTCATTGCACGTGTTAACGGCCTGGCGCTCGGCGGCGGATTCGAGATGGTGCTCGGCTGCGATATCGTGATTGCCTCGAACACGGCGTCCTTCGGGCTTCCCGAGCCGCGCTTCGGGCGGCTGGCGCTCGCCGGCGGCATCACCCAGCTGTCGCAGCGCATACCCAGGGCGATCGCCATGGGTATGCTGTTGACCGGGGCGCGTATCGACGCAGCGGAGGCTCATCGCGTCGGCCTCGTCAACGAGATCGTCGAAGCCGCACAGCTCGATGCCGCAGTCGACCGCTGGGTATCAGACATTCTTGCCTGCGCCCCCTTGTCGCTCAAAGCGGTCAAGGAGATGGTCCGCGCGGTCGAGCAATATGGCGCGTACGACGCCAGTGGCATGCGCCTGCCAGCCCTGATGACGGCACTCGGCAGCAGCGACCAGCATGAAGGCGTCACGGCCTTCCGCGAGAAGCGCGCCCCTGTCTGGCAGGGCAGGTAGGTGGACGATGCCTTATGTGGTCACCACTGCCTGCATCGACGTCAAGGATGGCGCCTGCCAGGTGAGTTGTCCCGTTGACTGCATCTATGAGGGTGGGGCGATGATGTACATCCAGCCTGAGGAGTGCATCAACTGCGGGCTTTGCGTCTCGGTCTGTCCGGTCAAGGCGATCTTTGCCGAAGTCGACCTGCCTGACGATCTCAAGCCTTTCGAGGAGGTCAACGCCGCCTTCTTCGGCGATCAGGTCACCGGCTGGGGCTCACCAGGCGGTGTTTCGATGGCGCCCAACAGCACGGCCGATCACCCATACGTTCTCAATCTGCGCAATCGCCTTTCATAGGAACGACGAACCATGAGCCTTTCCGGGTCACAGACGATCTACGGCAATTTAATCGACGGCGAATGGTCGACCGGCGGTGAACTGGCCGAAGACATCAATCCTTCCGACACGCGCGACGTCGTTGGCCGCAGCGCGCGGGCGAGCCGCCAGGATGCCGACCATGCGATCGCTTCCGCACGACAGGCCTTCGCCGGGTGGTCTCATTCGGGGCTTCAGCAGCGCCATGATCTGCTCAAGCAGATTGGCGACGAGATCCTTGCTCGCAAGGACGAGATCGGGCGTCTGCTTTCACGCGAGGAGGGAAAAACGCTCGCCGAGGGCGTCGGCGAGACGGCGCGGGCTGGGCAGGTATTCCTGTTCTTCGCCCAGGAGGTGCTGCGCCTTGCCGGCGAAAAACTCGGCTCTGTTCGCCCAGCCATCGATATTGAGATCACGCGCGAACCGGTGGGTGTCATCGGCGTCATCACGCCATGGAACTTCCCGATTGCCTTGCCGTCCTGGAAGATCGCCGCCGCACTTGCCTATGGCAATACAGTTGTCTGGAAGCCGGCCGATCTCGTGCCGGCTACGGCCAATGCGCTTGCGTCGATCATCAAACGCGCCGGCTGCCCGAAAGGCGTGTTTAATCTCGTCAACGGCCGCGGATCGGTGGTGGGGGAGGCGATACTCGCCAACCCCGATGTCGCAGCAGTCACCTTCACCGGATCGGTGCAGACTGGCTCGCGGGTCGCAGCTGCCTGTGTGTCTTCGTTCAAGAAGATGCAGCTTGAAATGGGCGGTAAGAACCCGCTTATCGTGCTCGACGACGCCGATCTCGAGGTTGCAGTCGAATGCGCCGCCAATGGCGCCTTCTTCTCCACGGGCCAGCGCTGCACCGCATCCTCCCGCCTGATCGTGACCGAAGCCATCCACGACCGGTTCGTCGCGGCGCTGGTCGCACGCATGAGATCGCTCTCGGTGGGTGACGCCCTGGATCCGGCAAGCCATATCGGTCCCGTCGTCGACGACAACCAGCTTCGACAGAACCTGGGATATGTCGATATCGGCCGCACCGACGGCGCCAAGCTGGCGGAGGGCGGGGAGCTCCTCGATGCCGGCAAACCCGGCCACTACATGCGCCCTGCGCTGTTTACGGAAGCGGATAACTCCATGCGGATCGCCCGCGAGGAGATATTCGGGCCGGTTGCGTGCGTGATCCGGGCAAGGGATTACGAGGAAGCGCTCGCGATCGCCAATGACACGGCGTTCGGGCTGTCGGCGGGCATCTGCACCACCAGTCTCAAGCATGCCAGTCATTTCCGGCGCAATGCGGAGGCAGGCATCGTCATGGTCAACCTGCCCACCGCCGGCATCGATTTCCACGTCCCGTTCGGGGGACGGAAAGGCTCGAGCTACGGCCCACGCGAACAAGGCCGCTACGCGGCCGAATTCTACACCACGGTGAAGACCGCCTACGTGATGGCCGTTTGAGGAGGGGACATGTCGGGTACTTTGAACGAAAAGGCCAGAGGCGTGTTCGCCATCTGCGTCACGCCATTCACCGACCGCGAGGCGGTGGATCTCGACAGCACGCGCTCGATGGTCGATTTCTACATCGACAAGGGCTGCACCGGCCTCACATTGCTGGGCATCATGGGCGAGGCGCCCAAGCTGACGGCCGAGGAATCCCGGAGCTTTGTCAAAACGGCTATCGAGGCGACGATGGGCCGCGCACCTATTGTCGTCGGTGTCTCAAGCAGCGGGCTTGCCTCGCTCGCAGAGCTTGCCAACGACGTTATGTCTCTTGGCGCAGCCGGCGTCATGGTCGCCCCGCCAGGACATCTGCGTTCCGACGATCAGATCTTCAGCTATTACGAATCCGTCGCCGAGACGCTCGGGTCCTCCATACCATTCGTGCTGCAGGACTATCCGCTTGTGACCGGCGTGCAGATCCCTGTTCAGGTCATAACCCGTATCATCGAGGCCCTTCCCACCTGCGTCATGGTCAAGCACGAGGATTGGCCTGGTCTCAACAAGATCAGCGCTCTGCGCAAACGCGAGGCGGAGAACGGCCTGAGGCGGGTTTCGGTTCTGGTCGGCAATGGTGGCTTGTTCCTGCCGGACGAGATGACGCGTGGCGCCGACGGGGCAATGACAGGCTTTGCCTATCCGGAGATGATGGTAGATGTCGTCTCAGCACACGCCCGGGGCGATATCGCGCGAGCTCACGACATCTTCGATGCCTATCTGCCTCTGGCCCGCTACGAGCAGCAGCCCGGCATAGGCCTCGCCGTGCGTAAGCACGTCCTGGCGCAACGTGGCGCAATCACCTCTGCAACCATGCGCAAACCACGACAGCTGCTCAACGCGCTCGATATCAAGGACATCACCTTCCTGATCGGGCGGCAGACAAGTTATCTCGAAAGGATCGGCTGACATGGACCTCGGATTATCCGGCAAGCGCGCCCTTGTCCTTGGCGCGAGCCGCGGACTGGGCGCAGCCATCGCACGATCGCTCGCGATGGAAGGCGTGCGTGTTTATGCAGCGGCGCGCAATGTGGAGCGGATTGCCGAATGGACGGAGGCCCTGCCTCGGGGGTTTGGAGCCTTGATCGAACCTGTTCATTTGGACCTTGCGGACATTGCCTCGGTGGATGCATTGGCGCAACGAATCCATGCCGCCGGCGGCGTCGACATCGTCGTCAACAACAGCGGGGGGCCGGCGCCCGCCAGCGCCGAGGAGGCGCCGCGCGCCGATTGGGTCGCCCAGTTCGAAGCGATGGCTGCGAACGTCATTCATCTCACCCAGGCGTTGTTACCGTCAATGAAGAAGCGCGAGTGGGGGCGTATCATCACGGTGGCGTCGTCCGGCGTTGCACAGCCCATTGCCAATCTGGCGATCTCCAACGGCGTACGGGCAGCGCTGGTCGGTTGGTCGAAAACCCTGGCCGGCGAGGTGGCGAAGCATGGCGTCACCGTGAACGTCGTTGCGCCGGGCAGGATTGCTACGGAGCGTGTCGCCTCCCTCGACGCCAACGCCGCCCAAAGGACCGGGGCAAGCGTCGACGAGGTGGCCCGCCAATCCGCGGCCAGCATTCCGGCCGGCAGATACGGGAGGCCGGAAGAATTTGCCGATGTTGTCGCGTTTCTCGCCAGCGAAAAAGCGTCCTATGTGACAGGTTCGCTCATAAGGATAGATGGCGGAATGATACGGTCAATTTGACAGGCAACCCGTGCTGCATGCCCATGTTTGGCAAGGCAGCCGGTCGAGCAATAACTGTCTGCGACACGGCGAAAAGAACGAAAACGCGCGCGAGAAGACGGGCGTCTCACGCGCGTATTCAGAAAAACGGAACCAGGGAGGGGCTCCGGTCTTCCCGGCCGCGGCCAAGCATCAGTTTATCAGGTGTTGGGAACTCGGGTTCCTGCCCACCACACTGCTTGTTGCGCACAAGCCTCAGGCATTCGTGGCCGCGTCATGTGAGCTGGCCTATAAATGCCATTTGTCTGCCCCGTTTGGCCATCCTGCACTCTTTGCAGGATGCTACTCCACCACCATTTCCCGACGCTCGCGCGATGCCTTGAAGGCCGCTTCGATACAAGCGACGACATGCATGCCGTCCTCGGCGGTGACGGGCGGGTTGGTGCTATCGCGAACTGCAGAGAGAAAAGCCTGCCACTGACGGACGAGCGCACGACCTGCGACATCCTGTTCGATGGAGTTGTCGACCGGCTGCCATTTCAACCCTCGCCCAAGTGTCACGCCCTTGAAGAAGTCTACCGCCAGCACGCCACGGTCGAACACAAGCTCGTCGCCCGAGATGAAGGCACCATCGGCGTAGCCGATGCTGGCGACCTGACCAGCGGCTTCCTCACCGAACCGAAGCAACAGCAGCGCCACGTCGTCTGCCTTTTGCTCGTGGAAAGACGTGGCCGTGATGGCGCTCACATGGGAAGCACGGCGGCCGGCGAAGGCGAGCAGCCTGTCGAGCGCATGGATGCCAGCCGTGAACAGCATGCCGCCACCTGTTGCCGGATCGAGGTGCCAGTTGCGGCGGTTGCCCTCCATCCAGAGCTTGATCATGCGGCTCGAGCCGTAACGCATCTCTCCGAAACCGCCGTCATCGATAAGCCGCCGCGCAGCGAGATACGGCAAGGTGAAGCGCATGGTGTGACCCGGCATTAGCACGACGTCGGCCGCCTTCGCCGCATCGATGATTTGCCGGCATTCGGCCACCGTTGGCGCCATCGGCTTTTCGATCATGATGTGCTTGCCGGCCGCAGCACAGGCGATGGCGACGTCGGTGTGCAGATGATGTGGCAGTGCCACCACTACGGCGTCCACGTCTGGATCGGCCAGCAGCTCGCGATAGTCGAGATAACCCTTGCCGCCGAACTCCGTCGTGAAGTCTGCAAGACCAGCCGCGTCGTTGCGGCACGAGGCGACGAGGCGCGCCCCCTTGATCTCATGCATCGCGCGAGCGTGTGCCGTACCGAAATGGCCAGCGCCGATGATGCCGATCCCGATCATGTCGAGGCTCCTTGTAGTGCGTAGCATTGGTCGATGATGGCCATGGCTCGCCTGCTGTCGGCGAGCGACACTGCAGGAGGCAGGCCTTCGGCAAGCCGTCGAAGCGTGTCGGTCATGACGTCGTCATAGCGGCGGGCCGTCGGCGTGACCGGCAGGTCCAGTTGCCGCTCATCATCGAGCGTCGCCAGCGTCAACCTGTCGCCGAAATCGCTGAGTGTGGCGTTCCTGGACGACACCCGCCATTCGAAGATGCCACGCTTCATCGAGGCGAAGGTATAGCCGGCTTCGATCAATCCCAACATGCCGTCTGCGGCGCGCAACACAACAGCAGCATAGTCCTCGACTTCGGTGTCGTGAATCGGTCTTCCGAAGGAGGCGCTGATGACCTCGATATTCTGCCCGCCTGAGAGCATCAGGAAGGCGTTTACCCCATGAATGCCGAGATTCCTCAGGGCTCCACCGCCGCCAATTTTGGGCTCCAGCACCCATGAGACATCGTCATCGACGTAGCGCTGGGGCGGGCCGTTGATGAGGCGGAAATGCGAGTGCGAGATGGGCCCCAATCGGCCGCTCACGTCCAGGTCGTGCAACGCCGCCATCATGCCGATGCCGTGCGGCAATGCCATGGCCGCGAACGTGCCTTTGCGCTCGGTAGCCTCGATCAGTACATCGGAGGCGGCGGCTGAAATACCGACAGGCTTTTCTATGAGCACTGGCAGCCCCGATTCGATCGCCGCGAGCCCCCGTTCAGCGATCTCGAAGGGCCGTCCCATGACCACTGCGAGATCGACGTTTTGGAGCGCCTTTTCTAGGCTCGACGCAACGACGCCACCGAATTTACCGACGAAGCTCTCGGCTGCTCCAGGCGTTGAATCCCAGGCAGAAGCCGACACTGCGCCCGCCGCCAACGCCGCCTCCCCATGCATCGTCGCATGCCAGTGGCTGACGCCGAGGAACGCTATTTTCATGTCGGGTCCATTTGCTCGAAGGTACGTGGATGCAGTTCTTGGAAATCAGGGTCTGAGAATATGCCGTTCACAGGTCGTCGCGGATGCACGCCTTGAAGTGTCCAGGCCTGACCTCGCGAAGTTCGGGGACGATGCCGGCGCAGGCATCGAGCGCACTGGGGCAACGGGTGCGGAAGACGCAGCCGCTGGGCGGATTGGCCGGGCTCGGGATATCGCCCTTGAGACTCTGGCGCTCTTTCCTGGTGTCGGGATCGGGCGAGGGAATCGCCGACATCAGCGCACGTGTATAGGGATGCTCCGGCCGGGCGTAGAGATCCTCGCTGGTGGCGATCTCCATGATGCGGCCGAGATAGAGCACGATCACTCGGTCGCAGATGTATTCGACGACAGCGAGGTCGTGGGAGATGAACAGCATGGTCAGCCCGAGCTGCTGCTGCAGGTCGCGCAACAGGTTGACCACCTGCGCCTGGATTGACACGTCGAGCGCCGAGACGGGTTCGTCGGCGACGATGAATTCAGGCGCAAGCGTCAGCGCCCGGGCAATGCCGATGCGCTGACGTTGGCCGCCTGAGAACTCGTGGGCGTAGCGGTTGATGGCATCGGGCGGCAGTTCGACCTGCTCCAGCGCCTTCTTCGCCCGCTCCAGACGCTCTGCCTTGGTGCCGATGCCTTGGATATCGAGCCCCTCGGTCAGGATCTCGCCGATGGTCATGCGCGGCGACAGCGAGGCGTATGGGTCTTGGAAAATGTACTGCATGCGCGGCCGCCTGCGCCGCATCTCGCTATGCGACAGCCTGGTGATGTCGGTGCCGTCGAACGTCACCTCACCGGAAGTAGGATCGATCAGCCGAAGTACAGAGCGGCCGATCGTGGTCTTGCCGCTGCCGGACTCGCCGACCAGCCCGACCACCTCGCCCCTGGCGACGTCGAAAGAGATGTTTTCTAGGATCTTCAGCGTCGCACCGCGCGTCTGGTAGTGCTTTGCGAGGCCACGGACCGAAAGAAGCGGGGCTGGGGTCATCGGGCGATCTCCTGCCAGCGGATGCAACGGCTGCCGTGGCCGGCTGCGACGCTGGCGAGTTCGGGAATGGTGGTGCGGCATGCGTCGACGGCGAAGCTGCAGCGCGGCGCGAAGGCGCAGCCGGATGGCATGTTGGCGAGGCTCGGCACCATGCCGGGAATGGCATTAAGCTTTTCGCCGGCGCGTTTCATGGCGGTGGCAGCACCAAGCCGAGGCATCGAGTTGAGCAGGCCAATCGTGTAGGGGTGGCGCGGCTTGCGGAAGACCTCGGCCACCGGGCCGAATTCGACGATGCGGCCGGCATACATGACCGCGACGCGATGTGCGATCTCGGCAACGACGCCGAGATTGTGGGTGACGAACAGCATACCCATGCCGCGCTCGCGCTGCAGTCCCTGCATCAGCTCGAGGATCTGCGCCTGGATGGTGACGTCGAGCGCCGTCGTCGGCTCGTCGGCGATCAGCAGCGTCGGGTCGCAGGCGAGCGCCATGGCGATGGTGGCGCGCTGGCGCATGCCGCCAGACATTTCGTGCGGATACTGGCCGGCGCGGCGGCGCGCATCGGGGATCCCGACTTTGTCGAGCAGGGCGACGGCAGCTTCGAGCGCCTCGCGCTTGCCCGTGCCGCGATGGACGCGCAGCGATTCCGATATCTGGTCACCCACTGTGTAGACGGGATTGAGGCTGGTCATCGGCTCCTGGAACACCATGCCGATGTCGTTGCCGCGGATACGCCGCATCTCTTCTTCTGTAAGGACGGCAAGGTCGCGGACCTTGCCGTCCTTGCCACGGAACAGCATCTGGCCCGCGTCGATCGCGCCGATCTTGCGGGCGAGCAGCCGCATGACCGACAGGCTGGTGACCGACTTGCCCGAACCCGATTCCCCGACAAGCGCCACAGTCTCGCCCGGACGCACGACCAGGTCGATGCCGTTGACGGCAGCGATCTCCCGCCCACGTACCCGGAAAACGGTCCTCAGGCCCTTGATTTCGAGGATGGGTTCGGTGCTCATCGGCGACCTCAGTTGAGCAGGCCGACCGAGCGCAGGATCTCGTCGATCTTGCGCGCCTCGGTGTCGTTGAGCGGAGCGCGCGGGCGGGCCATGACGTTGGTCGAGATGACGCCCAAGCTGCGCATCGCTGTCTTGAAGCCGCCGACGCCTGATGCACCGCCGCTGACGCGACCGGCGGCGACCCAGACGATCTCGAACAGCCGGCAGAGCCGCTCTTGCTCCTTGCGCGCGGCGTCCCAGTCGCCTTTCTGGGCGTGGTTCCAGAGACGGACGTAGCCTGCTGGGTCGACATTGGCGAGGCCAGGAACGACGCCGTGGGCGCCCATCTGCAACGCGTTGTCGACGACGATTTCCGAACCGGTCATGAGGAACACGTCCTTGTTGCCGGCGAGATCGCTCAGCGCGTAGCGGAAGTTGCCATCGTCGCCGGAGGAGTCCTTGAGGCCGATGATCGTGCCTTCCTTGGCTAGCGTCACCACCGTCTTGCGGGCGAGCTTGGTGTTGACGCAAACCGGGATGTCGTAGGCGATCAGCGGAAGGTCGACGGCGTCGCGGATCATGCGGAAGTGGTCGAGCGTTTCGGTCTGGTTGGTGATGGTGTAAAAGGGTGCTGTGACGACGACGGCGTCGGCACCGACGTCCTTTGCGGTGCGGGCGTGGCGGATGACGCGGTCGGTTGTCGGGTCGATGACACCGGCGATCACGGGCACGCGGCCATTGGCGACCTTGACCGTGTGTTCGAGGATCTTGCGACGCTCGGCATCGTCATAAAACACCACTTCGCTTGTCGATCCGAGCGGGAACAGGCCGTGGCAGCCATTGTCGATGAGATATTCGAGGACCCGCGTATAGGAGGCGTAGTCGACGGAAAAATCGTCGTTGAGCGGGGTGACGACGGGAGGAACGACACCGAAGAACTTGGACATTTTTAGCTTCTCTTCCAGGGGTTAGTTGAGTTCGGCGCGGGGGTCGAAGGCATCTCTCAGACCGTCGCCGATGAAGTTGATGGCAAGCACGACAAGGACCAGCGCCCCGCCCGGGAACAGCCATTGCCAGGGGAATTGTTCGAGCACCGCCGTCGAGCGCGCGGCGTTCAGCATGTTGCCCCAGCTTGCGGCTGGTGGTGGCACGCCCAGGCCGAGGAAGGACAGGCCGGCCTCGAGCAGGATGGCGTTGGCGACCTGCAGCGTGGCGTAGACGACGAGGATGTCGATCGAATTGGGCAGGCCGTGGCGGAACAGCAGGTGGCCGAGGCCAGCACCCATGCCGCGCGAGGCCATGACGAACTCGCGTTCGCGCAGCTCCAGAAGCCGGGCGCGGATCATGCGCGACAGCACCGGCCAGGACAGCAGCGCGATGACCACGACGGTCGACCAGATGCCCGAACCGACGATCGAGGCGAGCACGAGCAGGAAGATGACCGGTGGCAGTGTCATTGCGAGGTCGACGGAGCGCATAGCAAGCGCATCGGCCCAGCGGCCGCCAAAGGCCGAGATGGCGCCGACTAGGAAACCGATCGCAGTCGACATGACGACCGAGGAGACCGCCACCAGCAGCGAGATGCTGCCGCCCTCGAGCGTGCGGGCCAATACATCGCGCCCGACGCCATCGCTGCCGAACCAATGCTTAAAGGACGGGGCGCCATTCATCGCCAGGAGGTCGATGTCGTTGGGCTTGTAAGGCAGCCACAGCGGATAGGTGAGCACGGCAACCAGCATGGGCAAGAGCAGTGCCACGCCGAAAAGTGCTGCCCGGTTCTGGGTGAAGCGGTTGTAGGCGCGGGCCATCGGGCCGGTCGAGGACAGGGTCAGCAAACTCATGTCAGGCCACCTCGATGCGCGGGTCGATGACGGCATAGGCAAGGTCGGTCAGGATGTTGACCACGATGACGCAGGCGCCGATGACCAGCGTCGCCCCCATGATGACGGGATAGTCGCGGGTCTCGACAGCGCTGATCAAAAGCAGGCCCATGCCCGGCCAGTTGAACACGCTCTCGATGAAGATCGCGCCGCCGACGGCGAGGCCGATCGTCGAGCCGATCAGCGTGACGACGGGCAGAAGCGCATTGCGCAGCGCATGTTTGGTCACCACCCAGAACTCCTTAACGCCCTTGGCGCGGGCGGTGCGGACATAGTCCTGGTTCAGCACCTCGAGCATCGAGGCGCGCATGTAGCGCATGATCAGCGCGGCATGGCCGATGGACAGAACGCAGGCCGGCAGGATCAGGTGGTGCAGAAGGTCGCCGACCGAAAAATCGCTGGCCGGCGTCAGCATGCCGCCGGACGGCGCCCATTTCAGCCGGACCGAAAACAGGTACAGGCCGAGGAAGGCGGTCAGGAAGGCCGGGCTCGAAATGCCGAGCAGCGCCAGCACCGAAAAGGAGTAGTCGGACAAGGAGTTGCGGCGCACGGCGCTGACGATGCCGGACGCGATGCCTATGATGATCGCGATCGCCAGGCCCGCCCCCATCAACAGGAGCGTCGGGCCGATGCGCGAGACGATGAGGCCTGAAACGGTCTCGTTGAAGCGCTGCAGCGAGTGGCCGAGATTGCCCTGCACGGTCTGCGACAGCCAGGCGAGATATTGCACCGGCAGCGGCCGGTCGAGGCCGAGCCGGGCGCGAAGCGCGTCCATCGCCTCCTTCGACATGGCAACGTTGGGGTCGATATAGGCGTCAATCGGATCGCCCGGCGTCAGCTGCAGCAGCACGAAGATCAGCACTGTCAGTGCGAGCAGCATGCCGAGCCCGATCAACAGGCGATTGAGGCAATAGCGGAGCATTGGGGCTCTCTGTCGAACGGATAGCGAGGCCAGCGGCGGCAAGTATCCAGCAAGAAACGGGCATCCAGCAACAAACGGGCTCCAGCAAGAAGCCGGCTTCCCCGGGGAAACAAGCGTCCGGCAGGAAACAGGCGTCCGGAGAAAATTGGGGGACGACCACTGGGATGGCCGCCCCCCCCGAGGGAGGAGTTGGCCTATTCGGCGATCGACCACTTTTCCGGGTGGGCCTGGTAGGGGCCACCGGCAGGCGCCGGAGTCCAGACGAAGTCCTTGAGCTTGCTCGAGGCCACGCCGTAACGGTTGGCGACCCACATCGTGCCCCAGGGCAGGTTGGCGTTGGTCGCCTTGCAGACGTCCTGGTAGCGGGCGTCGCGCTTGGCGGCGTCCGTCTCGGCAAGGGCGGCGTCGAGTGCTGTGGTCACCTCGGGCATGCGGATGCGCATCAGATTGGCGCCGGCCGGCGGGATCTGCTTTTCGTTGAGGCCGATATTGATGTTCGAGGCATCAGGCCCGTTCTGCAGGCCGGCATAGATCAGCGGGAAGTCGCCTGCATTGCCCGACTGCTGGTAGACGACCGAATTGTAGGTCGGCGTGTCGACGGCGCGCGGCACGATGTTGATGCCGACCTGGGCGAGCATCGCCTGCATGGCGGCCAGCACGTTGGTGGCCAGCGGCGAGGTGTAATAGGTCAGGATGGTGATCGGCTTGTCGCCGTTGATCTTGTCCCAGCCGGCCTCGGCGAGCAGCTGCTTGGCCTTTTCGGGATCATAGGCGTAGGGGTCGATACCCTGGGGCACCAGCCGGTCGGCGACATAGACGCAGTTGGCCGGTTTTGCGGCGCCGCCATAGAGGCTCTGGATGATGGCGTCGCGGTTGATGGCATGCATGAAGGCCTGGCGGACCTTGAGGTCTTTCCACAAAGGCACTTCCTGATTGAAGCCGACATAGTTGACGACATAGGAGTCGCCCTCGATGACGGTGAAGGCGTTGTCGCCGGTGAAGGTCGAAACGTCGTTGGAATCGACATAGGTGAACTGGATCTCGCCCGCGCGGAGCGCTGCGATGGCCGCCGCCGGATTGGCGAAATAGCGGTTGATCAGTTTTTCGGCCGCCGGCTTGCCGCCGTGGTAGTCGGGATTGGCGGCGAGCTCGACATACTGGTCGGCGACATATTTGGTGAACTTGAACGGTCCTGTGCCCAAAGGCGAGGTCGACCACCAGGCATTCTTGGCGATCTGTTCGGCCGGGATCGAAGCGAGCGCGTGCTCAGGCAGCATCATCAGCTTGGTTAGCGTGTCGAGCATGCTCGGCGTGGCCGTGCTCAGCTTGACGATCACGGTGCGGTCGTCGGGGGTCTCGACGGCGTCGATTGCTCCGAGGCGGGCGGCGAACACGGAGCCTGCCTTGTCGTTCTTGGCAAGCTCGATGGTGAACTTCACGTCCTTCGAGGTAAACGGCTTGCCGTCGTGCCATTTGGTGTCGACGAGCTTGAAGGTGTAGGCCTTCTGGTCGGCGCTGACCTCATAGCTTTCGGCCAGCGCGCCGATGACGTTGGCGAGCTTGTCGTCATAGATCACCAGTGGCTCGAAATAGGTGACGAGCCAGGTGAAGCCGCCGGTGGCGGCCAACGGGTTAAAGTTGCCCTGGAAGCCGCCGGGGCCGACATCGAAGCCGCCCGAGATGGTTGCCCCCTGGGCAAAGGCCGGCGCGGCCGTCGTGGCAGCACCTGCGAAGAGCGCCGCCGACAAGGCAAGCGCCGAGATCATCGTCCTGTAGTTCATGTACTCCTCCCGTTTGACTGATTTGTCTTGTTGTCGGCGATCACGCGATTGATGCCCGCATAATGGTTGTCGAGCCGGTCCCGGGCGGCGGCGAGGTCGCCGGCCTCGACCGCGTCGACGATTGCCGCGTGGTCGCGCCAAGTCTGGACAGGGTCGGCATTGTCGAGGTTGACGAAGTCGGAGGCCTTGTAGAAGGCCAGCCAGAACACCTCGATCAGGCGCGACAGCACCTCGTTGTCCTGGCAGCGGAACAACAGATAGTGGAAGTGGCGGTCCTCTTCGGGGAAGCTCTCGCCGCGTTCGGCCAGCGCCTTCATCTTGTCGAGCGTCTCGCGCAGCTCGGCGATGTCGTGCTTGCCGATCAGCGCCAGTGTCCTGTCGATGAGGCCGACCTCGAGCGTGCGGCGGATGGTGATGACCTCCTCGATCTGCTTCAGCGCGTCACCGAGCCCGTAGGCCAGGTTCTCGAGCAAAGGCTCGAATGAGAATGCCTTGACGAAGACGCCGATACCGCGCCGTGATTCCACCACACCGAGCGATTCCAGCGCCTTGATGCCCTCGCGCACCGAGTTGCGACTGACGCCGAGCTGGTTGGCGAGCTCGCCTTCCGGCGGCAGCGGCGCACCGGCCGCGAGGCCGTTGTCGTCGATATAGGCACGCAGGCTTTCCTGCACAGACACATGCAAAAGCGGCGCGCGCTTCAGGGGCTTGATCGATTTCAGGCTCATCTTCGTCTCCGGTTGCCTGTGGGCGTTCCGAAAAACAGCTATGAAGGGAGTACCTACCCACTTGTAGGATATCTGTCAACGGGATATTGGAATGCCCACTTGTTGCTTATTTCCATCAGAGGGATAGCGCACATGCCTGGACGACCGAAGCGCATTCGCCGCCGCGTGCCGGCCATCGTGCTGTCGTCCACAGCTCTGCGAACCGGATGCCGTCTGACCGTTCGGCCTCATCGGGTCGAAAGCCGAGCTCGCCTGCAGCCGGCGACGGGGCGCTACTCATTTACCGAAGTCGGTGCGTTCGACGCCGACCGTGCCCTCTCGCGCGCTGCCTCGACCACCGTCACCCCTGCACGCAACACAATGGAGAGGAGTGCCTGCATGTCCCGAAACCCTATGTCGAAAGTCCTGATCATGACCGCTGCCGCAACTTTCCTGTCCTCGGGGACGGCCATGGCCGCTGACGCCTGGCCGGACCTGCCCGTCGGCATCAAGAACGGCGTCGCCGTGCGCGTCGGCGATACGGCTTACGTCGGCCTCGGTTCTGCCGGCACCGACTTCTACGCGCTTGATCTCACCAATCCCGCCTCGGGCTGGGCCAAGCGCGCCGCTTTTGCCGGCCCGGCGACCAATGGCGCGGCTGCGGCCGTCTCGGGCGGCAGGGTTTTCATCTTCTCCGGCAACGGCAAGGCAAGTGCGGACGCAAAGTCGCCTGTCATCTTCGACACGGTCTATTCCTATGACACGACCGCCGACGTCTGGGCCAAGGTCGAAACGGTAACGCCTGTCGGCCTGTCGGGCGCCAGGGCGCTGTCGCTGAAGGACGGCCGCATCGCCATCGTTGGCGGCTACAACAAGGAATTGTTCGACAGATATCTCGCCGACGTCGCCGCCACCGACAAGGACAAAAACCCGGAAGGTTACAAGAAGCTGGTCGACGGCTACATGGGAATGAAGCCCACGGACTATCGCTGGAACACCAAGGTGCTGTCCTACGATCCCGGGGCGAACAGCTGGAGCAGCCTTGGCGACAACCCATTCCTGCCCAACTGCGACCCCGCCGTGGTGGCGCTTGGCGGCGATGCCTTCACCGTCATCAGCGGCGAGATCAAGCCCGGCTTGCGTACGCCCGAGGTCAAGCAGGTCAAGGTCGATGGCCATTCTGCCTCATGGCAGAAGCTGGCCGACCTACCCAGGCCAGTTGCCAACAGCCGCCAGGAAGGCGTTGCTGGCGCTTTCGCTGGCAAGGCCGACGGTGTCGTTCTCATCGCCGGCGGCGCCAATTTTGTCGGCGCCCAGGCAAACGCCGATGCGGGCAAGTGGTTCGCCCATGAAGGGCTCAAGAAGGGCTGGCGCGACGAGATCTACGCCTTCGACGGCAAGGCCTGGCAGGAGGTCGGCAAGCTGCCGACGGGGCTCGGCTATGGCGCTTCGTTCTCGGTACCCGGAGGCATGCTCGTTGTCGGCGGCGAAGACAGTGAAGCCAAGGCGCGTAACGAGGTGTTCCTCATAAAATGGGACGGCAGGGCGCTCTCGATCGAGAACTGACCATAGTTCTGGAGCGCGCAAAATGGCGGCTCGCCTCGCTGTTGCAGTTGCAGCAGTCGCGACTCGAACCGCTCGCCGAGTCCAGATGAACTAACATCTGCGCGCCGCCAGCCGCGCGGGTAATGATCCTTGCAGCCAAGGACGGGGGAACAATGACGGTATGGAGGCGTTGCCTACAACCAGCCGTGTTTGTCGGGGGCATCGCATTTGGCGCGCCAATTGGATCTAAGGACGGGACGTTCGGTCTGGTCGGCCTATCGCCTACCTGCCATTTCCACTGACCAACTGAACAGCGACATCAGGGTCGATGTAGTGATCGTCGGCATGGGCATCAGTGGAGCAATGGCGGCTGATGCGCTGACTGACAGCGGCTTGGCAGTTGCGTGCATTGATCGCCGCGGTCCGATCGCCGGATCTACGGCTGCGACGACGGCACTTGTAATGTACGAGATCGACCAGCCGCTGACACTATTGGCACGTCGCATAGGCCGAGACAACGCGCAGCGCGCCTGGATTAGGTCAAGGTCTGCATTGATGAACCTGCAGGCGAGGATCAAGGAACTCAGCCTGGATTGTCGGCTGCAGTTTCGACAATCCCTTTATCTCGCTGGAGACATTCTGTCTCCAGATGACCTTCGAGAGGAGGTGGCCGCCCGTTGCCATTGCGGCGTGCACTCGACCTACCTGTCGATGGCTGACCTTCACGAGCAGTTTGGGCTTGTTAGAAAGGGAGCGATCTTAAGCCATGAAGCCCTGACGCTTGACCCTCGCAAACTAACTGCTGGTCTGCTGAACCGGGCGCATGGACGCGGCGCAAGACTTTACAGTCCGGTCGAAGCTGTCGGAATCGTATCGAATGGTGGCGAGGTGGTCGTCTCAACTAAAGCTGGCCCGACGATAGCTGCATCCCATGCCGTGGTCGCGACTGGCTACGAACTTATGAAGGGGATTCAAGGGCCGGCTGGTCACCGGATCATCTCAACATGGGCGATAGCCACTTCTCGGCAGAAGCGCTCTATCTGGCCAAACGAAGTCATGATCTGGGAAGCCTCGGATCCATATCTCTACCTGCGTGCTCTTCCGGACGGGAGAGTCATCTGCGGCGGTGAGGATGAGGACTTCACCGACGAGAAAAGGAGGGATTCCCTGATTGCTGCGAAATCTCGCAATCTGTCGCGGAAATTGAAGCGACTCTTGCCGCAACTCGATGCAACGCCAGAGTTCGCTTGGACGGGTTCGTTCGGGACGACCGAGACTGGCCTGCCGTACATCGGGGCAGTGCCACGTCGACCAAGAGTATTCGCGATCATGGGATACGGAGGGAACGGGATCACATACTCTCGTCTTGCCGCCGAGATCGTCTGTTCGTCCATCATAGGGCGCGAGGATCGAGATGCTGATCTTTTTGCCTTGTAATGACTGTTGGAACCATCTGCTCTGCGATGGGTTCGAGAAGACACCCTTTGAGAGCCCGTGAGAGGACCGGGCGTGTAGAGGAGGCCAGTATGATGAAGGTCTTGCTTCCATTCTTCCTGGCTGCAGGCATGTTCTGTGGCTTGGCCATCGCTCAGGAAACACTTCCGCAGACAATTCCGCCGGACCTTGCATCTCCGCAGCTTGACCCGGACAAGGTGTATAGCGACGTGATCGTCATCCCATTCGAGACGTTGAATCCGCCCGTCAAACAGGAGGTGGAGACGATCGTCAATGAAACTGCGGCCGGCGATCTGAAGAAGATGCAGGGTATCATCGGGGAAACGAGGCAAGCAGTCATAACGCTTGCGTCCATCGGGCTCGATCCAAGCCAGGTGGTTGCTGCCGGCGTTACCGAGGATGGGGTGTTGACCCTTGTGGTCCAGCAGATGGCTTAGAGGCACCTCGCCGCGCCGCTGATGCCCTTGGGTAGTTCCGCCGCTCCAATGTCTGGCGCAAGCTCTTGGGTTTGCGGAAAAGCCTTTGCAGGAGCGCCGGGGTCAGCTTGTTGGAGGGCGTGGCGGTCATGCTTCCCCCGTCGGCATCCATAGCGCGTTGACGCAGACGCAGTCGCGCTGCGTCCTGAAGCATGGTGCCAGCCCAGCGATAGACGTTATTGGTGCGGACGACATCGCGCAGGCGGATCATTCGGTCGCGCTGTTCGTCCGCAGACATGGTGATGGCCCGCAGCATCGCGTCGCCCATCGCCGTGGGATCGAATGGATTGACGATCAGGGCATCGAGCAACTCGCGCGATGCGCCGGCGAACGTGCTGAGGATCAGCACACCTTGCTCATCATCCCGCGAGGCGACGAATTCCTTGGCTACAAGGTTCATCCCGTCATGGAGGCTGCTGACGACGCACGCGTCAGCAGCGCGATAGGCACTGTAGATGTCGCCCTGGTTGTGGTGTTGGTCGAGCAGCAGGATCGGCTGGTATTGCTGGTGCCCGAACCGTTCGTTGAACGCCTCGACAAAGGCACGGCACTCGTCGTGCAAGTGCTTGTAGGCAGGCAGGGTCCCCCGGCTCGGAGCTGCAATCTGGACGAAAACCAGTTTGCCAAGCCATTCCGGGTGCCGAAGGAATAGCTGCTCCAGTGCTAGGAATCGATCGATGATGCCCTTGGTGTAATCCAGTCGCTCCACACCGACCAGCAGCCTCGTGCCTGCCGGAAGATTGAAGCGATCAGTTAGCCTGTCGCGGCAATCCTGAACTGACGGCTGGTTTTCAAGGACTGTGGGAGGCCACTCGATCGAGATCGGATAGGGGTGAACCAGCGTCGTCTGAGCGCCATACGATATCGATGAATGCTCGCGTTCAATGCGGCTTTCCAGGAAGCGGTCGACGCTCTCGGTGAAGTTGTTGCAGTGGAATTGGATATGGAACCCGACGACCGAGCTGCCGAGCAGTCCGTCGAGGATCTGTTCGCGCCAGGGACAGATGCTGAACACTTCCGAATTCGGCCAAGGGATGTGCCAGAAGGTGATGATGGTGGCATCGGGAAGTTTCTCGCGCACCATCCGGGGCAAGAGCGCGAAGTGATAATCCTGGACCAGGACGACGGGGTCAGAGGTACGTGCTTCCTTGACGACGCGATCTGCGAACTTCTGGTTCACTGCCTTGTATGCCTCCCAGTCGCTGGCCCGGAACACAGGTCTGGTAAAGGCAATGTGGCAGAGCGGCCAAAGTCCATCGTTGGCGAAACCCAGATAATAGCCATTCTGTTCTTCCTCACTGAGCCAGACACGGCTGAGAGTGTAGGCAGGTCTCCCTGGAGGAACGTCGATGCGGTCATGCTCGTCGACGACCAGATGATCAGCACTGCCGCCACCGTGGGCGATCCAGGTGCCAGCACAGGCCCGCATGACAGGCTCCAGGGCAGACACCAGCCCACTGGCCGGAACCAGCATCTCGACCTCACCATCCCTAAGGTCGTGAATGTAGGGTTCCCTGTTCGAGACGAGGATGATCTCTGCCTCCGGTAGGTCGCGGGCGATTACCTGCCGCATCATCTCGGGCGACCAGGTGATGTGCGGGGTCTCGGACGGACGGCTGTTCTGCTCAAACTCCGGAAGCAGTTGAGCGTTGAGGGGTTGTTCCGGCAACGGCGGCACATGCTTTGATGCCGGCGCGCGACGCATGGCTGAAACGGAAAACCACAAGGCGACCGCCGACACCAGGAGCGTCACGGCGGCAAGTCCGGCCAGGGTCAAGAATGCTGTGTCGGTCATGCCCGCTGGCCCTCAGTGGATGAAAGGAAGTTCGGGCCGACCATGTGCCTGACCCGAACCTCAACTCATCCCCGGAGGATCAGTTCCTCCCTGGAGGTGGATTTGATCAACTGCGGACGACGAGAGGCGCTCGTCCTTCGTCCCTGGCATCGAGGAAGCACGCAACGCGGTCGCCAACGCGCTGGAAATGCACGTCCACTTCGACATTGCCGACTCTCAATCGTCGAATGGTCAGAGTATCTATGCCGATTGGCAATCTTGGACGGCTTACCCGGATTTCGCTTTCGAAGCCGTCGACTTCCAGACCCAGACACGCCTGCATGAGCATGAATGCCGAGCCCGAAGACCATGCCTGGGGAAGGCACGCGACGGGATAGGCGACCGGTGCTTCGCCAGGTGACCGCGTGAATCCGCAGAACAGTTCCGGCAGCCGCATGTTGAAATGCACGGCGGACTCGAAGGTACCGCTCATCAGTCTGACCACGCTGTCGCGTTCACCGTATTGCGCCATGCCCGCGCCGCAGATCGCGGTGTCATGCGGCCATATCGAACCATTGTGATAGGACATCGGATTGAATGGGATCTCGTCGTCTGCGAGCGTTCGAACGCCCCACCCGGTTTGGAACGCCGCTGTCTGCAGGGTCTCGGACAGCTGCCGAGCACGGTCCTTTGACGGCAGACCGACGTAGAGCAGGTGCCCGGCATTGGAGGCACGCACCTTGCAGGGATGGCCCTCGCCATCAATGGCTATGGCATAGTAGCCGCGGTCTTCCATCCAGAAGACGCGCTCGACGGAGGCACGCATTCGCTCGGCGTTGTCGTCCCAGTTCTTCGCCAGATCGCTTTCTCCACGCCGGGCGGCCAACTGGGCCAGGCCGCGATAGGCTGCAAAGACATATCCCTGGACCTCCACCAGCGCGATCGGTCCCTTGGGAATACTGCCATCGGCGTGGAAGATCGCATCGGAACTGTCCTTCCATCCCTGGTTGGACAGTCCGGTCTCGGAGGCTCTCTTGTAGGCAACGAGACCTTTGGGATGCTGTGCCTGCATGGCATCCATCCAGCCGGCCGCCGCCCGAAGTGATGGCCAGAGCTGCTCAATGAAGGCCATGTCGCCTGTACGCTTCGCATAGGCGCTCGCGAGGTAGATGTAGAGTGGAGTGGTGTCCACGCCACCATAATAGCGGCCGAACGGCAGCTCCCGCAGGACCGCCATCTCGCCCTTGCGGGTTTCATGCATGATCTTTCCGGGCTGGGAGTCGCTGAACGCCAGCGTCTCGGTGGCCTGATGCTGGGCGAGGAATGCAAGAACACCCTTGGCCAAGCCCGGATTGAGCCACAGCATCTGCAGGGCCGAGATGACACCGTCCCGGCCGAATGCGGTCGAGAACCAGGGGATGCCCGCGTAAGGGTAGGGACCTGTCGGCAGCTCGGTCGTCAACAACGCGATGTCGGCGCGAGCACGAGACATCCAGTCATTGAAGACCCGGCCCGAGCTGTGGAGTGTCGCGCCATGCCGGCGCTTGGCACGCGTCCGCCATCGAGCATGTGCCGCAGCCGACCGATAGCGTTCGCGGCTCGGACGTTCGACCATACTGGCGCCGACTTCGATGAACAGGGAAAAGCCGTCGTGGCGAGGGAGAGAGATGCGAAACTCGGCGCTTCCGGCACTCAACTGGATCGGTTGCTCGGAGAACGCGATCACCGACTGACGAACCAGAGTGTCCAGGCCTTGATATTTGAGCAGCACGTGGCCAGCTGATGTCTCGCTTGCAAATGTCTTGCCGCGCTTTGATCTCGTGCTGCCGCGGACTTCGAACATGTCACGAAAATCGGCATCGAATTCGAGCGACAGGGGCATCTGCATGTCTCTGTCGCCATAGTTCCACAACCGGATGCGTTCATACATCCGATCCTGCCAAAGCAGACGCGAGCGCTCGATGTGGATTACGCCCTGGGATACGTGATCCATCGGCATGTTGGTCAGATTTGCCGTGAAAACGATGTTGTCCTGGCTGAGGGATGCACCCAGAAGCGAGGGCTCGCGGCCTGCGACCGTCAAGCGAAACAGGGACAGAACGCGCGTATCGTCCCGAAAGAAGCCGTCGCCGCGGCCTTGGATATCGCCACGATCGTTAGTGACGACGAAGCAGTCTCCGTCTTTCAAGGCAAACTGTCGATGTGGAGCCCTCGGGGGCGTATCGTCGAGGGTGGCAAGGGCTACCGCTGGGTCGAGATGGCGTTCGTCGAGCTGGGCCATATTTTCAATTCCCGGATCGGTCATGCAGGGCGAGGAGTTGCGCGTATGCGTTGGCATAGTCTCGCGCCATGCGTTCGGCCGTGAAGCGGCGCTGGAAAGTGGCACGAACCGCCGAACGGTCCAGTTTGGCAACACGATGAACCGCTTCCACGGCGGCTTCGATGCTATCGACTATAGCTCCGGTGAGGTTCTCGTCCACGATCTCCGGCATCGCGCCATTGTCCCAGGCGACAACTGGCGTACCCACCGACATGGCTTCGATGACGGCCAATCCAAAGGGTTCCGGCCAGTCTATCGGGAACAGCAGAGCTGTGGCGTTGCCCAGGAATTCGTCCTTCTGGCTTTCATCGATCTCCCCGACGAACTCCACGCTGGAGCCGTCGATCAGCGGCTCAATCTTGTCTCGAAAGAAGCTTCGGTCGTCATCGCCGACTTTTGCCGCGATCTTGAGCGGATAACCACTTCGGATCGCGATCTCGATAGCCCGATCAGGACGCTTATCGCGCGACAGCCGCCCCAGAAACGCCAGGTACTTGCCTGAGCCGGCCCATTCGACAGAGCCCGGTGCTCGTGATGGCAGACCATGCTGGACCGTGGCGAGCCAGTTCGCGTCAGCGAGAGGATAACGCTGTCGGTCAGAGATGGAGATCAATGGGAACCGGGGCCAGTGCTTGTAGGCGCTTGGAAGATCCCGATAGTCGAGACGACCATGCGGAGTGGTGACCGTCTTCCATGCCATGTCCTCAAAGAACGGGAAGTGGAGATAATGGCTGAGATGGAAGTGGATGATGTCGAAGTCCCCAGCGCGGCGGCGGACTTCATGCAGCGCAGACAGGTGCGCCGCAATTGCCGAAACCGGGAACGAGGGATCGAGGCGCAAGGCGCAATCTCGCGTCGCCACCAACTCGGCACGCGTCTCGGATTCGGCGCTGGCAAAAAGCGTCACCTGATGTCCGAGATCAACGAGGCCATCGCTCAGGTAGCTGATGATCCGTTCCGTTCCGCCGTATAGCCGGGGTGGCACGCTCTCGTAGAGCGGCGCAACCTGGGCAATTTTCATTGGTTTTCCTGTCGTCGTTCATTCACACGCCGCCCTTGGGAAAATCCCTCCGAACGGCGATGGTTCCAGATTTTTCCATGGAGTTTCCACGCGGAGGGCAGGGAACGAACAGGTGGCTGGGTGGTTAACCCACATCCTGAAACGAGTATGTGATCCGATGTATGCGTTGGCACTGGCCACCGACTATGACGAAACCCTTGCCGATCATGGCTGCGTGTCTGCAGATACGCTTGAGGCTATGGGCAAACTGAAGGAATCCGGGCGCAAGCTGCTGCTCGTAACCGGGCGGGAGCTGCCCGATTTGCAACGCGTCTTTCCCGAGCACGAGATTTTCGACAGGATTGTTGCCGAGAACGGGGCTTTGCTCTACGACCCGGCAACCCGTAAGGCGCGGTCGTTGGCTCCAGCGCCATCGGCGGCATTCGTCTCCAGGCTGCGAAAAAGAGGGGTCGTACCGCTATATGTCGGGCAGACCATCGTTGCCACCCTGGTCCCAAACGAGGCCATCGTCCTGGACGAAATCCGTAAGCTTGGCCTCGAGCTCAAGATCATCTTCAACAAAGGCGCGGTGATGGTGCTGCCCAGTGGAGTGAACAAGGCCAGCGGCCTTGCCGCTGCGCTAAAGGAACTTGGCCTTTCCCCGCATAATGTCGTCGGGGTCGGAGATGCGGAGAACGACCACGCCTTCTTGAAAGCTGTCGGTTACGGTGTCGCTGTCGCCAATGCCTTGCCAACGCTAAAGGAAACAGCGGATGCCACGACACGAGCAGCGCGGGGGGCGGGTGTTGCTGAACTCGCCGCCAAGATCCTCGAAAAGGATGCCGAGCTCATGGCCTCCTCGAGGCAGCGGATACACGTCGGTGCCGATCGAGCCGGGGTGCCGGCTGTGATTTCACCCTATGGCGGCGGCAGCCTGATTTCAGGAACATCCGGCATCGGCAAGTCTACGTTGGCCACATTGTTGACGGAGCGCTTCGTCGAGAAGGGCTACCAATTCTGCGTACTCGATCCCGAAGGCGATTACAGTCATCTCGACAATGTCGTGGTTGTGGGCGACGCTGATGCGCCACCTAGCATTCGCGAGGTCATGGACCTGCTCGATAATCCTGCGACCAACGTTGCTGTCAACATGCTCGGCCTGAAAACCGACGAGAGGCCTGACTATTTCGCCAAGCTTCTTCCGGAGCTTGGCTCACTCAGGGCGCGAAAGGGTCGCCCACACTGGCTCGTAATCGATGAGGCGCATCATCTTATGCCGGCGGCGCGAGTTGGAAACTCCTTTGCCTTGCCCAAGGACCTTCCGGCAACCGTACTGGTGACAGTGCATCCCAATCTGATCTCGAGGGACGTGCTGCAAAAAGTTGAAACGGTCATGGCGCTTGGGGCGGATGCCAGCCAGATCCTTGCAACATATTCCGAGGCTGTCGGCATCGATCCTCCAAAGTGGTCGGACGAACCAGCTCAGCAAGAAATCCTGTTCTGGAATCGCGCCACCGAACAGCCGGTGCGGAAGATCAAGGTAGACAGGCCCAAACAGGCCAGAACGCGGCACAAACGCAAGTATGCAGAAGGCGACCTTGGAGACAGCAGCTTCTATTTCCGCGGTCTCGATGGTGCGCTCCGATTGAAAGCCCAGAACCTGATGATGTTCCTGCATATCGCCGAAGGTATCGACGACGCGACCTGGGAACACCACCTCAGGAGCGGGGATTATTCGAAATGGTTCCGCGATCAGGTCAAGGACAAGGAACTCGCCGCCGAGGCACGCGCAATCGAACGCAACGAGAAACTGGAGCCGGGGGAGAGTCGCGACGCGATCGCACATGCCGTGCGGAGCCGCTATACGGGAACAAGCTTGGCATAGCTCGGTGCTTGTTCCGCTGATCGTTTGCCTAGAAGTCAGTCGGCAAAAAAAGCCCGCCGGCGGCACCTACGGCAAGATACAGCCTGCATGTCAAGCGCTCCCCGGTTTTTCAGCTCATCTGCCAGATGATAGAACCCAGGGCGGCCAAGATAACCATGATGTAAAGAACTTCTTCGACGGTCATGTCGCATCTCCGACGACCTCCGACTGATCGCCTCCTTCAGACCGTAACTCGGCATTAACCGTTGGGTTCCGACGAAGGCCGCAGCAATGCAGCGTCTTCTCGGGAACGAAAACCCGCAACCCGCGTTGCGATATCCTGGGGGCTGGTCTCTCGGTCGCCCCTCGTGATGAAGGCCCATCGGTAAGCCCACCAACTCGATGGGCCTTCAGCCTTGGAGCAGGATCTTGCTGAGACCGCTCGTGAAAGAAATCTCCCTCTGAAGCGCGTTTCCGCATCCTGAAGGAAATCGGCACCGCGGTCGCCGGCACCAGGTAAGAGCACTCAACTGGCGGTTTGTTCCTTCAAGGGGCAATTGCGTCCAGCTTAGATTTCCCTTTAGCGGTCGATGAGCGCAACTGCCTCGCCAGGCTTGTCGCTATGATGTTTGATCATGATCGGACCCTCCGTCACATCTCGCCTTCGGCAAACGGCTGGAAGCCCCATTCGATCCCATGTGGCTTCAGTATCCGCCAATAACCGGCAGGATCTCCCCGCTGATGTAGCTGGAACAGTGGGGTGATGCGAGGAACACATATGCGGGCGCGATCTCTTCGGGCTGCGCGGGCCGCTTCATCGGTGTTTTCGCCCCGAAGGTCGAGACATCCTGAGGCTCCTTGTCGGACGGATTGAGCGGTGTCCAGACCGGTCCCGGTGCCACGGCATTTACCCGGATGCCCTTGTCCACCAAGTTGGCGGCAAGCGCCCTGGTAAAGGCATGTATGCCACCCTTCGTCATTGAATAGTCGACAAGTTCCTTGCTGCCGCGAATACCTGTCACCGACCCTGTGTTGATGATCGCCGAACCCGGCGGCATGTGTTCGATCGCCGCCTGGCTCATGTGGAAATAGCCGTATAGGTTGGTCTTGATCGTCGTGTCGAAATGCTCTTCGGTCAGGTCGGCGAAGTCACTGGAATGAATCTGGAACGCGGCGTTGTTGACGAGAATGTCGAGCCGGCCGAGCTCCCTGACGGTTTCCCTGACCGCCTTGCGCGACACGTCTCTGTCGGCGATGTTGCCGGGTAGCAGCAAGCACTTTTGCCCCTCGGCCTCCACTTCCTGCCTGGTGCGCTCTGCATCCTGGTGCTCACTCAGATAGCTGATAGCGACATCGGCGCCCTCGCGAGCGAAGAGAACAGCTACGGCTCGCCCAATGCCGGAATCCCCCCCGGTGATGAGCGCCACCTTGCCGGCCAGCTTCTCCGAGCCCTTGTAGTAAGGAGCGTCGTAGAGGGGAGCAGGTTCCACCAGGCTTTCATGGCCCGGTTTAGACAGTTGTTGTTTCGGGAATGGAGGAACCGGGTAGAGCCGTGCCCCGGCTTGCATCGGCGGAGCCTCGATCTCCATCTTCGATTTGTCGTCCGATTGAACTTTCCGTTGGATCGTTTGTTGCTTCGTCGCTTCGGATCGCGCCGACATGGCCTACCTCCAGACGTTCAATGGGCCTCTCGGCGCTTTCTGGTAGCGGCGGCCTTCTTGGCCGAAGCCGAGCGGGCGGCCGCCGAGCGTCGGCCAGATGCCTCTCCCCCCAATTGACCACCTTTCTTTGCGGACACATTGGTATCTGGCTTTCCGCGGCCCGATCCCGACTTGTTGCCGCCGCCGGAATCTTTGTTGACCGTCGCCCACGCCCGCCTTTCGGCCTCGTCTTCGGACACACCACGGTCCGTGTAGCTATCCTCGATATGCTCGGCCTTGCGTTTCTGTTTGTCGGTGTATTTGTCTTTGTCGCCGCGCGGCATGTCTGCCTCCTTTGTCGGTAAGTTCGACAAACACCTCAGACGGCGATCCGTTCCAGGCAAGGCGTGATTGTGATCGCGAGGCGACAGGCCGACATCTGAGGGCCCTGTCACGGAAGAGTTCGGCCGTACACGCGCTCCTCGCGGATGGAACCGTCCAGACGATGAAGGATTGCCCTGCATCGCTTGCCTTGAGCGAGGGTCAAACGGCTTGCCTTGACCGCTGCGTCCCATCCCTCCTTCTGCGTGGGATGAGTAGAAAGGATTTCTCCGCCCTCCTTGACGCGCCAGCCTTGCCTGCAAGGAATGGTATGGAACGTATGTTGGCTGTTCATTGAAGCCTCCCATGCACCTTGCTATCGAAATGACGTTCGGTAGGCTCGGGTTGCAGGCGACGGAAATTGTGATCGACAGTATCAGCTGTGGGCAGCGCGCTTCCTTCGCGCTATCCGATCCTTCCGCGCCATGTGAGCATCGTGTCTTTGTCGCTCCGGCGAAGCCAGGAGGCCCCGCGGTTCGGCAACGAGCTCGAAATCGTCCGGTATGCTGTCAATGAACTCACGGCCGATGCGATAGCTACAGTAGCCGAAGAGCAGTAAGGCAACGAAACGCAACATACGACTTCCCCTTGGTTGTGTTTTTCGAACGCCGTGGGAGCCTCGGTCGTTCCGGGGCTCGGAAAAAAAGCGCTACGGATCGGACGGGGTAGATGCTCGTCTGCCTGTTCGTTGGCCAGGAGGAGAAACCGGGAAAAAGACCTCCTGTTCATCTTGCCGTCGGTCCCGGTTGACACGATCCGCAGCCATATTGAACGCGGCGGCGGGCTGAAGGTTCAGATATTGGTTGGCTTTGGCTGGGGAACCATCTCTCCTTTGATCCATTCCCTACCTGCCAATTCCGGCAGGAGGATCCCACAGATGAAGACTCTGGCTGAGATTTTCGAGCACACGCTTGAGGACATGTACTTCGCCGAGAATGCGATCACCAAAGCGCTACCAAAAGTGGCCAACGCCGCCAATGATGCCAAGCTGAAGAAGGCGGCAGAGGACCACCTTGAAGAGACCAAGGGGCAAATCAAGAAGCTCGAGCAGGTCTTCAAATCCATCGGCAAAAAGGCGACGGGCACGAAGTGCGATGCGGTCGAGGGCCTGATCAAGGAGGCCGACGGATTGATGAAGGAAGCCTCGGGCACAGCGCTCGATGCTGGGCTGCTGGCCGCCTGCCAGGCCGTCGAGCACTATGAAATATCGCGATACGGTTCGCTGCGCGAGTGGGCCAAGGACCTCGGCCACGAAGAGGCGCACACCCTTCTCAGTGAGATTCTCGACCAGGAAAAGGCGACGAACAACAAGCTGACAAGCCTGGCAGTAACTGCGATCAACAAGACCCCACCGTCGGCTCGGGCTGCCTAGAGGGTGCCGCAGAAAATGAGGATAGGGCGGCCGGCGAATGCCGGCCGTGAGGTCATTTACGACAGTGGACAATCATCGCCAACTCCCGAAGATCACGGCGACTGCCGCCTCGTTGCGATACGTGAATGACGGAGAGCTTGGCCTTGCACGTCGCCGCTCCGGCAAGCATTTCCGCTACGTGACCGCCAACGGACAAAGGCTGACAAATGCCGGCGATATCGATCGAATCGATGCCATAGCGATCCCGCCGGCCTGGACCGACGTGTGGATTTGTCGGGATTCGACAGGTCACATACAGGCCACAGGCCGCGATCTGCGTGGTCGCAAGCAATACAGATATCATCCTAAATGGTCAGAGACCCGTGATCAGGCAAAGTTTGCCAGCCTCGGCGATTTCGCCAAGGCTCTGCCACGTTTGAGACGACGCGTTCACAGAGATCTGGGAAAACGCGGCCTTCCGCGTGACAAGGTCCTCGCCGCGGTCGTCTGGCTACTGGACAACGCGATGATCCGGATCGGCAACGCCACTTATGCCCGTGACAATGGGAGCTTCGGACTGACGACACTCCGCACGCGCCATGTCGAGATTGAGGGAGAGAAACTCAAATTCGCATTCAAGGGCAAGTCGGGCAAGGAATGGCTGGTGAGGTTGAGCGACAGACGAATCGCCCGGGTCGTCAAGCAAATTCAGGAATTGCCGGGCCAAAGCCTGTTTCAATACGTCGAGGAAGAAGGCGGCACACGAACAGCTGTCAGTTCCGACGAGGTCAATGATTACATCCGAGAGGCGGCCGGCGAACAGTTTTCATCGAAGGATTTTCGAACCTGGGGAGGAACCGTTCGGGCTTTGGCGCTCTTTGCCGAACGACCTCTTCCAGAAGCCAAACGGGCAGCAGTGCTTGCCTGCAATGAGGTGATCGATCAGGTAGCACATCATCTCGGCAATACCCGAACCGTATGCCGGAAGGGCTACATCCACCCAGGCGTAGTTGAAGCCTGGGCTGCCGGGAAGCTGCAGTCTCAGCTTGGTTCTGTACGGAACAGAGGCAGCGCATGGATGGAGCCAGACGAGACCAAAACAGCTAGGTGGCTGGCACGGCACGCAGATAGGGCCGGGCGCTGAGAATGCTTCGGTTGTTGAGTAGGATTTGCTTGGGCACCCACGATATAGGGCCCAGCCAGACATGGATGGGCCCTATCTCCGTCTGTTATTGGATGATTTGAACGATCTTGCGCGTACCTGGGTCTACCAGCACGGTTTGGTTGTCGATGACGACATAGCTGTAGCTCGCGCCAAGATCAGGGGCATCCAGAGGCGTAATCTCTACCACGTCAGGGATGACAGCACCCACGGCGATCTGGAAATCCGGCGGGGGTTGAACAGGTTGAACGGGGTGCGCGATGACATACTCGCGCACGATGGTCTGCTGGGCTGGCTCAAGGACGAGCGTCTGGGCGTACAGTCCCGAAGTTGTGAGCGCCAGTAACAGTGCAGTGCTCGAAAGTCGCAACATCATGTCGGTCTCCATTGCTGGACATGGGTGGGTAACAACTGACTTCGGAGGAGGTTCCTTGATTTTTCGCGACAACAATTGCTCTGCCGAAATCAGCTTTCGGCCTTCCAAGTCTTTGCCAGTTCCTCCAGCCTTGCCTTGTCATGGCCATATCGGCGAACCAGCTCCTGAGCCTGCAAGGGCGACAGGTCGCTCGTCTCGACGAGATGGAGGACGAGTTCGTCATCGGTGGGCAGCGCTGGCGCTGAGGTGAGCACGCGGCTTCTTGGGGCGTTCATGATGACAATCCTTCACATCATATAGGCATG
Source organism: Aminobacter sp. MET-1 (assembly GCF_026521175.1). Lineage (NCBI taxonomy): Bacteria > Pseudomonadati > Pseudomonadota > Alphaproteobacteria > Hyphomicrobiales > Phyllobacteriaceae > Aminobacter > Aminobacter sp. MET-1. The sequence continues at coordinate 2,324 of NZ_JAMSHL010000022.1, read as the reverse complement.
TCGGCGGGCGTGGGCTGTGGCCTCGCCGATATCGCCTCTATCCGAGCAAGTTCTGGGTTGAAGGCACCGTGGTTGGCTAGCAATTCCACCCCAGGTTCAGGATCCAAGTAGGCCCACATGAAGTCCTGTGCGGCGGCGCCACAGGCTGACACACGCCAGAAGTGAGCTGCACCCCAGCCGACACGGTAGACTGTTCGCTCCATGGCCGTCAGGAAGTCGAAATAGATATCTTCGAACGGGACGTAGAAGACATCGCCTTCCCCATTGACGCAGAGCATCTTGGCTTGGGTGCTGGACGCGATGATTGCATCCGAGAAAATGATTGTCACCGTCCCGTCGAACGGAACGATCCTCGAGTGTAGCGATAGCACGGCTGTTCTCCTTCACTCAGAGCTTTGCGCGATGTGGGGCTCAACCCGCGAACGTCCCGACAGTTCCCATGGGCCCGACAATGGTGTGGTCCTTTGGAACGGAAAAGCTCCTGCGAGATTGACCCTGACGCAGAAGGAACTCAAACGGATGAAGGACCACAACGTTCAGCGAGGTCTCGCGAAAACCGTCCGGCAATATGCCGTCATGCTCGTCGTATTATCGGTTTCCTTCGCCGCCCTCTATCTGGTGCTAGCAGCGCTGGTGCTCTAGGCACGCCGAGGGGTCGAATGCTCTGCCGGAGCATGTCGAAGATGGTCGTTCAACAGGCTGATTTCGGCCCAGCCAAACTGTTCTCCAGATTGTGTGACTATGCTCGCTGCCTGTTGTTGCCTTGCAGATGGGACGGCAACGGCATGGCGGATCGCTTGCGAGAGGTAGGGAAAGAAAGTACCGTGATTGAAGCGGTTTTCGTAGAACGTCGCCGGTTCGTTCAGGTCGACCTGTTTTCCGTTGATCAGCATGGGAGCCTCCATTTGGATCATTCTGTGGTTGTTGTCCCTTCCAGTGGAAGCCACTTGCCGAGCTTACCCCGCATGGCCGACTGGTCAGCTGTTCTTGTCGGGACGTAGGCAAACCGCCGCGATGCCGACTGGTTCCGTCGAGGGCGATCACGATCGGGCCGGAGTTTTGGTGTATTCAGACAACGATTGGGGAGGCGATATGCTCGCCGACAAACATCCAATTCGCGACATTTCGGTCGGTTCCCGGCGGGGAGAAGGCGTGAAATTGTCGGAACTGGAATCGCCATTGCGCCGTTGAGTCTTCAATTTGCCGGGAGAGCATCATGTCGAAGCTGGATACCGCCATCTGCCTTGCAGCTAGAATCCACGAGGGCCAGTTGGACAAGAATGGCGATCCCTACATCTTGCATCCCTTGCGCGTCATGCTGGCGCAGGATGACGAATTGAGCCGGATCGTCGGCGTGCTTCATGACGTTGTCGAAAAGAGCGATCTGACCCTTGGCGACCTCGTTGTCCAAGGTTTTCAGGATGAGGTGATCGGTGCGGTCGATTGCATGACCCGCCGGCGGAACGAAGACTACTTTGACTTCGTCAGGCGTGCCGCTAGCAATGCTCTAGCACTACCGGTCAAGCTTGCAGATTTGCGCGACAATCTACGAGCAAGTTCGGCCGACGGCGACGCCGAACGCCGTGACCGCTACGAGAAAGCTCTGGCACTATTGGAATGCTCATCATGAGCCGTCATGAAACCATTCGGGTCCGACTATCCGGTGCTGGTCTCGCCAGACGATCTGATAGCATTTCTGCGGAGTGGCACGGCGTGAGCGTCTACCTTGCTGTCCCGTGGACCCTCTGGAGCATTGTCTTCATCTGATCGATCTCCGCGCGCTGCGCCACGATGATTCGGTCGCAGAGGTCTCTGATCTGTATATCGACAATCGCTGCTTCGCGGCACATCAGGATCGCGCCGGAATGATGGGGGATCATCGACCGAAGGAATTGCTCGTCGCCGACATAGCGCTGGACGCGGATGAATGTTAGGGAAACGATAAAGATAGCGATGAAGCCGACATAAAGTACGGCATTGAGCGCCCGTCGTTGGTACATATGTCCCATGGTCGCGAGCATCAGCATGGCCATCGGCGCCAACATCGTCAACGTCATATAGACCATGTTGATGTTATTGTAGAAATCCGCGCTTGTATCGATCATCGCAAACATGACCAGATACATGACAATGGCGCTCAGCACCAAGTTGAAGGCCAATCCGAGATATGGCGTCCTCATGAGGATTTCTCCTATCGAGGACATCAGATCGGTAACACGGCGACGCGATTTCACGATCCTTGCCACGGCCAGCGCAACCGCCCTGATATCGACCGTTGCTGCGGCATCCGCGCAGGATACAGCGACTGCAACGCAGGCGCAGGC
>NZ_JAMSHL010000021.1:0-90010 GCF_026521175.1 Aminobacter sp. MET-1 | reverse complement strand
GGTGAGCTGATCACCACGGCCAATGCCGCGGTTGCGCCAAACTCGAAGATCGCCGAGCTCAGGGCACGGCAGGACAAACTGGTCTATGGAGCGGAGGCGTAATCGTGGCCCAGGCTAAGACCAAGGACCTGCCGGCAGGCGCGAACCTGCCCTTCATCTACCGCGAATACAGTGCCGAGCGCCTGAAGCAGGCACTGCACAAGATGTACCTTATCCGCCAGTTCGAAGAGGGCGCGGAAGAGTCCTACATGCGCGGCCTGATCCACGGCACCATGCACCTGTCCATCGGCCAGGAGGCGAGCGCCATGGGCATCTGCATGCCGCTCACCAATGACGACCAGATCACCTCGACCCATCGCGGCCACGGCCACTGCATCGCCAAGGGTGCGGAAGTGTCGAAGATGTTCGCCGAGTTCTTCGGCAAGACCACGGGTTATTGCCGCGGCCGCGGCGGTTCGATGCACATTGCCGACGTCTCCACCGGTAATCTCGGCGCCAACGGCATCGTCGGCGGCGGCATTCCGATCGCCGTGGGTGCGGCACTGACCGCCAAGCGCCTGAAATCCGACCGCGTCGTCATCTCCTTCTTCGGCGACGGCGCCAACAATGAGGGCGCCTTCCACGAGGCGCTCAACATGGCCTCGCTGTGGAAGCTGCCGGTCATCTTCGTCTGCGAGAACAACGGTTACGGCATGTCGACCTCGATGGCCCGCTCGACGGCGGTGCCCAATGTCGCCGACCGAGCCGCCGCCTATTCGATGCCGGGTGTGATCGTCGACGGCAACGTTCTGTCCGAAGTCGCCGAGGCCAGCCACGAGGCTGTACGCCGCGCCCGGGCAGGGGAGGGGCCGACGCTGATCGAGTCCAAGACCTATCGCTACCGCGGCCACTCCAAGAGCGATCGCAACCGCTACCGGACCAAGGAAGAGATCGAGGACTGGATGACCAACCGCGATCCGATCGTCCGCTACGAGAATGAACTGATGGAATTCGGCATCATCGACCAGGCCGGCATCGAGGCGATCCGCGAGGCGGTGGCCAAGGAGATTGCCGACGGCATCGAGTTCGCCAAGGCGAGCCCGTCGCCCGAGATCCGCAATCTCGAACGCTACGTCTACACGGAGACTGTGTGATGGATCAGGCTGTGCGCGAGCTGAGCTATGCCCAGGCGATCCAGGAAGCCATGGCGATTGCGCTCGAGACCGACGAGCGTGTCTTCCTCATGGGCGAGGACATCGGCGTCTATGGCGGCGCCTTCCAGGTGACCGGCGACCTGGTCGAGCGTTTCGGCGCCGACCGCGTCATCGACACGCCGATCTCGGAACTTGGTGGCGCCGGCGTTGCCGTGGGTGCGGCGGTGACCGGACTGCGTCCAATCTTCGAATTCCAGTTCTCCGACTTCGCCACGCTCGCCATGGAGCAGATCGTCAACCAGGCCGCCAAGATGCGCTACATGCTCGGCGGCGCGGTGTCGGTGCCCGTGGTGATGCGCTTTCCGGCGGGTTCCGGCACGGGTGCCGCTGCCCAGCACAGCCAGAGCCTCGAAGCTTGGCTCGGGCATGTGCCGGGCCTGAAAGTCATCCAGCCGGCGACGCCGCACGACGCCAAGGGCATGCTGCTCGCCGCCGTCGCCGATCCCGACCCGGTGATGATCTTCGAGCACAAGCTGCTCTACAAGACCAAAGGCCCGGTGCCCGAGGGCTATTACACCGTGCCGATCGGCAAAGCCGATATCCGTCGTGAGGGGCGCGACCTGACCATCGTCGCCACCTCCATCATGGTGCACAAGGCGCTCGAAGCGGCAAAGACGCTCGAGGCCGAGGGCATCGACGTCGAGGTCGTCGACCTGCGCACCGTCCGGCCGATGGACAAGGACACCGTCATTGCGAGCGTCAAGAAGACGTCGCGCCTGCTCTGCGTCTATGAAGGCGTGAAGACCCTCGGCGTCGGCGCCGAGGTCAGCGCCATGATCGCCGAGAGCGAGGCCTTCGATTTCCTCGACGCGCCGATCGTGCGCCTCGGCGGCGCCGAGACGCCGATCCCTTACAATCCGGAACTGGAAAAGGCGACCGTGCCGCAGGTGCCCGACATCCTCGCCGCCGCGCGTAGCCTCGCCACTGGGAGCCGTTAGGCCATGCCGGTCGAAGTAATCCTGCCCAAGGTCGACATGGACATGGCGACAGGGCGCATCTCGCGCTGGTATGTCGACGAAGGCGCTGCAGTCAAGAAAGGCGACCTGCTGTTCGAGATCGAGACCGACAAGGCGGCGATGGAAATCGACGCCCCCGCCTCGGGTACCATCCGCGACATAACAGGCAAGGAAGGCATCGACATCCCAGTCGGCGAAGCCGTCGCCTGGATCTATGCCGAAGGCGAAGCTGCCAAGCCGGCTCAGGACACGGCTCTCGAGGGTAAGCTGGCACCGGAAGTCACTACTATTGCGCCCGCTCCGGTTGCTGCTGTCCCGGTTGCGCCCTCAGAGCCCGCGCCAGTGACAGCCACCGCAGCGCTGAACGGTACGCGCGCCACGCCGCTTGCTCGCCGCCTCGCGGCGGAGGCTGGACTTGCACTCGACGCCATCGCAGGGTCCGGCCCCAGGGGCCGCGTCATGCGCAAGGATGTGGAAAGTGCCATGGCGACGCCAAGGCTGGAGGCGAAAGCCCCGGCGCAGCCCGACCCAATCGTTTCAAGGCCGGCGGCATCCTCCCAGCCGCTGTCGGCGCCACGGCGGCCCGCCAGCGCGGCCCCGCTGAACTTTGCCTGGCTGCGACAAGGCGAAGGGCGTCCGATCGTCCTGCTCCACGGCTTCGGCGCAGACCTCAACAGCTGGCGGCCGATGCTGGCCGCAGGTCCTGTCGACGCGCCGCTGCTGGCAATCGACCTGCCCGGACATGGCGGCTCGCCGCGCCTCACGCCGTCGGATCTCGACGCCATTGCATCGGATGTCGAGGCGACACTGGCAGCGCTCGATGTCGGCCCGCTGCTGCTGGTCGGCCACTCCTTCGGAGGTGCTGTGGCCGCAACCGTTGCGGAACGCGGCCATGCCGATGTGCGTGCCTTGGCACTCATCGCACCGGCTGGCCTCGGCCCCGAGATCAACGGCGCCTTCCTGCAGGGTTTCGTACGCGCCAAGAGTGAAGCGAGCTTGATGCCCTGGCTTCGTCAGCTGGTGGCCGACGAGCAGGTGTTGTCCAAGCCGTTCGTCAACGCCACGCTGGCGCAGGCGGCAGACAGGGAACTGCGCGCAACGCAGGCCGAGATATCGGACCGCTTCTTCGCCGACGGCACCCAGACCTTCGACATCAGGGCCGTGCTGGCAGCCTTGCGCATTCCGGTGCGTGTCATCGTCGGCGCAAACGACAGGATCATCCCGGCGAGCCAGTCGCAGGGACTTCCCGGCGAAATTGCGCTGCATGTCTTTGCCGCCACCGGCCACATGCCGCAGGTCGAGCGTCGGGAGCAGGTGCTGAAGATCTTGCTGGAAATGGTGCGGGCGTAGGGCTCACCTCTCAATTGCCCCCTCACCCTTACCCTCTCCCCGTCCCTTTGCGGGAGAGGGTGCCGGCAGGCAGATGAGGGGTGGCGCAACCGCTACCCGATTACCCTCAAGCCAATCTGCCTCAGATAAACCCACGCTTCCGAAGCTCTGCCGCGACCTCGTCCCAGCTGCCGCACACCACCGCAGCACCAGCCGCCAAAAGCTCAGGGCCGTGGCCGTCATGGGTATGGCCGCCGCCGATGTAGCCAATCGCCGTCATGCCGGCCGCGACCGCGCCCTGCACGCCATAGCGGGAATCCTCGATGACTACGGAACGCTCAGGTGCAAAGCCCATCTTTTCGGCTGCGTAGAGAAAAATGTCGGGCGCGGGCTTGCCGTTCTTGACCATCGACGAACTGAAGATCGCCGCGCCGAAATAGTGCGCCAGGCCTGTCACCTCGAGGCTGTGGTTGATGCGCTCGACCGACGACGATGAAGCGACGCAGCGGGCGGCCTCGAGCTTGGACAAGAAGGCGGCAATGTCGAGCGTCGAGGCCAGCTGTTCGGTAAACAGCGCCTTGGTCTCGCCCCAGATGTCGCCGTTGGCGTGTTCGGGCAAAAGCTGGCCGGTGAGTTGGTGGATCTTGGCGATGATGTCGGCCTGCTTCATGCCGACGCAATGCGAGATCACTTCGGCCTCGATCGTGAGACCGTTCCTGGCATAGGCACGCACATAGGCAAGAGCCGCCAGCGGCTCGCTGTCGACCAACACGCCGTCGCAATCGAAAATCACCAGCTTATCGTTGGGCAAGTCGGTCTCCGGAAAATATCTGGCGCAGCGCCGTCGTTGGTCGAAATGCGGCTTGCCGCGGCCGGGCCGCAGCGCGGTCGCGATGGTTGAAGGTCTAGTCCTGGCCGATCGCGACGCGTTGCGGCGTGGCTTGGAGCGCGCGCTGCATGGCGCTGCGCTCTTCCGGCAGATCGGGTGCGAGCCAGTTGGGTTCGGCGCCGAGGAAACGGTCGAGATAGGCCACCGCATAGCTCGGCATCTCGGTCGTGTTCTCCTTGTAGGACCACCAGGTTCTGAGGTCGTCGGCGCAGGCATCGAGGGCAGGGGTGGCGCCGAACTCCTGCTCGAACACGGCCGCGATCGCACAGACGCAGTAGTTTGTGTAGACAAAGCCCTCGGGCCAGAAGCGCACGATCTCGGGCGCGTCTTCGGTGCCTGCGACCACCGGCATGCCGGCCGCGCTGACCGGCGCCTGGCGGATCAGTTCCTTCAGCGCCAGGCCCGCGGCGAAGACGATGAAGTCGGCGCGGTCGAGCCTGGCGTAGGATTTCTGGGCATTCACGATCTCGACCCAATCGAGAAAGATGCGCGTCAGCTTCTTCTCGTCTATGTCGAAATGGATGCCGTAGCGGGCGGTGACGGCGCGGGCACTGTTGCGGAAGGTGGCGCGGAACCAGCGCAGCTGCCTCAGCCTGTGTCCGAGGTCGGGCACAAGTGCCAGCTCGTTCTTGAAGAGAAGGTCCATGGTCGCAACGCTCCTGCCGGCTCCGGACGATACCACCGGCGGGCAAAATGCCAAATGCCGCTGTGGATGGAGGCACCGTATCGGCTCGCCTCAAGTTATACATATTGACATTCGTAAAGACAAATGTTCTTTGATCCATATGTGAGCGACCGGGTATCCGGCCGCTCTTGGAGGACTTCGGGAGGAAGGGCCTAATGGCAATCTGGCAATGGGGATTGCTGCTGCTGGGCGTTGTCTGGGCGCTGCAATCGCTCGGCGTCTGGCTGCAGATGCGGCACTATTCCGACGTCTTCAAAGGCATCACCGCGAAGTACCAGGACGGCTATGTCGGCGCCGGCAATTGCCGCGGCCGCCTGGGCAAGGGCACGATCGCGCTCGTGGTGGTGACACCCGACCTGACGGTCCAGCGGCTCTTGACCATGACCGGGCGTTCGGTCTTCGCCAAGTTCCATCGTCATGAAAACCTTGAGGGGATGACCCTCGATCAGCTCCGGTCCAATCCCGCTGTTCTGGGAGAGGGGGAAACCGGTGTGGCGGAAGCCGTGAAGAAGGCGGTCGAGCAGATCGACCGTGCACGGCTCGAGCCGAAAGGGCCCGGCCTGGCCGGACTCAAGCCTGCAAGCCAGTAGGGACGCTGCCTGCGGGGCAATCTCGTTGGGGTGAGGAATCTAAGGAGGAGAAATGTCAGTCCTATCTATGTTGGCTCAGCATGCCGACATGGCCGTCCAGAACCTGCATGTGGCGGGTTCCATGGCCACGGATGCTGCAATTCACGGTAAGCTGGCCGTCAAGGGCGCGACCCACGACATGGTCGTGCTCGCACAGGCAAGCAGCGACATCACCGTTGAGCAGTTCAAGGAAAAGCTCAACACCGTCGCCAAGGAGGAGCAGCTGGGCTGGCTCACCAGCATCGGCAAATACTTCATCGGCATCTTCCAGAAGGGCGGCGAGGTTTTCGCCGGCTTCGTCACCGGCATCATCCCGACGCTCGTCGTGCTGATGACCGCCTTCTACGCGCTGACCGAGCTGGTCGGCGAGGAGAGGGTGCACGGCATCGCCCGAGGTGCTGGCCGTATTGCGCTGACCCGCTACACGGTTTTGCCGCTGATCTCGGTGTTCTTCCTGACCAACCCGATGGCCTACACCTTCGGCTCGTTCCTGGAAGAAAAGCACAAGCCCGCCTTCTACGACGCGGCCGTGTCCTACGTGCATCCGCCGCTCGGCCTGTTCCCGCACATCAACCCGGGCGAATACTTCGTCTGGGGCGGCATTCTCGTCGCTCTGCTCGAGCTCGAGAAGAAGGGCGTTGTTCCCGGCGGCTACCACATCCAGGTCGCCATCTGGTACGCCATCGTCGGCCTCGTCGTCATCCTGCTCAAGGGCATGCTGACCGAGCGCATCACCGCCATCATGGCACGCCGTCAGGGCGTCGAGCTGTAAGGGCGGGGAGGAGCACATGGCCAAGTCTTACAAGGCAGTCAAAATCTCCCGCGGCAAGAGCGGCTGGGGCGGTCCCCTGGTCGTCCAGCCGACGGATCAGCGCAACAAGATCGTCTCCGTCACCGGCGGCGGCATCCACCCGGTCGCAGCCCGCATCGCCGAGATGACCGGCGCGGAAGCCGTAGACGGCTTCAAGTCGCCGCCGGTCGAAGGCGAGATGGCGGTCGTCGTCGTCGATTGCGGTGGCACTGCGCGCTGCGGGGTCTATCCGCGCAAGCGCATTCCCACCGTCAACCTAACCCCGGTAGGGCAGGCGGGTCCGCTCGCCCAGTTCATCACCGAGGACATCTATGTGTCGGGCGTCAAGGAAAGCGACATCACCATGGCTGACGGCTCGGAAGCAGTGACATCGGCAGGCTCGGCCTCCAACGCCAACAACGCATCGTTCGCGACGGCGGCAAAGGCAGCTCCCGTGCCGACCAATGACGGCGGGTTCATCAACTTCGTCGCCAGCATCGGCCGTGTCATGGGTCGCGTCGTCGGCATCTTCTTCAATGCCGGCCGCCGCACCATCGACCAGGTCGTCCGCAACGTGCTGCCGTTCATGGCGTTCGTGACGATGCTGATCGGCCTGATCCTCTACACCGGCATCGGCGACGTGCTTGCCCAGCCGATGGGGCCATTGGCAAACAACATCGTCGGCCTGCTGATCATTTCCGCCATCTGCGGCCTGCCGTTCCTGTCGCCCATCCTGGGACCGGGCGCGGTCATCGCCCAGGTCATCGGCGTGGCGATCATCGGACCGCAGATCGCCAACGGCACGATTTCGCCGGCAATGGCTCTGCCGGCTCTGTTTGCCTACAACACCCAGGTGGGTTGCGACTTCGTGCCCGTCGGCCTGGCGCTCGGTGAGGCCAAGCCCAAGACCATCGAGATCGGCGTTCCCGCCGTTCTGATCAGCCGCCAGATCATGGGCCCGGTTTCGGTGCTCATCGCCTGGGTGGTCAGCCTGATCGTCTTCTAAGACATTGCCCGGCGGCACCTGTGCCGCCGGGCGCCTCACCGTCCGGCCAAGCCGGCGAAACGAATACCGCCCGGACAGCATTTCGGCCCGGGCCCAGAAAAAAGGCTTCGATCATGTCGGTTCATCTCAAGACGCACATCACGGCAATCGGACCGGAGGTGGCAGAGCTGGCCGAAGGCGGCGTGCTGATCCTGTTCGCCGACGGCGCCCCGCCGGAACTGGCGGAGGTATCGGTGCTGCACAAGACCGAGGTCGGCCCCAGCGACGCGGCGCCAACAGTCGGCGAAACCATCGCCATCGGCGAGTTGCAAGGCACCATCACCGCCATGGGCGACAGCGCCTGGAACAAGGTGCGCGAGATCGGCCACGTGGTCATCAATTTCAACGGCGCCAACGCTGCCGAACGGCCGGGCGAAATCTGCGCCTCCGTTATCGAAGGCGAGGTCCTCGTCGCCGCGCTGAAAACCGGCGCCGCCATCACAATCGGCCGCTGATCGCCGCGCCCGACGCGGCTATAGTGAACACGAACAAGAGACCGGACATGGAACGCTCGACGATCGTCAGAGTGCATGAAGGGCTGCACGCCCGCCCCGCCACCCGTTTCGTCAAGCTCGCCAAGAGCTTCGAAAGCGAGGTCGAGATCGTCAAGGACGGCAAGTCGGCCAGCGCCAAGAGTGCGGTCAAGCTGATGCTGCTCGCCGTCAAGGAAAACGACGAGGTGACGATCCGCACCAGGGGCGCCGACGAGATCGAGGCCGTGGAAGCGCTGATCGGCTATCTCGAAAACCCGCTTGCCGGTCTTGCCGAAGAACAGGCCCCGGCCGAGCCTGATGCCGCGGCCGCCGTGGGCGTGACGCTCAAGATCGAGCCGGCCAAGCCGGCGGCTGTAGAGGAAGAGATTTCGGGCGCGCTGAAGGGTGTAGCTGCCAGCGAAGGTTATGCTGTCGGCGCCGCTTTCGCCCACTTCCCGCCCGAGATCAAGCCAGAGCGCCGCAAGCTTTCGGTCGGCGAGATGGAAGCAGAACTCGTCCGCTTCACCGACGCGGTCGAGGTCGTTCAGGCGCGCATGAACGCTTCCCTCGCCTCCGATGCTCTTTCGGCCAACGACCGCGGCATCATCGCCGCCCTGCGTGACATCGCCGCCGACGACGAGTTGCGCGACGAGGTGGTCACAGCCATCAACACCGGCAGCGATGCGGTGACAGCAGTTATCGGCGCCGCCACTCGGATCGCTGCCCAGTTCGGCCAGGTCAACGACCCCTATCTGAACGCCCGCGCCGATGACGTGCAGTCGGTGGGCCGCCAGATCTGCCTGGCGCTGCTCGGCCAGGCAGATGCCAGCCTCGACGACATCCCCGAGGGCGCCATCCTGATCGCCGAGGACATCGGCGCCTGGGACCTGGCGCGCGCGCCGCTCAAGCGCATCGGCGGCATCGTCTGCGGCCATGGCGGCGCTACCTCCCACATCGCCATCATCGCCCGCGCCCATGGCATCCCAGCCGTGCTCGGCATGGGCCCGCAGGTCCACGAACTCGGCAAGGCGCGCGAGATCGCACTCGACGGCCACCGTGGTCATGTCGTCGCCAACCCCGAGGGCTCTGTTCTCACCGGCTTCCGCGCCCGCATCGATGAAGCCGCCCGTGAGCGCGAGGCGCTGAAGGCGTTTCGCGACACCACCCCGCGCCGCGCCGACGGGACGGTCATCGAAGTGGCCGCCAATATCGGCTCGCTCGAAGAGATCGACGCAGCCCGCGAGGCCGGCGCGATGGGTGTCGGCCTGTTCCGCACCGAACTATTGTTCATGCGGCACATGCACCTGCCGTCGGAAGACATGCAGGCCGAGACCTATGCAGCACTGGCCAAGGCGTTTGCACCCCATCCCGTCATCGTGCGCACGCTCGACATCGGCGGCGACAAGCCGATCTCGGGAATCGAATTTCCCGACGAGGAGAACCCGTTCCTCGGCTGGCGCGGCATCCGCATGTGTCTCGACCGGCCAGACATCTTCAAGCCGCAGCTCAGGGCTCTCCTGCGCGCTGCCGTCCATGGCAATGTCAAGGTGATGTTGCCGATGGTCGCCGACGTCGGCGAAGTGCGCGCCGCCCGCGCGCTGATCGAAACCTGCAAGGCCGAACTGGCCGCCGAGAAGGTCGCCTTCGGCGAGTTCCAGCTCGGCGTGATGATCGAGACGCCCGCGGCGGTGCTGATCGCGCCAGCGCTCGCGAAGGAAGTCGCCTTCTTCTCCATCGGCACCAACGACCTCACCCAGTACATCATGGCTGCCGACCGGCTGAACCCGACTGTCGCCAAGCTCAATGACGTCACCAATGTCGCTGTCATGTCGGCGATCGAGATGACGGCACGGGCAGGAGTGGCGGCTGGCATCATGGTCGGCATGTGCGGCGAGGCAGCCGGGCGGCCGGATCTCATCCCCGAATTCCTGCGCATGGGCCTGACCGAGCTGTCGATGAGCCCGGCCTCGATCCATCGGGCGAAGAAGAGGATCGCCGAGCTGGGGGCATAAGCCGTTTCTCTGGGCTGATCTATCCTGCGGAATAGGCAGCGCCCTATGGCAAATGCGCCAGCAGCACCCGGAAGATGTCGGTGAGGTCGGAAACCGGATCGTCGCCATCGAGCGCACGCACGATGCGGTCGCGACGAGCCTCGACCACCAGACCGGCGGCCTCCAGCAGATCGGCGTCGCTCAATCCCGAGGGCGACAGCGTTGCGATACCGGCCGCGAGCGCCACGGGCGCCAGCGGCAACAGCGTCGGATAAGCCTCGTTGGCTTCGGCGCCGGCCGACAACGACTGGCTCAGCAGCAATTCGACCAGAACAGCTGCGGCAACCGCGGCAACCGCCTCCAGCTTGCCATCAGGAGTTGCCGCGCGCATCCCTGCCAGCAGCTCGCCATAGCGGCGGCGGATGTCGAGATGGGCCTGCGAGAAACCGGCCTCGTGGAGCAGGGGGGCCGCTTCGCTCCGCTGGCGCGACCAGGCCTTCAGCGCGGCATAAAGATCCCTGCGGAACAGGCGCTCGCCCTCGACCGCAGCCGAGCTGCCGGTGGCGAAATAGGTATCGAAGCCATGCAGCCGCGCGCCATCGTCGGGCCGCACAATCGGCAGCAGCGACAGCGAAACGGTCTCCGCCATCGTCAAAGTATCGTCGACCACGCTTGCGGCACGACCCAACAGCCGCTCGATCTCGGCCGGTGGCGAAAACGGCTCGGTCCCAGGCGGACGGCGCGGCCCCCCGGGATTGTCGTGGCGGCTGGCGCGCACGACATGCCTGATGTCACGCAGGCGGTCCTTGATATTGACGACAACCTCTTCGGAGAGGCTTCTCAGCATGGCATGCTCCTGGGAGCGCCGAGCACCCATCAGGACGCACCACAGACGCTCCTACACTTTCACTCTACGCACCGCCCGGAAATCGGTTCCAATATGTCAGGCGACAGGTCTAGCACTTTGGGCCAAGGCCTCTCGCCATCTGGCGACCGACTCCCCGTTTCGGCGGCGGCTGTTGGCATTGCAGCATTGTTTGGTTCGGACTGCAAACTGTTGTCGGCTGCTCGGCGCTTGACCTTGGCACCGTTCCTTGAAAAGTGATGCAAACCAAAGCGGGGGAAACGGCGTGAACAAAGGCGTCAAAGGTTCGAGCGGCAAGACGCGTGGCATTGCGACGGCTAACGAGGCCGAGAACGCGCCGACCGACAGCCGCGCCGACCGGCTGCGCGTGCGCGCCGCCTGGATGTATTTCATCGAGCAGATGACCCAGAACGACATCGCCGAGGTGCTCGGCGTCGGCCGTGTCACCGTGGTCCGGATGCTGGCGGAGGCCCGCGCCCGCAACGAAGTCAAGATCGCCATCGAGGGCGATCTGTCCGACATCGTCAGGCAGGAGCGCGAGCTCGAAAGCATATTCGGCGTGCAGCGCGCCATCGTTGCCCCGCTTTCGGCCGAGGGCGCCGACCCGATCCCGGCGATCGGTGCCGCCACAGGCGACTATCTGTCAGAGGCGATGAAGTCGGGCATGTCGGTGGGCGTTGGCTGGGGTCGCACGCTGACCGGCACGCTGCCCTATATCAGCGCCAAGCCGCTTGCCGATTTCCGCGTCATCTCGCTGCTTGGCGGCGTCGGCGTCGCACGCCGCACCAACCCGGCCGAGTTCGCCTGGCGCTTCGCCCAGGCCTTCCAGGGCGACGGCTATCTCATTCCGGCGCCTGCGGTCGTCGACAGCATCGAGACCAAGCGTGCGCTGATCGAGCGCTGCGGCTTATCAGAAATTTTTGCGCTGGCCGATTCGCTCGATGCCGTGCTGGTCAGCGTCGGCGACATCGCGTCGGCCTCGACATTCTATCGCGGCGGCTTCCTGACCGAGGCAGAGCGCGAGAAGCTTATGGCCAAGGGCGCTGTGGGCGACCTTTTGTTCCACTTCTTCGACCGCGACGGCAATCTGGTCGACCATCCGATCAACGAGCTCGGCATGTCCGTCGATGTCGACCGCATCCGCCGGGCCCCGCTGCGCATCCTGACCTCTGGTGGTACCGATAAGATCGACGCGCTGCTCGGCGCCATGAAGCTGGTGAAGCCGACGGTTCTGATCACCGACGAGCACAGTGCCCGACGCATGATCGCCGCACAGGACACCTGACCAGATATCAACGGAAAAGGCCGCCGTGTCGCCACCGCGGCCTTTCCATTTCATGCCTGTCGCGCCTCAGTTGATGGCAGCGATGTTGCCGAGGCGCAGGAACAGCGTTTCGCCCGAGGAATCCTCGACGCCGTCATTGTCCGTGACGACATAGGCATCGCCCGCCTTGTCGATGGCAAAACCTTCGACCTTGTCGACGACATAGCCGTTGGTCGCGGCCTTGAGGTCGGGTACGAGGTCGCGCACCAGCGTCTTTTCGACCACCGGCAGCTCGCCGCCCAGCTTGACCGGTTTGAAGCCTTCGAGCGCCACCGAGTAGACGCGCTTGTTCTTGGCTTCCTGGCCGATCAGGTTGTCGCGCTCGATGATGAAGAGCTTGCCGTCATGGGCGGTGATTTCCGACAGGCCGACCCAGCCCTTCTCGGCGGTTTCGAGCGGATAGCGCACCGCCGACCACTCCTTGGCCTTGGGCTTGTAGGCGAGCAGCTTGACCTGCCCCTTGGGATCGTCGCCCCATTCGCGCTGCACGGCCATGACCAGCGTCAGGTCGTCGCCTTCGCCGATTGACGTGATGCCTTCGAGGCCGAAGCGGGTCTCGCCGGCGAGCAGTTCAGCCGGGAACGCCACCTCTTCCTTGATCTCGCCCTTGGCGTCGACCTTGTAGACGGCATGCGGCACCAACTTGTCGCTACGGCCTTCCGAGGCCAGCCAGAAGCCGTCCTTGCCGTCGGAGACGATGCCTTCGAGGTCGAGCTTCTGAGCCGGCGCGCCATCACGGGTGACGACGGTCTTGGCCGTGATCAGGGCAGGGGTCCTGGTGGCGTCGATGGTGTAGATCGACGGCTGCGAACGATAGACCGAGTCGGACACGGCGTAGAGCTTGCCGGCCTCCTTCGGATCGGCGGCGAGGCCCGAAAGCGCGCCCCAGCCGATCGGCGTACCGTCATCCTTGAAGGACGAGACGATGTGCGGATAGGCGGCAGTGCCTTCGGCGCGCTCATAGACCATGACATGCGAGCGGACGAGGCCGTCCTTGCCAAGATCGGTCTCGTTGGCTGTGACGAGCAGGTTGCGCTCAGGGATCGCCACAAGGCCTTCCGGGCCGACGCCCGAGGGCAGCAGCTGCTGGAATTCCGGCTCCTTGCCTGTGTCCTTGTAGACGCCGACGAGCGAAGCGCGCTCGGCGGCGACGAAGATCAGCTTGTCGGAACCGAAGGTCGCGACCTCGAGGCCTTCCGGCTCGATGCCCTTCTTGTTGCGGTGCTCGGGATAGTGGCCGGCCGCTGCTGCCTGGTATTCGAAGGACGGACCGGACTCGAACAGCACATCGCCCGTCCTGGAGAAGATGGTGAAGCCGCGGGCGCCGCCCTTGTAATCGCCTTCGTTGGCGACGACGAGGCGGTCGTCGTCAAGCCACTTCACGGCATCGGGCTCGCGCGGGCTGTTTTCGATCTTGCCGGAGAAGTTCAGCGCACCGTCCTTCTTGGTGTCGACCTTCTCGAGCGTCACTTCGCCGGCCGAAAAATGCGACACGATCTTGCCGGTCACGGCATCGACGATGGCGACGTGGTTATTTTCCTGCAGCGTAACCGCGATCTCGCCCTTGTCGTTGAAGGACACGAATTCCGGCTCCGGATCCTCGGGCGCGATCTTGGCGATGCCGGTCATGTCGACGATCTTGATCGTGGCGCAGTCAGGCGCGCCGTCCTTCAGCGAGACGATCTTGAGGAAGCCTGCGGGAAGCTGCGGCAGCTCGCCGTCGTTCAGCTCTTCGTCGCGCTCGTTCTCGATGGCGATGGCGAGGAACTTGCCGTCCTTGCTGAGCGCAACCGAATCGGGCTGGCCGCCAAGATCGCAGCTGGCGTCGATCTTCTTGGAGGCGAGGTCGATGACCGTCAGGTTGCCAGACGGCTCCTGCTTGCTCTTCGACGTGTTGACGCCGGCAAGAACCTTGGCGCCGGCGATGACCACCGAGGTCGGCTCGCCTTCGATCTTGACGATGCCGGCAGCCTTCGGCGCCTTGGGATCGGTGATGTCGACGAAGCCGACCGCACCCAGCGGGCTGTCGGAATAGACCAGCGTCATGCCGTCCTCGGAGGCCGCAATGATTTCCGACGACGTGGCCGTCGCCTGATCGACATCGACGGGCAGATTCTGGGCCACGGGGAAGGTGGCGATGCGGTTGAAGACTTCGGCGGCGTTGGCGGGGAGCGCTGCCGACACACCGAGCGCGGTGGTCAAGAGCAGGAGCTTGCGGGACATGTTGCCTGACATGGTGAAACCTCTTTGCCTGAACGGAATTGCGCATCCCGTTTGCGGCAGCGAGATTTCAGCGCGATGACAGCTGGATGATGGTTTCGTGACAGCTGTGGACGTCGCGGCCCGACGGTGCCGACATTCTGCCACCAGGCGTTCCAACACAGAGTTTTCTCATCTAGACATTGGTGTACACTGCGACTAGTTTCGCGGGCTGATCGGGGAGGTCCGGAAATCGCGCGCAAGCTCGCTTGCCTCGGCCGCACTTACCCACGACCTGGTTGAGTGGGGCGCAAGCCTCGCACTGGCCGGGCGAGCCTAGGGTACGGCCCACACCGGGAAACATGAACGAATGACCAGCCGATATTCCGCTTTTTCGCTGTTCAAGGAAGGCCTGGCAGGCCAGAAGGGCTGGGTGCCGGCCTGGAGGTCGCCGCAGCCGAAGGCGAGTTACGACGCCATCATCATCGGCGGCGGCGGACACGGCCTGGCTACGGCTTATTATCTGGCCCGCACGCATGGCATCACCAATGTCGCTGTGCTTGAAAAGGGCTGGATCGGCGGTGGCAATACCGGCCGCAACACGACCGTGGTGCGCTCCAACTATTATTACCCTGAGAGCGTGGCGCTCTACGGGCTGGCGCACAAGCTCTACGAGGGCCTGTCCAAGGAGCTGAACTACAACGTCATGCTGTCGCAGCGCGGCATGGTCACGCTATGCCACAGCATGAACGAGCTGGAGATCGCGGCACGTACCGTCAACGCCATGCAGATCAACGGCACCGACGCCGAACTCTACATGCCGGAGGATGTCAGGCGCGTCGCGCCGATCTACAATTTCGAGCCCGATGCGCGCTTTCCCGTCTTCGGCGGCGTCTGGCAAGGCAGGGCAGGCACGGCGCGCCACGATGCGGTGGCCTGGGGCTACGCACGCGGGGCAAGCCGGCTTGGCGTCGACATCATCCAGAACTGCGAGGTCACCGACTTCATCGTCGAGGGCGGACGCTGCCGCGGGGTGCAGACCACGCGCGGCACCATGCGCGCCGAGCGTATCGGCATGGCGGTGGCAGGCCATTCCTCGGTGCTTTCGGCCAAGGCCGGCTTCCGCCTGCCGATCAACTCCTATGCGCTGCAGGCCTGTGTGTCCGAGCCGGTTAAGCCGATCCTCGACACGGTGGTGCTGTCGCCCGGGCCTGGCGTCTATGTCAGCCAGTCGGACAAGGGCGAGATGGTGATCGGCGGGGCGCTCGACCGCATCCCGTCCTACGGCCAGCGCGGCAATTTGCCGACGCTCGAAGGGGTGATCGCCGGGCTGCTCGAAATGTTCCCGGCTTTTGGCCAGCTCAAGCTGATGCGGCAATGGGCGGGCATCGTCGACGTGGTGCCTGATTCCTCGCCCATCATCGGCGAGTCGCCGCTGCCCGGCCTGTTCCTCAACTGCGGCTGGGGAACCGGTGGCTTCAAGGCCATTCCGGCCGGCGGCACGCTTCTGGCGCATCTGCTGGCCACCGGCCGGCATCACGACATCAGCCGGCCATTCGATCTCGACCGCTTCGTCACCGGGCGCCTGCTCGACGAAGCCGCCGGCTCCGGCATCGCACATTAGTTTTGACGCGATTTCCGGGCGGACAAGCGCTTCACGTTTTTCGCTGGAATTGCTCGAGGACCCGACACATGCAGCTCTTCAATTGTCCTTTCTGCGGTCCACGCGACGAGACCGAGTTTCACTTCGGCGGCGAGGCCGGCAACCTCAGACCCGACGGCGACGTGCCGGCGGAGCGCTGGGCCGGCTATCTCTACATGCGCAACAATCCGAAAGGTGCGGCGCGCGAGGTCTGGGTCCACATGAATTGCGGCGAGTTCTTCGTCATGGAGCGAGACAGCGTCAGCCACACCGTGTCAGGCTCGACCTCGCTTGGTGGGGAGCACGCCTGATGGTCACGTCGCGTCTTTCTTCGGGCGGCAGCGCCATCGACCGGTCGCGTCCGATCAGCTTCAGCTTCGACGGGCGGACCGTGCAGGGCTTCGAGGGCGACACCATCGCCTCGGCGTTGCTCGCCGCCGACGTGGCGGTCGTCGGCCGCAGCTTCAAATATCATCGTCCGCGCGGTATCTGGGGCGCCGGCGTCGAGGAGCCGAATGCACTGGTCGACGTCTCCGGCAGCGTGCTGGCGACACCCAATACCCGCGCCACGACCGAGCCTGCGCGCGAAGGACTGGCTGCCAGAAGCGTCAACGCCACGCCCGATGCAGCCAGTGACCGCAACGCCTTCATCGACCGCTTCTCGCGCTTCATTCCGGCTGCCTTCTACTACAAGACCTTCATGTGGCCGGACTGGCACTTGTTCGAGCCGCGCATCCGCGCCATGGCCGGCTTGGGCGCCGTCGACGCCGACTGGACGACGCCGGGCGCCGCCGATCAGATCAACCGGCATTGCGATGTGCTGGTGGTTGGTGCAGGGCCGGCGGGTCTCGCTGCTGCGAGGCACGCCGCGCAGGCAGGCAAAAAGGTGATACTGGTCGACGACCAGATCAACCCGGGCGGCTCGCTGCAGCATCGCAACAGTGAGATCGACGGGAAGCCCGCCGCAGAATGGAGTGCTGCGACAGTGGCCGAACTCAGGGCCGGCGGTCATCTCGTGCTGGGCTCGACCACGGCCTTCGGCATCTACGACCATCATCTCGTCAGCCTCAACCAGCGCCATTTCGATAGCCGGCCCGACACGCTGTGGCGGGTCAGGCCGCGCCGTATCGTGCTCGCCACCGGCGCCATCGAGCGGCCGCTTCCTTTCGCCAACAACGACCTTCCCGGTATCATGTCGGCGGACGCTGCTTTGTCCTACCTGCGCCGCCATGCCGTGCTCACCGGTCGTCGCATCGTCGTCGCCACCAACAACGACAGCGCCTATGAGGTGGCAGCAGCACTGGCTGCCGCAGACGCGGAGATCACTCTCGTCGACATTCGCAAGGACGGCCAGCCGGCGGCGCCCGCCGGCGTGAAGCTGCTTTCGGGACGCAGCGTGGTTGCCGCGCGCGGCCGCATGCGGGTCGAGGGTGTGCTGCTCGACGACGGCACGATGCTTGTCGCCGACTGCGTTGCGATCTCAGGTGGCTGGACGCCGTCGGTCCACCTGTTCTGCCAGGCGAGGGGCAAACTCGCCTGGCATGAAGCCCGCGCCGCCTTCCTGCCAGGCGATCCCGTCGACGGCATTGCGGTTGCAGGTGCGTTGGCCGGCGCGGTTTCGCTGTCGGAGGTCTTCGAAAGCGCGGCGAAGGCTGTCGGTGCCGATCAGGCTGCACCTCGAAGCACCGGCCACGAAGCGACCGGCGGCATCCAGCCGGCCTGGCCGATGCCGGGCCAGAAGGGGCGCATCTGGATCGACTACCAGAACGATGTCACCGCCAAGGACGTTGAGCTCGCGGCGCGGGAGAACTTCATCTCGGTCGAGCATCTCAAGCGCTACACCACGCTGGGCATGGCGACCGACCAGGGCAAGACCTCGAACCTCGCGGGCCTTGCGCTAATGGCCGGCATCACCGGTCGCAGCGTACCGGAGGTCGGCACCACGACCTATCGGCCGCCTTTCACGCCGGTGCCACTGGCGAGCTTCGCCGGTCTTACAGGGGGCGAACTGATGTCGCCCGTCCGCCGGTTGCCGCTGGAAAACATCCATCGCTCGATGGGCGCTACGTTCCAGGAATATGGCGGTTGGCTGCGGCCGGCGCACTACGGCGCAAAAGGCGTCGACGCCGGGCAGGCGATCCAGGACGAGGCGCTGCGCGCCCGCAAGTCCGTCGCACTTTTCGACGGTTCGACGCTGGGCAAGATCGAAGTGATCGGCCCACAGGCGGCCGAATTCGTCGACTTCATCTACTACAACACCATGTCGACGCTGAAGCCGGGGCGCTGCCGCTATGGCTTCATGCTGTCGGAGAACGGCGTCGTGTTCGACGATGGTATCCTGGTGCGGCTTGACGAGCACCGCTTCATCGTGTCCTGCTCGTCATCGCATGTCGCCTCTGTCCATGCCCGGCTGGAAGAATGGCGGCAGGACCGTTTCGGCCGCGACGCAGTTTACGTCCACAACGCCACCTCGGACTGGGCGACGCTGACCGCTTCGGGTCCACAGGCGAAAACGCTGGTCGCCGCACTCGACCTTGGCGTGGATCTCGATGATGCGGCGCTCCCGCATATGGCGATCGCCGAGGGACGGTTCGAAGGCGAGATCGTGCGCGTGGCACGCGTCAGCTTCACCGGCGACCGCAGCTACGAGATTTCGATCCGTGCTGATCGATCCGAAGCGCTTTGGACGCGGATGCAGCAGGCCGGCAAGCCGCTCGACGCGGTGACCATCGGCCTTGAGGCCCTGATGATCCTGCGCGCCGAGAAGGGCTACATCGTCATCGGCAAGGACACCGACGGTACCACCATGCCACACGACCTTGGCGTCGACGGGCCGCGGCAGAAGCGCCGAAACGAATTTGTCGGACGGCGGTCGCTGTTCACCGAAGTGGCGACGCAAGGCCGGCGCCAGCAACTGGTCGGGCTTGCCGTGGCCGAAGGCGAGCAGCCCTTGCCGACCGGCGCACATGGCATCGTCCGCGAAGGCGGCAAGGTCAGGAGCCAGGGCTTCGTGACGTCGAGCTACTTCAGCCCGACGCTCGGACACGCAATCGCACTCGCGCTGATCGAGGACGGTTCGGCCCGCCACGGCGAGGTCATCGAACTCCAGCATCTGGGCGTGCTCAGGCGCGCCACCATCGCGGCCCCTTGCGCCTTCGACCTTTCAGGAGACCGGCTCAATGCGTAATCTCGCCGAGAAATGGACTGTGGTTCCGGATTGGGCAGAGGCGACGATCGAGGCGCCGGGCTTGAAAGCCAGGGCGGTCATCGGCCTGAACCAGTACCTTGTGAGCGGTAATCTCGAGGCCTGGAGCACGGTATCGGGGCTGCCCGCAAAGGGCATCGGCGCGCTGGGCGAAGCCAGGGGCGACGCCTATGCGGTGCAGGTGGCACGCAACCGGCTGCTGGTTGTCTCTGCAGCAACATCCGGCATCGAAGCTGGTTGGCATGCCGATGGCTTCGCAGTGACGCCAGTCAATGCCGGCCACCACCTGTTCGAAGTGGAAGGTTCAGCCCAGATGGAACTGGTGGCGCGAGCGACCACGCTCGACCCCGCTGCGCCGAGCGCTTCGGCGGCGCTGTCTTTTGCCGGCGCAAATGCTGTGGTCTATCGCCACGGCGGCAAGCTTCGCATCCACGTCGACCGGGCGCTTGCGACCTATCTGTGGACCTGGATGCAGACAGCAGCAACCAACATCGCCGCGTAGACACACTTGGTCGACTAGAAACTCCGGGCACGGAACATGCCTGTCGCCCGACACCACCCCCGGCGCGGCAGGCCAAGTGCCGGTGGAAATGTCGCATAATCTATCTTATGGAACCAGCTTTCATGCCGCCGCTGCTGCCCGTAGCTTGCTCGGCAGTACCTTGTAGTGGTCGCGGAAACTTTTGGAGAAATGCGACGACGAGACGAAGCCGCACGCAACCGCTATGTCCATGATCGGCATCGCTGTCAGCTCGATCAGCTGGCGCGCCTTGGCCAGCCGCAGGCCGAGATAATGCTGCCACGGGGTCGTGGCGAGATGACGCTCGAACAGGCGCTCGATCTGGCGGCGTGACAGCGACACTCGCACAGAGATATCTTCGAGCGACAGTGGCTCCTCGAGGTGCTTCTCCATCAGCTGGATGATGCGCAACAGCTTCTTACCGGTGCTGCCGTAGCGCAGGCCGGGCGGTACCGACTGGCACGCCGCGCCGTCACGCCAACGGTCGGCGGTGACGTGCTGGCAGATGCTGCGCGCCAGTTCGGTGCCGCAGCGCTCCTGCACGATGTCGATGGCGAGGTCGAAGGCTGCCAGCTCACCGGCGCAGGTGATGATCTGGCCGTCGCGCACGAACAGCGCGTCGTCGATTGCCAAGTCGTAGAATGTCTCGGACAAGGCCGCCATCTTGCCCCAGTGGATCGTGCAGCGGGCCTCGCCCAGCAGGCCGGCGTCGGCCAGCAGCCAGGTCGCGGTGCCCAGTGCATAGACCGGCAGCTGCGCCCTGACGATGCGGCGCAGGCTGGCCCGCAATTCATGCGAACCGTGATGTTCCACACCTTCACCGGCGCAGATGGCGACCGCCGCCTTTGGTTCGAACGGCAAGGCCTTCACCGCCTCGGCGAAGCTGCCTGATACCTCGACCGATATGCCGCTGGTGCTTGCCACCGAATGGCCGTCGAGACTGACGAGCTTCCAGCTGAAAAGTTCCGTGCCGGCCAGTGCATTGGCGAGCCGTAGCGGCTCGACCAGCGACGAGAGGCAGAGCTGGGAAAACCCCTGCAGCAGCAATATCGAGAATTCGGCCGGCGCCTGCGTCACTTGCTGCCGTTGAGCCTGACGCTGTGTCGTTTCAGCGCCGGGCCAACGGGTCCCGACGTTGAAGACCGTATGCTTACTCGGTGCGTTCATGTGGCTCTCCCGATGCCTGCGGCGATGGCGGGAGTTCGACACCACGGCAAAAGCAGCTGACCACAAATTGGCGCAAAACAACACAAAATGCAACATGGCAATTTGCGACAGTGGTCGCCTGAGCCAGTCCGCGCTCAGCCCCCAACGGTCGCGGCAGGTGCGGTCATGCTCAACAGCCAGTCACGGAAAGCCGTCACTTTCGGCGTCCTCGCCTTCTGCGGCGTGGCCAGGAACCAATAGGAGCCAGCCCCCTGCAGCCGCTGCTCGAACGGCGCCACCAGAAGGCCGCTGGCGAGCTCGCGTTCGACCAATGCCGAACGACCAAGCAGCACGCCCTTGCCTTCGATCGCGGCGCGGATGCCCATGATCGACTGGTCGAAGAACGAGCCGGCCGACGTGTCGATGCCGATGACGCCGACATGGGCCAGCCAAGTGTCCCAGTCCTCGTCGTAGCCGGGAACATGCAGCAGGTCGCGCGCCCTCAGCTCTTCGGGCGAGCTCAGCGTCTCGGCATATCCGGGCGCACAGACGGGGAAGGTCTCGTCGCGCAACAGCAGCGTCGCCTCGCGCTTCGGCCAGTTGCCCCAGCCGAACTCGATCGCCGCATCGACTTTGCCCTCGCCGTGGTCGAGTGCGGTGAGCCTGAGGTCGATGGTCGGATGCTGGGCGCGGAACAGGTCGAGCCGCGGCGCGATCCATTGGCTGGCAAAGGATGTCGGCACATGCACGACCAGCATCTCGCGCGTGCCGCGCCCGGCAATCCTTGATGTCGCCTCGTCGATCAGGGCGAAGGCGCGGCCAAGGTCCTCGGCATAACGCCGGCCGCGATCGGTGAGCCTGACCCCATTGGCGTGGCGGTCAAACAGCTCCTTGCCGAGCCTGAGTTCGAGCGCCCTGATGTGCTGGGAGATGGCAGAGGGCGTGACGTTCAGTTCTGCACCGGCGGCGGCAAAGCTGCCCAGCCGTGCGGCTGCCTCGAAGGCCCGGAGCCAGTTAAGGGGTGGTCGGGCAGAGGCCATGGCACCATTAGTTTTTCTTGCGCTTCCCCCAAGGTAATCGCGTTTGCTCGGCCAGGCAAGAACGGTTCCAATCCGCTGAGTTCAGCATCTGGGAGGCACTGCAATGAACGTCCACTGGCTCCAGGGCTATCGCCCCGGCTACGGCCTGCCGCGCGCTTTCTATACCGATCCCGAGATTTTCGCCGAGGAGCAGGCGCGCATTTTCCGCAACAGCTGGTTCTTCGCCGGCCACTCGGTCGAGCTGCCCAAGGCCGGCGACTACATGACGCTCGATGTCGGCGGCGCACCCGTTGTCGTGGTGCGCGACCGAGAGGGCAAGGTGCATGCCCACCACAATGTCTGCCGCCATCGCGGCTCGATCGTCTGCACCAAGGAGAAAGGCAAGGCGGCGCGGCTGGTCTGCCCCTACCACTCCTGGTCCTATGCCCATGACGGCAAGCTGATCGGCGCGCCGATGATGGGCGAGGATTTCGACAAATCGGCTCACGGGCTCAAGTCGGCGCATGCCGAGGAATTCGATGGGCTGATCTTCGTCAACCTGTCTGAGACCCCCTCCCCGTTCCACGAGTTGCGTGACCATCTGTCACCGATCCTGAAATCCCAGGGCATGACCAAAGCCAAGATCGCACTGATCCGCGACTACGAACTCGACGTGAACTGGAAGATCGTCGTCGAGAACAACCGCGAATGCTACCACTGCGAGGCCAATCACCACGGCTATGTCTCGGTGCAGTACGACACCGAGAACGACAATCCTGATCTCAAGGACGAGATATCAGAGCGGCTGGGCGATTGCCGCATCCGCTGGGAGAAGGCCGGGCTCGACATCGACCGCGTCAACACCTCGTCCAACAACACGTCAGAATGGTTCCGCGCCAACCGCACCCCGGTGCGCAAGGGCATGGTCACTGAAAGCCCTGACGGCCAGCTGGTATGCGACGTGCTGATGGCCGGCTTCACAGACCCCGACATGGGCACGGCGCGCGCCAACACCAACATCAACTTCTGGTGCCACGCCAATTCCGACTACGCCCACACCGTGCGGATCACGCCGGTGTCGCCGACCAAGACCATCGTGCGCGGCTACTGGCTGGTCGACGAGAATGCGGTCGAGGGTCGCGACTACGACCCCGAAAAGATCGCCGCCTTCCACCATGAGGTGATGTCGGAAGACTGGGAGATCTGCCGCCGCCAATGGATCGGCATCACCTCCCCCGGCTTCGAACCCGGTCCTTACTCGCCGACCAAGGAAGCCAATGTCGACCGCTATGTCAGGTGGTATGCGAGCCAGATGACGGCGTAGGCGCGAGCCACCTCCCTTCCCTTTGTGGGGAGGGATCGGGGGTGGGGGAGTCCTTTGGCGATGACACCTCAGGTGTCCATCCCCGACAGACCTTGCTTCCAGCAGCCCCCCTTACCCCTCCCCACAAGGGGAAGGGGGCCGTCAACACTTCGCCTTAGGGACAAAAAGATGCTCTCCAGGCCGGAAATCCTGCTGCAAGTGGCCGAGATCGAGGTGCTGACGCCGCGCGTGTCGACCTATCGGCTGGTGTCGCCCCATGGCGAACGCCTGCCGGCCTGGAGCGCTGGCGCGCATCTGAACTTCCGCCTGCCGAGCGGCCGGACCCGCTGCTATTCGCTGTGCAGCGACCCGGCCAACGCGGCCGAATATTGGGTTGCCGTCCAGCGTGAGGAGAATGGCGAAGGAGGCTCGCTCGAGGTCGCCAAAACCTTCGCGCGCGGCGTGGTGGTACGCGCCGATCCGCCGCGCAACGGGTTCCCACTCGCCGATAATGCTCGCCAACATGTGCTGATCGCCGGCGGCATCGGCATTACGCCCATCATCGCGATGATCCATCATCTCAAGCGCGCCAAGGCGAGCTATTTCGTCCATGTCTGCGCCCGTTCGCTGAAGGAAGTGGCGTTTCGCGAGTTCATCCAGGCCGAGGTCGCGGCGGGGCGCGCTGCTTTGCATCTCGACGGCAACGACCCGGCGCGGCGACCCGACATGGCGGCGCTGGTCGGCGATCCAGATGAGGGCACGCATGTCTATGCCTGCGGCCCGGCAGGCCTGCTCAGGGCATTCGACCGCGCCACCGAAAGCTGGCCGCGCGAGCAGATCCATGTCGAGAGTTTCACACCTGAAGCCAGGCAGACCGAAGGCGATACACCGTTCGACGTGACCATCTCCTCGACCGGCAAGACCATCCACGTGCCTGCCGGTACGACGCTGCTCGCAGCCCTGAAAGCAGCCGGCCACGACATCGCAACCAGCTGCCGGCAGGGCATCTGCGGCTCCTGCATGGTGCCCTACCTCGCCGGCGAACCCGACCACCGCGACCAGGCGCTCACCGACGACGAGCGCCGCGAGTTCCTCACCGTCTGCTGCTCGCGCGCCCGCTCGGCGTGCCTCACCCTCGATCTCTGAACAAGCCGGCAGACGCCCTGCCACATCAAACTTAGCAATACCTCGCGCCACGCGAGGCCAGTATCCGAAAGGCCACCATGTCCAAGCTTCCCTCGCACGCCCGCATCGTCATCGTCGGCGGCGGCGCCATCGGCACCTCCATCGCCTATCACCTCGCCAAGGCGGGTGAGAAGGACGTGCTGCTCATTGAAAAGAACCAGCTGACGGCAGGCTCAACCTGGCATGCCGCTGGCCTGATGGGGCAGCTGCGCAGCAAGGTCAACCTGACCCGGCTGATGCAATACAGCGCCGACCTCTGTGCCAGGATCGGCGCCGAGACCGGCCAGGATGTCGGTTGGAAGAACGTAGGCAGCCTCCGCCTCGCCGCTTCCGACGCGCGCTGGGAAGAACTCAAGCGCGCGCACACCGCCGCCAAGAGCTACGGTTTCGACATGGAGCTGGTCGGCCCCGACGAGGTCAAGCGGCTGTTCCCGCTGGTCGACACCAGGGATTTGCGCGGCGCCACCTGGATCGCCTCCGATGGCCATGTCGACCCCTATTCGCTGACCCATGCCTACGCCAAGGGCGCGCGCACGGGCGGCGTGCGTATCGTCGAAGGCGTCACCGTGACAGGTCTCGCGATCAAGGATCGCCGCATCACCGCAGTGAAGACGGCTGACGGCGATGTCGGCTGCGAGATCGTCGTCAATGCCGCCGGCCTCTGGGCACGCCAGTTGGGCGAGCTCGCCGGCATCGACCTGCCGATCACTGTTGTCGAGCACGAATATTTCGTTACCGAGAAGTCGCCATCCGTGCCCGACGACCTGCCGACGCTGCGCGATCCCGACGCCAACTTTTACGTCAAGCCGGAGCCGGGAGCGATGGCGATCGGCGGCTGGGAAAAGGAGACGCGCGCCGCCTATGGGCTCGGCAAGCTGCCGATGAGCTTTGGCCAGGAACTGTTCCCCGACGATCTCGAACGGATCTCGGAGGTCATCGAGGGTGCTGCCAACCGCATCCCGATCCTCGGCGAACTCGGCGTGCGCGCCGTCGTCAACGGCCCGATCCCGATCTCGGCCGACGGCGAACCGGTCATGGGCCTCGCCGGCGACTTTGAGAACTTCTTCGTCGCCTGCGGCTTCACTTCTGGCATCGCCGCCTCCGGTGGCGCCGGCCGGGCCATGGCCAACTGGATTGTCGAGGGCGACCCGGGCATGGACCTCTGGGCCTTCGACCTGCGCCGCTTCGGCCATCCGCATGGCGGGCTTGCCTATCTCCGCGACAGCGCCATCGAGGCCTATTCGAAATATTACGCCATCGCCTGGCCGGAAGAGGAGCGCTCGGCCTGCCGTCCGTTGCGCCGCTCGCCGCTCTACCAGACCTTGACGGCGCAAGGCGCAGTCAACGGCGTCAAGTTCGGCTGGGAACGGCCGAACTATTTTCTCCATCCCGGCGAAGCCAAGCCGCCGCTCGAAACCTTCGAGCGGGCGCCTTATGCAGAGGTCATCGGCCGTGAGCACAGGATCGTACGCGAAAGCGTGGCACTGGTCGACCAGTCGTCGTTCTCGAAGTTCGAGGTTTCCGGCCCCGGCGCGCTGGCCTATCTGCAGTGGCTGGCGGCGGCCAACCTCGACAAGGGTGACAACGCCGTCATCTACACCCAGTTGCTCAACAGGCGCGGCGGCATCGAGGCCGACCTCACAATCATGCGGCGCGGTGAGCAAAAATTCCATGTCGTCACCGGCTCGGCTTTCGGCACGCGCGATGGCGGCTGGATCCGCCGCCACATGCCGCGCGACGGCTCGGTCGCGGTGCATGACGTGACCGGCACCTATGGCGTCATCAATCTCTGCGGACCGCTGGCGCGCGAGGTGCTGGAAAAGGTCAGCGAGAACGACGTCTCCAACGCGGCCTTCCCCTACATGACCTGCCGCGAGATCCGTGTCGGCTGGGCCCCTGTATTCGCCGCGCGCGTCACCTATGTCGGCGAACTCGGCTGGGAGTTGCATGTGCCGACCGAATACATGGCTTATGTCTACGAGGTTCTGCGGCAGGCCGGTGCTGCGTTCGGCATCGCCGATGTCGGGTACAAGGCTATTTCCAGCCTGCGCATGGAAAAGCGTTACCTTTACTGGGGTGCCGACATCACCCCCGACGACACGCCGCTGGAAGCCGGCCTCGGCTTTGCCGTTGCCATGAAGAAGGGAGATTTCCAGGGCCGCGACGCGCTTGCCGCCCAGAAGGAGCGCGGTGTCAGCCGCAAGCTCGCCTGTTTCCAACTGGCAGATCCGCTGCCCGTCTATGGCGGCGAGGCGATGTCGGTGAACGGCCGCGTCGTCGGCATGACGACCAGCGGCGATTTCGGCCACACGGTCAGCGCTTCGCTCGTCTTCGGCTATCTCAAGGGCGACGACATGGGCCTCAAGGAAATCGAGGTCGAGGCCTTCGGCCGCCGCAGCCGCGCAACCGTCGTCGAGCGCTGCGTCTACGATCCCTCAGGCGAGCGTGTTCGGATATAGCGCTTCGACGCGAAAATCGGGTTCCGGAAGGCGCGTTCATCCAAATGCGAAGATGCCCGCGCCTCCAAATGGAGGCGCAGCGTGTGGCACGATGCGCCGTACGCCACATATTGCAACATTTGCTTGCCAATTTGGCGAAGATGCCGCCAAATTGGCAACATGTCTGACTCGCAGAACCACAAGGCGCTTGCCCCGCGCCGCCATGACGAGATTCTCAGGCGGCTGGCCGCCGATGGGTCGGTCGGCATCACCGAGCTCGCAGCCTTCTTCGACGTCTCGCGCGAGACCATCAGACGCGACATGAAGTTTCTGGCTGAGCGCGGCCAGCTTGACCTTGTCCATGGCGGGGCGACCCTGTTTGAGGCAACCGAGCCCGAACTCAACCTGCGCAGCCAGGAAAATGCCGGCGGCAAGGCGGCGATCGGCCGGGCGGCTGCCGCACTTGTCGAGGACGGCATGGTGGTGTTCCTCGATTCCGGCACCACCACGCTCGCGGTGGCCCATGCGCTGGCAGGCAAGCAGAACCTGACGATCTGCACCACCAGCCTGACGATAGCGCTGCATATGTGCCGCCAGCCGCATGTCCGCGTGCACATGCTGGGCGGTGAGATCGACCCGTCGGAAGAAGCCGCCGTCGGCATCGACGCGCTCGACGCCATCGGCCGCTTCCGCGTCGACGTCGCTTTCCTCGGCGGCGGAGCGCTGTCGCCCGACGGCGAGGTCACCGACTTCACCCGCAACGGCGCCGAGCAGCGCTCGCGCATGGCGGCGACCGCAGCCCGCGCCTATTTCGTGCTCGACAGCTCCAAATTCGGCCGCCTGACGCCGTTGCGCATCCCCCGCTTCGAACTCGCCGCCGGCGTCATCGTCGACGCCGCTCCCCCTGCAGCAATGGTGGAGGCGTTGGAGCGCAAGGGGCCGAAGGTTATTGTCGGGGAATAGTCCGCGGAGCGGCGCACGCTGCCGCCCCGCTGGCCTGCCCACGATCAGGTCAGCTTCCGCCGCCGCTCCAATTCCGCTTCGGTCGGCGTTTCGAACTCGAACGAGCCGGTGACGATATCGCCGTCGCGGACATATTTGTTGACCGTCACGCCCGTGCCTGAAACCTTCGATGACACCAGTTTCAGCGCCGATGGCAGGGCGGCATCGCCGAACAGGCGCTTGCCCTTGCCCAGTACCAGCGGGAAGATCGAGATGTTGAGTTCGTCGACAAGGTCGCTCGCGAGCAGGGTTTTCAGGAAATCGGTGGAGCCCTGTGTCAGCAGGTCAGGCCCCTCCCCTGCCTTCAGCTTGCGTACGGCAGCGACTGCGTCAACGCCGAGCGAGTGGCTGTTCTGCCAGCCGAGCTTCAGCTCGGGATTGCGCGTCGCGACATATTTGTTGATTCGATCGAACAGCGGGCCGATCGGATCGTCGGCATCGATATAGGGCCAATGCGCGGCGAAGATGTCCCAGGTCTTGCGCCCGAGCAAAAGGTCGAATGGCCGGGCAAACATCTCGCCCACCGCCTCAGTCATCGTTTCGTCGAAATAGGGCGCGCCCCAGCCGCCATATCTGAAGCCGCCGATCGGATCCTCTTCCGGTCCGCCCGGCGCCTGCATGATGCCGTCGAGGCTCATGAATGCACCCACCACGATCTTTCTCATGTCTGCTCTCCTTAAACGGCCCTGCCCGGCCCTACGTCTTGAAGACGTTCGGCGGCGACCCGTTCCGACAGCATGGCGGAAAAACTTGCCGGACGCTAAGGCACGGAGGTCTCGCCTCTCGCCCAATCGTAGCACGGCCTTAAGCGAAATGTGATTATTTGTTGCATATTATGTTGCATTTTGTTGCGACAACGATATGGTGACGGCCATAACCTTTGGGAGGTCTTTTCATCATGGCGCAGGAATTCCCGACGCAGGCACGCGTCGTCATCGTCGGCGGCGGCATCATCGGCTGTTCGGTCGCCTATCACCTGACAAAACTCGGCTGGAGCGACGTGGTGCTGCTCGAGCAGGGCCAGCTCAGCGGCGGCACCACCTGGCACGCCGCCGGCCTCGTCGGCCAATTGCGCAGTCACGCCAACATGACCAGCCTGATCAAATATTCGACCCAGCTCTACAGCGAGCTCGAGGCCGAGACCGGACTTGCGACGGGCTGGAAGAATTGTGGCTCGCTGTCTGTGGCGCGCTCAGCCGACCGCATGACCGTGCTGAAGCGTACCGCGGCATCCGCCCGCGCCCAGGGCGTCGACATCGAGGTGATCTCGGCCAGGGAAGCGCAGGAGAAGTGGCCGGTGATGGCCATCGACGACCTCGTCGGCGCTGTCTGGCTGCCGGGCGACGGCAAGGCGAACCCGACAGACCTCACTCAGTCGCTGGCCAAGGGCGCGCGCAACCGCGGCGCCCGCGTCATCGAGCGCGTCCGCGTCACCGGAATCCAGACCAAGGACGGCCGAGCGACGGGTGTTTCGACCGACAAGGGCGACATTGCGGCCGAGATCGTGGTCAACTGTGCCGGACAGTGGGCGCGCAAGGTCGGCGCCATGTGCGGCGTGACCGTGCCGCTGCATTCGGCCGAGCACATGTACATCGTGACAGGCAAGATCGAGGGCGTGCATCCGGACCTGCCGGTGCTGCGTGACCCTGACGGCTACATCTATTTCAAGGAAGAGGTCGGCGGCCTTGTCATGGGCGGCTTCGAACCCGAGGCGAAGCCGTGGGGCATGAACGGCATCCCCGACGACTTCGAGTTCGCGCTTCTGCCCGACGATTGGGATCAGTTCGAAATCCTGATGCAGAACGCGCTGGTGCGCGTGCCGCAACTGGAGACGTCGGAAGTCAAGAAATTCTACAACGGCCCCGAAAGCTTCACCGCCGACAACAACTTCATCCTGGGCGAAGCGCCGGAGCTCCAGAATTTCTATGTCGGCGCCGGCTTCAATTCGATGGGCATCGCCAGTGCCGGCGGCGCCGGCCGGGCGCTGGCCGAGTGGATCGTCAACGGTGCTGCGACCATGGACCTGTGGCCGGTCGACATCAGGCGCTTTGCCGGCTTCAACAACAATCCGCGCTGGCTGCACGACCGCGTCAAGGAAACGCTCGGCCTGCACTATGCCATGCCCTGGCCGAACCGCGAGCTCGACAGCGCCCGCCCCTTCCGCCGCTCGGCACTCTACGACCGCCTCGCCGCCAAGGGTGCCTGCTTCGGCTCCAAGATGGGCTGGGAGCGCGCCAACTGGTTCGCCGCCCCTGGCGAGAAGCCCGAGACGCAATATTCCTTCGGCAGGCAGAACTGGCACGAGGCGGTGAAGCGCGAAATGAAGGCGACCCGCGAGGCAGCCGGCATCTTCGACCAGACCTCGTTCGCCAAGATTCTGATTCAGGGCCGCGATGCGGCCACCGTCCTCAACCGCATCTGTGCTGCCGACATAGACGTCGAGATCGGCCGTTCCATCTATACCGGCCTGCTCAACGAGCGCGGCGGTTATGAGAGCGACCTGACCGTCATGCGCATCGGCCGCGAGAAGTTCCTTATCGTCACCGGTTCGGCCCAGGCCGTGCACGATGCCGACTGGATCTCGAAGAACATCCCCGAGGACGCGCATGTGACGCTGACCGACGTGACTTCGTCCTATGCGGTGCTGGCGCTGATGGGGCCGCGCTCGCGCGACATCCTCGCCAGGCTGACCTCGGTGGATCTCTCCAATTCCGGCTTCCCCTTTGCCACCATCCGCGAGATCGACATCGGCTACGCCACCGCTTTCGCCAACCGCATGACCTATGTCGGCGAACTTGGCTGGGAGCTGATCGTGCCGACCGAATTCGCCGTCGGCGTCTACGAGGCGCTGCATGAGGCCGGGCGCGAGCACGGCCTTACCGACTGCGGCTATTATGCGCTTGAGGCGCTGCGCATCGAAAAGGGCTTCCGGGCCTGGAGCCGCGAGCTGACGCCCGACATCAATCCCTACGAGGCCGGCCTCGCCTTCGCCGTGTCGATGGACAAGCCTGGCGGCTTCATCGGCAAGGAGGCCTTGGTAGAGGCGAAAGCCGAGGGCAAGCTCACCCGCCGCATCGTGCAGTTCACCCTCGACGATGCAGCGCCCATGCTGTGGGGCGGCGAGCTGATCCTGCGCGACGGCAAGCCGGTCGGCGAAGTGCGCTCGGCTGCTTACGGCCACACGCTCGGCCGCTCGGTGGCGCTCGGCCTGCTGCACAACGCAACAGGCGTCGACAAGGACTTCATCGAGAGCGGCCGCTTCGAGATCGATCTTGCCGGCGAACGCCATACGGCGACGGCGCATCTGAAGGCGCCCTACGATCCCAAGTCGGAGCGCGTGAGGACCGACAGCACCGAACTGCGCGAAGCGGCTTGATCGCTGCGCCAGGAAAAAAAGCCCCGGCCAATGCCGGGGCTTTTCAGTTGATCAGGCCGGCTGGACCAGATTGGCCAGCAGGCGGAAGGCGCCGGGAACCAGCTTGTCGAGCTGGTGATGCAACACGAGCGAGGTATGCGTGTGGCGGCCCTTGCCGATCTCGGCCGACAGCAACGAGCCCTTCAGCTTGTCCTCGCCCTTGTCGGCCATCGCCAGCAGCGGCTTGTAGGCCTCGTCCCACTCCGAGGCAAAGTAGAGGCCGCGTTCCTTGTCCCAGTTGGCCCAGTCGTCAGGGCCGATCTTGTTGGGCTTGTTGAGCAGCGGATGTTCCGGCTCAAGCACCTCGACCTCGGAGGCGGCATCGGTGACGCGATAGCGGATCGACGGCGAGCCGATCTTGAGGAACAGCGGCGGCACCGTCTCCGGCTTCCAGCCGTCGCTTGGCCGGTGATAGAGCGTGACCAGATGGCCGCCTGCCTTCACCCACTCGTGCAAAGCGGGCACGGCAGCCACGAGGTCCTTGCGGCGACCGAAGGCGAAGATGCCGACCACGATCGTCTTGAGGTCCTTGTAAGCGCCGCGCTCGACATCGGCAGGCTTCAACTCCACCACCTCGATGCCCAGGCGCTTCATCCACAGGCCGACATTGTCGTTGCCGGCGCTGATGTAGCCGACCTTCAGCCCGGGCAGCTCCGCACCCACCGTCTGCACCGGCACCGACACCTTGGTCGGCACGACCGAACGGCCGATATGCGGATAGGAGAAGGTATTGATGGCATAAGCTTCCTTGCCGAGCAGCTTGGGCTCGATGGCAAAACGCGTCACGCCGGGCGCTGCCGGAGGCTTGAGGTCGAATGTGCGCGACGCCTCAGAGCCATCGCCCTTGGCATCGAGCGTCCAGCCGTCGGGCAGCGCGATCTCTAGGTCGCCGGACTTGGCGTTGGTCACCGTCGCCGTCATTTCCACCGGCGCAAGTGCCTTTGCCGTGTTGAACACCACCGCATCCGGCTTCAGCTCCAACGACGCCTGAGGCAGCACGCGGAGCGCATCCTCCAGGTCGACGTCGATGACCGCCGGCCGGCCGCCAATGTTGACAGTCAGCTGCACAAAGGCGTCGCCATTGCCGCCCAGCGGATCGAACTGCTCGGTCAGTGGGTTGGTGAGCTCGGCGTCCGCCGGCACGGTCAGCTTGTCGTTGTCGACCGCAAGCCCCTTGCGGGCGATCACCTCGGCCGAGGTGATCCCGATCATCTCAGGCGCATCGACCACAGTCTTGATGGTGATGCTGTCGCCGGCCTTGATGTCGCCACTCTCGGTGTAGGCTCGGACATGCACGCCGGCGGCAGTCTGCAGCACAAGGTCGATCTCACGCGTCTTGCGTTCGAGCCTGTGGCCAGCCTGCTCCTGCAGCTCGGCCGGCAGCTGCTTGCGTGCCTCGTCGATGGCCTTGCCGATCTCGATGGCCTTGGCAGTGACCATCACCGGATCACCATAGTCAGCCAGTGCCTCGTCGATGAGCCCCTGGGCGCTGCGCAACGCATCCGCAGCGGAAGCCGGCATGCCATCAAGTTTGGCGATCTCGCCGACCGTGGCGAGCAGTCCGTCGCGGATGTCATTCTCGGTCTTCGCCGGTTCACCCTGGGCGACACGGGCGAGATGCAGCGCCCATTCGGTCTGCGGCTCCTCGCGCCATTTGCCCATGCCCTGCGTCAGGTGGCACGAGCGCGACCACTCACCCATCTGCGGGAAGGTGGCGCCCGAGATCTTGTCGCGCTCAGGCGCCTTGACGGTCAATGTCGTGGGTGGCGGCGGGGTTTCGTCGTCATAGACGCCGCCACCGCCGCCATAGGCCGGCGAATAGATCTTGGGCACGTTCCACGGCTTGAGGCCGGCGGCGATCTGCTCGGGATAGGCCTTGTCGTCGCCTGAGAGCCCGGCGGTGAGGAAGGTCGCGACAACAGCCGCGCGATGCTGGCCGTGCTGGCCGGCCACGTCGAGGAAGCAGTTCATGACGATGTCGGGCTTGTAGTGGCGGAAGGCCCAGGTCATGCGCTCGACCACACGGTCGCGACCCCAGCGGTCGATGGTGTCGTTGGGATCCTTCGAGAAGCCGAAATCGTGGACCGAATCGGAATGGCCGCGGCCGCCGAAGGCGAGCGAAGCATCAAGCGAACGCGAGGCCTCCTCCATTTCGCGGGTGCGCAGCACGCCGAGCACCGAACCGCGTTCGGCGCCGATGCTGTTCTGGCCGCCTTCGCCGCGGGTGATGCAGTAGAGCACCGGCCGGATGCCATAGACGTGGCGAAGCGCTGCCAGCAGGCCGCTCGGCTCGTCGTCGGGATGTGCCCCGGTGGTCATGAAGGTCAGTGTGGAGGTCAGGCGCTCGAGCCTGCGGTGCAGGGTCACGATCGCCGGTTCGAGTTTCTGGCTGGCGATCAGTTCGAGATCGGTGGCAGGCGCAGCATGCGCGGCAGTGCGCATGGCCAGCAGCGCGGGTGGCAGCGACGCAATGAACAGGCGCCGGGTCATCTTGGTCATCAATGTCTCCTCTCGTCATGTCACGGCGTCCTCTCCCGTGGACGCCGCAGCCTGCCCCGAAGGGCCGGCAAGAGCAGACTATGACCTCAGAATAAAATAACTCAAGTAAGTTTATGTAATTGAGCAATCGCTGTTTGAATGCCGAAGCAATGGCCCCCGGGGCGTAAAGGCCACATTTGCGGGTTTCCCAAGGCTCCAAGGCCGCAGAAAAAAGCCCCTCTCGATCCTAGGGATCAGGAGGGGCGTTGGTGACAATCAGGCCTGCGCGAATTTCAGCATGGCGATGCCGGCCAGCACGGCGGCGATGCCGCCGAGCCTGAGCGGAGACAGCTGCTCGCCGAACAGCACGGCCCCCATGATGACAGTGCCGGCAGCACCGATACCCGTCCACACCGCATAGGCAGTGCCGACAGGCAACGCCTCCAGCACCTTGCCGAGCAGGTAGACGAAGGTTGCCAGCAGCAGCACCGAGACGACGGACCAGCCTAGGCGGGTGTAGCCCTCGGCATATTTCATCGACACGGCCCAAGCGACGTCGAGCACCCCGGCTACCACGAGCAGGGTCCAGGCAAGTCCCTGGTTCATGGTCAGGCCGCGAGCTTCATGCCTTCGGCCAGCATCGCCTCCTGCACCTTTGGTCTTGCGCCGACATGGTCCATGTAGGCGCGCAAGCGCGGGAAGGCGGAGAGGTCGACCTTGGCAAAGGCGGACCAGCCGACGATGGTGAAGAGGTAGGCGTCGGCCACGGTGAAGGTGTCGCCCATCAGATAAGGACCATTGCCCAGATGGTTTTCGACATAAGCGAGCCGCTCAGCGATCTTGCCGCGCGCCACCTCCTGGGCCTGCACGCCATATTCGGGATGGAACAGCCAGGGACTGTACATCTTGTGCAGTTCGGAGGCGACGAAGTTCAGCCAGGACTGCAACAGATAACGCTCGCGCGTGCCGGCTGCCGGCGCCAGCTTCGACGCCGGCCGCAGGTCCGCGAGATATTGGACGATCGCAGCTCCTTCGGTCAGCAGCGAGCCATCATCGAGCTCGAGCGCCGGCACATAGCCGTTCAGATTGACCTTGGTGAAGTCGCGGTCGGTGCTGGTGACATGCGGCTTCTTGAAGATATCGACGCGTTCGATGTCGAGCGGGATGCCGGCTTCAAGCGCCACGATGTGGGGCGACAGCGAGCAGGTGCCGGTGGCATAGTAGAGCTTCATGATGTGTCCTCATGGGGTTCTGACCTGACGGTCGTTGCTTCAGGGACAATCTAGCCGTTGCGCAATCGCAATGCTCATTGGCTATTTGCCAACAGCGCTTGCATACTTGCAAGCCTACATCGTGCTAGAACGGCACGCATGGAAGACTGGAACGAACTCAGGCTGGTGCTTGCGGTCGCCCGCGCCGGCAGCCTTACATCGGCAGCTGGCCTGCTCGGCATCGATCACTCGACGGTGTTTCGCCGGCTCAACGCGCTTGAACAGCGGCTGGCGGTGCGCCTGTTCGAGCGCCTTCCCGGCGGCGTCTACCAGTTGACCTCAGCCGGGGAACGCATGGCGGCGGCGGCCGAACGTATGGAAGACGAGGCGCTGGCGCTGGCCCGCGATATCGCCGGCGCCGATGGCCGGCTGTCGGGGCGGCTGCGCGTCACCTCGTCGGAAACGCTCGCCTATTCCAGGCTGACGAAGCACCTGGCCGAGTTCCGGATCGTCCATACTGGCATCTGCGTCGAGCTCGCCATCGAAAACCGCGTGCTCAGCCTGTCGCGGCGCGAGGCCGACGTGGCACTCAGGCCGATCCGGCCCAGGGAAGGCGATCTCTGGGGCCGCAAGCTGGCAGGCGTCGCCTGGACATTTTTTGCCTCGCAAGCCTATCTCGATGCGCATGGCGGCCCGATCCTGGGAACGACGGCGCTCAACCTGCATGCCCTGATCGGCTGGGAGGAGACAGCGGGCGGCATTATGGCCGCCGATTGGCTGGACCGGAATGTCCCGGCCGACAGCGTCGTCTACCGCACCAACAGCCTGGTCAACCAGTCGGTGGCGGCGAAGGCCGGCATCGGGCTGGCGCTGCTGCCCTGCTATCTCGGCGATGGCGAAGCGGGGCTGGTGCGTGCGCTGGCCGAGCCCATCCAGGAGCTCGCCGGTGAACTCTGGATCGTCACCCATCAGGATCTCAAGGGCACGGCCCGCGTCCGCGCCTTCTTCGACGTCGTCGGCGAAGGGTTGGCGCGCGAGCGCGACCTGTTTGAAGGCCGCGCCGGCTAGCTCAGCCTGTGATCAGTGCCTCAGGCCCGGCGCTTCCTGGCCGGTGCGCTCGACATATTCGACATAGCCGCCGCCATAGGTGTGGATGCCTTCGGGCGTCAGCTCCAGCACGCGGTTGGAGAGGGCCGCGAGGAAATGGCGGTCGTGCGAGACGAACAGCATCGTGCCCTCATACTGGGCAAGGGCCGCGATCAGCATTTCCTTGGTGGCGATATCCAGATGGTTGGTCGGCTCGTCGAGCACCAGAAGGTTGGGTGGATCAAACAGCATGATCGCCATCACCAGACGCGCCTTTTCGCCGCCCGACAGCACCCGGCACTTCTTCTCGATCTCGTCGCCGGAGAAGCCGAAGCAGCCAGCCAAGGCGCGCAGCGGCGCCTGTCCTGCCTGCGGAAAGGAATGCTCGAGCTGCTCGAACACGGTCATGTCGCCGTCGAGCAGATCCATGGCGTGCTGGGCGAAATAACCCATCTTGACGCTCGGGCCGCGCGCCACGGTGCCCTGGTCGGGTTCGGAAGCACCGGCAACGAGCTTGAGCAGCGTCGACTTGCCGGCGCCGTTGACGCCCATGATGCACCAGCGCTCGCGCCGGCGAACCTGGAAGTCGAGACCCTCATAGATGGTCTTTGAGCCATAGCTCTTGTGCACGTTCTTGATCGTGACCACGTCCTCGCCCGAGCGAGGCGCCTGCTGGAACTCGAAAGCGACGGTCTGGCGGCGCTTGGGCGGCTCGACGCGGTCGATCTTGTCGAGCTTCTTGACGCGGCTCTGCACCTGGGCCGCGTGCGAGGCACGCGCCTTGAAGCGCTCGATGAACTTGATTTCCTTCGCCAGCATCGCCTGCTGGCGCTCGAACTGCGCCTGCTGCTGTTTGTCGGCAAGCAGTCGCTGCTGTTCGTAGAATTCGTAGTCTCCGGAATAGGTGGTCAGCGAGCCGCCGTCGATCTCGATGATCTTGTTGACGATGCGGTTCATGAAGGCGCGATCGTGCGAAGTCATCAGCAGCGCGCCGTCGTAGCCCTTGAGGAAGGCTTCGAGCCAGATCAGGCTTTCGAGGTCGAGATGGTTGGACGGTTCGTCGAGCAGCATCACGTCGGGCCGCATCAACAGGATGCGAGCGAGCGCCACGCGCATCTTCCAGCCGCCCGACAGCTTGCCGACGTCGCCATCCATCATTTCCTGGGTGAAGCTCAGGCCGTCGAGCACCTCGCGGGCGCGGCCGTCGAGCGAGTAGCCATCCAGTTCCTCGTAGCGCGCCTGCACCTCGCCGTAACGCTCGATGATGGCGTCCATCTCGTCGGCACGGTCGGGGTCGACCATCGCGGCTTCCAGCTCGCGCATTTCGGCGGCAACCTCGCTGACGGGGCCAGCGCCTTCCATGACCTCGGCGACCGCACTGCGACCCGACATCTCGCCCACATCCTGGTTGAAGTAACCGATGGTGATGCCGCGCTCGGTCGAAACCTGGCCCTCGTCGGGCAGTTCCTCGCCGGTGATCATGCGGAACAGCGTCGTCTTGCCGGCGCCGTTGGGTCCGATGAGACCGATCTTCTCCTGTTTCTGCAGGGTGGCCGAAGCCTCGACGAAGAGCAGCCGATGGCTGTTCTGCTTGCTGATGTTTTCGATGCGGATCATGGAAACCAGGGCCTGGGAGGGGATTTTGCGCGGCTTATGGCACGCGGGCGCGCGTAATGCGAGCGGGCAAAGCAGCGCACGAGATTCGATGTCGTGCCGACGGCTTGCCCGCTGGCGGCCGAAACCAATAGTGTCGCTGGCGGAAAGCGAAATGCACGAGGCAACGGAGAGGCAGCCATGTTGTATGCAATCCTGGCGTATCATGCCGAAGGCGTGGTCGAATCCTGGACCGAGGAGGAGGACGCGGCCCTGATGAAGGACCTGCTCGAGGTCAACGACCGCCTCGTCCGTGAAAAACATCTCGGCCCGGCGGCGCGATTGGGGCCGACCGAGCATGCGGTAACGCTGAGGGGAACGGGGCTCGGCCTCATCACCGACGGTCCATTTGCCGAAACCAAGGAGCAGTTGCTTGGTTTCTACGTCGTCGACTATCAAACGATGGATCTGGCTATCGCGGCAGCCCGCGAACTGCGCTCCGCCAACCCGACGGCGGTTTACGAGATCCGGCCGATCTCGCTTTATGTCCCCGGCACCACGATAGCGGGTCAAAGCGGAGATTAATCTGCGCTCGTACGGGGCTGGCAAACGGGGACACTTCAGGTCGATATCGTCGCCGGAATGATGTTCTGATTGAGACGAAACAGGTTCTCAGGATCGAGGCGCGCCTTGAGGCGACGGAGCCGCTCGTATTTGCCTGCTCCATAGGCACCCGGCGCAATCGCCGTGTCGGCCTGTTCGTTAACGTAGTTGGCCTGGATGCTGCGATCCGCCATCTGGTCGGCGGCGGCCCGGCACCAAGCGATACAGCGCTCGTCGTCGGCGGGATCGTCCCAGACCGGTTCGACGATCCAGTAATAGGCGGCCTGCCGGCCCGAATATGCCGTCGTATCCTCCGCCACGTCGGCTACGGCACCGCCAAGCTGAAGCACGTAGATTTCCGAATGCGGCGTGGGCGCGTCGGCAACCTGCCTGAGCATGCAATCCACCGCATGGTCGTCGATGTCGCGCCAGAAGCCGCCCTTCGCATAATAGCGGCGCGACCAGGCAAAATGCTCGTCGTTGCGGCTTTGCAGATCGAGGAACGACATCGCGCCAAGCGTTCCGCGACCTGGGCCAGCGAGCTGGCCGAAAGGTTCGAGCATGGAGCCGGCATGGCCACCTTCGCCCGCCCTGATCGCCGTGACACCCATATCCGACGCGGTAAGCGTGAAGGCAAAGGAGAGTTCCCGGGGCTGCTGTTCTGCCAAGCCGCGAAGGCTCGCAATCGCCCGCCTTGCCTGTCCGACGGGATAGTCCCACTGCCCTGCAGTCAAAGGGCCGAGCCGGGACAGCTTGAACCTGAACCGGGTAACGACGCCAAAATTGCCGCCGCCCCCGCGAATGCCCCAGAACAGTTCCGGATCGCTTGCCGCATCGGTCCACAGCAGGTCGCCTGAAGCGGTCACGATCTCGGCGCCGACCAGCTTGTCGATGGTGAGCCCCAGGGTTCGTCCGAGCCAGCCCATGCCGCCGCCCAGCGTCAGGCCGCCGACGCCGGTATGCGACACGACGCCGGCCGGAACCGCGTAGCCGCTCGGCACAATGGCCCGGTCGAGATCGCCGAGCAGCGCGCCGCCGCCGACATCGACGGTCCCGGCTTCTTCGTTCAAGGACACCGAATTGAGCCGTGACAGATCGAGCAAGAGCCCGTTGTCGCAGGTCGACAGGCCGGGAAAGCTGTGGCCGCCGCAGCGCACGGCAAGGAGCGAACCGCAACCGGCGGCGATGTCGACGGCCTTTCTGATATCGTCGACAGTGGCTGCGTGCAGGATCGCCGACGGCTTGCGGTCGACAATGCCATTCCAGACCCTGCGGGCGCGCTCGTAATCTTGATGGCCTGGAGCGATCGTTGGACCGTCGCATCTTGCGGCGGCAAGCTTGCTCAACAACTGGCCGGACACGGGATCCCCCATTCCCAGGAGCGCAGATATAGCATAGGCGCCTCGCAAGCCAAAATGTCCCGCCCGGCAGGGACGGCATCAGCATTGTACCATCCGGAAGCCTGCGCTAGCCTTCGCCGCAACTGACGGTCGATCCCACGGCATCAAAGCCCATGGACATCTTCTACGGGTTCGGGTTCCTGATACTGTTCATCGTCGCTGCCCTTGGCGGCGTGCTGCTGCGCGTGCGGTTGCATGAGGATCACCTGTCGCAAGGCAACATGGATGCGCTGCGCCTGGTGACGGGCCTGCTCGTCACTTTCACTGCGCTGGTTCTGAGCCTGCAACTGTCGACCGCGAAGCAGGCCTTCGACGCAGCCAACAAGGATCGGTCGCTCTATGCCGCCAGGCTGGCGCGGCTCGACCAGTGCCTGCGCAATTTCGGCACCGAGATGGATCCGGCACGACTGATGCTTCGCCAGTACACCGCAGCCGTCGTCGGCAGCACCTGGACGAACGAGCCGGCGCCCGTCGTCGACGGAATGCCCGATATCCGCAGGATTGCCGCGACAGGCGAGGATCAGGGATTGAAGGCGCTCATGAACGAGGTTGGCCTGATGGTCGACGG
This sequence comes from Aminobacter sp. MET-1, assembly GCF_026521175.1. Classification (NCBI taxonomy): domain Bacteria; kingdom Pseudomonadati; phylum Pseudomonadota; class Alphaproteobacteria; order Hyphomicrobiales; family Phyllobacteriaceae; genus Aminobacter; species Aminobacter sp. MET-1. The sequence continues at coordinate 49,828 of NZ_JAMSHL010000021.1, read as the reverse complement.
GCTGGCGCCGACAGATGCCCTGCACATCAACATGGCCGCGAGATGCCGTACCGACTTTACCCTGGTCCAGGAAAGCCGTTGGGCGGTAATCGAAGATTCGGCCGGGGTGTCCCGCGGCTCGTTCAGCAGCATCGTCAGCTTCTGGCTGGCGCTGGTGTTCTTCAGCTTCGGGCTTCAGATACCCCGTCGCGCGCTTGGCGCCATCGTGCTGGCCGTCGGCGTCGTCGCCGTCGCCAGCGTCATGTTCGTCATCATCGACCTAAACATCCCCTATGGCGGCATGTTCGGTATCACCAGTTCGGCAATGCGCGATGCCCTGGCCGACATGAGCAGGTAGGCCTGGCCTCACCCCGCAGCCATCGACCTGGCGATGTCGAGGAAGACCCGGACAAGCTTGCCGCCGCTGCGCTCGCGCAGGCAGATCAGCGCCTCGTCCATCAGCATTTCAGGTGCGGCGATCGGGATCTGCACCAGCCGGGCGTCCTGGCCGAATTCGGCAGCCGAGACGAAGCCTACACCCGCACCCGACGCCACGATCTCGCGCACCGCCTCACGCCCCTCCGCCTCGATCGCCGGCTTGAACTCGAATCCCTCCTTGGTGGCGAGGTCTTCCAGCTTGGCACGGGTCTTCGACCCGCGCTCGCGCATGACCAGCGGCAGCAGCGACAGCTCGTGCAGCGACAGCGACTTGGCAGAGGCCAGAGGATGGCCGGTCGAGACGAAGGCGACGATTGGCGTCGAGTTGAGCTTGACGATCTCGAAGTCTCGGCCTGTCGGAATTTCGCCGAGCACGCCAATGTCGGCTTCGTAACTGTAGAGGCTGGAGATGACCGTCTCTGTGTTACCGGCGCGTACCGACACCTGGATGCCCGGATACTTCTGGCGGAACTGGCCGAGAATGTGCAGCAGGTGGTGGGCGGCGTCGGCGACGATGCGCAGCGTGCCCGAGCGCAGCGCGCGCGATTCCGACAGAAGCTCCAGCGCTTGCTGCTCGGTGTCGAACATGCGGTGGGTGATTTCGAGCAGCTGCTGGCCCGCAGCCGTCGGCGTCACCTGCTTCTTGTGGCGGTTGAACAGGAGCACGTCGTACTCTTCCTCGAGTTTGCGCACCTGATCGGAAATTGCCGGCTGGGTCAGGAACAGCATCTCGGCGGCGCGCGAAAAGCCGCCACACACCGCGACATAATGAAAAGCCCTGAGCTGTACGTACCGCATGCCTGCTTCCTGACGACAGGTCAGAGTAGCAATAAATTCAAGCGATAGAAATATCGAAACTAACGATTTGATTTATGGCTTGTCATGCCGAGGATAAGGCAGGCGCCACCCTTGCGCGCCGCGCGCTGGGAGGCGATGGCCATGCATCTTCTGTACATCCTGCTGCAGCTGGCGGGCGCCATCATGCTTCTGCTGTGGGCCGTGCGAATGGTGCGCACCGGCGTCGAGCGCGCGCATGGCGCATTGCTGCGCGAGGCGCTGCGTGGCGCGACCAGGGGCCGGGTGCGCGCGGCGGCCGCCGGCACCGTGCTCGCCATCATGTTGCAGAGCGCCACCGCCGTCGCCGTGCTCGCAGCGGGTTTCGCTGCCACAGGCGTGATGAGCGTTTCGGGCGGGCTCGCCGTCATGCTGGGCGCCGATGTCGGCTCCGCACTGGTGGTGCAGGCGCTGTCCTTCGATCTCAGCTGGCTGGTGCCGCTGCTGCTCTTTGCCGGTGCAACGATGTTCCTCAAGGTCGAGGCCCGTATCGTCAAGCAGACCGGACGCACCCTGCTCGGCATCGCCTTCATCCTGATCTCGCTGCGCATGGTCGGCGAAGCGACCGCGCCGATGCGTCACAGCCCGCTGCTGCCGATGGCGATCGATTATCTGCGCGGCGATCCGGTGACGGCTTTCGGCGCTGCAGCCCTGTTCACATGGCTGATCCACTCCAGCGTCGCCTCAGTGCTACTGTTCATGTCGATGGCAGCCCAGGGCGTGCTGCCGGCGGAGGTGGCGCTGCCGATGATCCTTGGCGTCAATCTCGGCGCCGGACTGGTCGCCGTCGGGCTGACACGCGGCCAGGCAATCGAGGCAAGGCGCATTCCTCTGGGCAACCTGATCTTCCGCGCGACTGCAGCGGTGGTCATCCTGATTGGCCTGCAGGCAGCCACCCTGCCCATCTCCTGGTTCGGCACGACGGCCGCACGCCAGGTCGTCAACATGCACCTCGCCTTCAACCTCGCCTTGCTGGTCGCCTGCCTGCCCTTCACGACGGCAATGGAGCGGCTGGCGCGGCTGATCCTGCCGGATGCACCGGCGGGCGAGCAGGCGTTCGACCTGATGTCGCGTCGAGCTAGCGCGCTCGACCGGACAGTCATCAAGATGCCCAGCGTGGCACTTGCCAGCGCCACGCGCGAGGTTCTGCGCATGGCCGAGACGGTGGAAATCATGTTGCGGCCGGTCATGGAGCTGTTCGACAGCGGCGACAAGGCGCGCGTGGCGCAGTTGCGCCAGCTCGACGAGGAGGTCAACCGCGCCCACACCGACATCAAGCTCTACATCGCCGAGGTCAATCGCGGCACGATGAGCCAGGATGAGGCGCGGCGCGGCATCGAACTGACCGACCTTGCCATCAATCTCGAACATGCCGGCGACATCATCGCCAAGAACCTGCTGGTTCTGGCGGAGGAGAAGAGCGACAAGAGGCTGAGCTTCTCAAGAGAAGGCTGGTCGGAGCTGACAGCGCTGCACGACCGGGTACTGGCCAACATGCAGATCGCCATGAACGTGCTGGTGTCGAGCGATCTCGAAGCGGCGCGCCAGCTCGTGGTCGAGAAGGAGCGCATGCGCAAGCTCGAGCGCAACAGCCACGAACGTCACCTCAAGCGCCTGCAGTCGGGTACCGTGCAAAGCATCGAGACCAGTGACATCCATCTCGAAGTGGTGCGCGCGCTGAAGGAGTTCAACTCGCTGCTGGTCTCGGTCGCCTACCCGATCCTGACCCAGAGCGGCGATCTGCTTGAAAGCCGGCTTGCGAAGACAGCCTGAGCGGATTTCGTGACGTCATCAACGCATCATCATTCAAACTTATCATTGGATACGAAATAACGATTGTACATATGGATTAGGGGATTCCAAGGTGAACCATAGGCAATATCAGGATGACGGCGAGGAGACGAAAATGCTGTCCGAACATAAGCTTGCGGCTCAAGCCCCCTTCCCTGCTCCTGCATTGGGCGAGCCCTACCTGCTCACTCCCGGGCCGCTGACCACCTCCTATGCCGTCAAGCAGGCGATGCTGCGTGACTGGGGCTCGTGGGACGGCGACTTCCGGGCGATGACGGCGGAGATGCGCCAGCGGTTGCTCGCCATGCTTGGCGACGCCAACGATGAATTCGACTGCGTGCCGATGCAGGGCTCGGGCAGCTTTGCCGTCGAGGCGATGCTCGGCTCGTTCGTACCGCGTGACGGCAAGGTGCTGGTGCTGGTAAACGGCGCTTATGGCCAGCGCATCGTCCAGACGCTCGGCTATCTCGGCCGCGACCATGTCGCCATCGACAAGGGCGACTACATGCCGCCGCGCGGCGACGAGGTTGCTGCCGCCCTCGACGCCGACCCCACCATCACCCACGTCATCCTGGTTCACTGCGAGACCAGCTCCGGCATCCTCAACCCGGTCGCCGAGATCTCCGAGACCGTCTATGCCAAGGGCCGCAAGTTCCTGGTCGACTCGATGAGCGCCTTCGGCGCCATCCCGCTCAACGTCAGCGAAATCCGCTACGAAGCGATGGTCTCGTCGGCCAACAAATGCATCGAGGGTGTGCCCGGCTTCGGCTTCATCATCGCCCGCAAGAGCGAACTCGAAGCCGCCAAAGGCCGCAGCCATTCGCTCAGCCTCGACGTGCATGCCCAGTGGGCGCACATGAACAAGACCGGCCAGTGGCGCTACACGCCGCCGACGCATGTCGTCGCGGCCTTCCTCGAGGCGCTGCGCCAGCACGAGGCCGAGGGCGGCGTCGCCGGCCGAGGGGCGCGTTACACCCGCAACCGCGACGTGATGGTGGCGGGCATGCGCGAACTCGGCTTCGAAACGCTGCTCAAGGACCGCTGGCTGTCCCCGATCATCGTCACCTTCTTCTGCCCAGCCCACCCGGACTTCGCCTTCGACCGCTTCTACGAACTGATGAAGGAAAAAGGTTTCATCATCTATCCGGGCAAGCTGACCGTGGTGGAGAGTTTCCGCGTCGGCTGCATCGGGCGGATGGACGAACACGTCATGCGCAAGGTGGTCGAGGCCGCCGGCCAGTCGCTGCGCGAAATGGGCGTCGACACCGCTGCTCCCCCCGCCGCCGCCATCGCCGAGCGCGCCAAGCTCGCCGCCTGACGACAAGAAGATTACAAAGGACCTTTCTCCCATGAACAAGATGACCACGATCAACGTCAGCGCCAACGGCCGTACTTATGCGTGGCCGCGCGTGCCGGCGATTGCGATTTGCCTCGACGGCTGCGAGCCGGCTTATCTCGACGAGGCGATCAAGGCAGGCCTGATGCCGAATTTGGTGAAGATCCGCGCCAAGGGCACCGAGCGCACCGCTCACTCGGTCATCCCGAGCTTCACCAACCCCAACAATCTGTCGATCGCCACCGGCCGTCCGCCCGCCGTGCACGGCATCTGCGGCAACTATCTCTACGAGCGTGAGACCGGCAAGGAAGTGATGATGAACGATCCGCGCTTCCTGCGCGCGCCGACCGTCTTCCAGGCCTTCTACAACGCCGGCGCCCGCGTCGCCGTGGTCACCGCCAAGGACAAGCTGCGCGCCCTGCTCGGCAGTGGCCTGAAGTTCGACGAAGGCCGCGCCATCTGCTTCTCTTCGGAGAAGTCCGATGTCTCGACCAAGGCAGAGCACGGCATGGACAACGCGTCCGCCTGGCTCGGCAAGCCAGTGCCTGAGGTCTATTCGGCCGAGTTGTCGGAGTTCGTGTTTGCCGCCGGCGTCAAGCTGCTCAAGGAATTCAAGCCCGATGTGATGTACCTGACCACGACCGACTATGTGCAGCACAAATATGCTCCGGGTGTGCCGCAGGCCAACGCCTTCTACGAGATGTTCGACAAGTATCTCGGCGAACTCGATGCCTTGGGTGCGGCCATCGTGATCACCGCCGACCATGGCATGAAGCCCAAGCACAAGGCCGACGGCACCCCTGACGTCGTCTACGTCCAGGACCTGCTCGACGAATGGCTTGGCAAGGATACAGCCCGCGTCATCCTGCCGATCACCGATCCATATGTCGTTCATCACGGCGCGCTCGGCTCGTTCGCCACGGCCTACCTGCCGGAGGGTGCCGACCATGTCGATATCATGAAGCGCCTGGCCGCCATCGAGGGCATCGACGTCGTCATCGACAACGCCACCGCCTGCGAGCGCTTCGAGCTGCCGTCCGACCGCATCGGCGACATCGTGCTGGTGTCATCGGAGAACAAGACCATCGGCACCAGCGAGCACCGCCACGACCTCGCCGCATTGAACGAGCCGCTCCGTTCGCATGGCGGCCTGACCGAGCAGGCGGTGCCGTTCATCGTCAATCGCAAGCTTGAGACGCTGCCCAACGAGCCGGTTCTGCGCAACTTCGATGCGTTCTATTATGCCGCGCTTGCCGCAGCGCAGGCCTGAGGGAGGACCAAGGATGGTCAAGGCTGAAACAACGTTCAAGGTGCGCCACGAGCCGATGCGCATCGCCGGACGCAAAGTCGATGCCGATGGCGTCGTCAACGTCCACTACCCCTACACCAATGCGGTGATCGGCACGGTGCCGGCGGGGCGGGCCGAGCACGCCCGCCAGGCCTTCGAGATCGCGGCCAACTACAAGCCGAAGCTGACACGCTACGAGCGCCAGCAGATCCTGTTCCGTACGGCGGAGGCACTTGCCGCGCGCAAGGAAGAGATTTCCGATGTCATCACGCTGGAACTCGGCATCTCCAAGGCCGACTCCCTCTATGAGGTCGGCCGCGCCTATGATGTGTTCACGCTGTCGGCGCAGATGTGCATCCAGGACGACGGCCAGATCTTTTCCTGCGACCTGACCCCCCATGGAAAGGCACGGAAAATCTTCACCACCCGCGAGCCGCTCAGGGCGATCTCGGCGATCACGCCGTTCAACCACCCGCTCAACATGGTGGCGCACAAGGTGGCGCCGGCGATTGCCACCAACAATTGCGTGGTGGTGAAGCCGACGGAACTGACGCCGATGACGGCGCTTATCCTCGCCGATATCCTTTACGAAGCCGGTCTGCCGCCGGAGATGCTGTCGGTCGTGACCGGCATGCCCGCCGACATCGGCGCCGAGATGATCACCAACGACAACATCGAGCTGATCACCTTTACCGGCGGCGTGCCGGTCGGCAAGCTGATCGCCCGCACCGCCGGCTACAAGCGTCAGGTGCTGGAGCTCGGCGGCAACGACCCGCTGATCATCCTCAACGACCTGTCCGACGCCGACCTCGCCAAGGCGGCCGACCTTGCGGTGGCTGGTGCCACCAAGAACTCCGGCCAGCGCTGCACGGCGGTGAAGCGCATCCTGTGCCAGGAAAGTGTCGCCGACCGCTTCGTGCCGATGGTGCTCGAACGGGCGAAGAAGCTCAAATTCGGCGACCCGATGGACAGATCGATGGATCTTGGCACCGTTGTGCACGAAAAGGCCGCCGTTTTGTTCGAAAGCAGGGTCTACATGGCGGCCGAGCAAGGAGCGGAGGTGCTCTACGATCCCGGCCGCAGGGGCGCTCTGTTGCCACCGATCGTCGTCGACCGCGTGCCGCACAAGTCGGAACTGGTCATGGAAGAGACCTTCGGCCCTGTTATCCCGATCGTGCGCGCGCCCGACAATGACGACGAGCTGATCGCGCTGTCCAATTCCACCGCCTTTGGCCTTTCCTCGGGCGTCTGCACCAACGATTTCCGCCGCATGCAGAAATACATCGCCGGCCTGCAGGTCGGCACGGTGAATATCTGGGAAGTCCCGGGATATCGCATCGAGATGTCGCCATTTGGCGGGATCAAGGACTCGGGCAACGGCTACAAGGAAGGCGTCATCGAAGCGATGAAAAGCTTCACCAACGTCAAGACCTTCTCTTTGCCGTGGTAGCTTAGAACGCGGCCGTCGGTGCAGCCACAGGCGGCCGCCCTACAAGATATTCGCTGTTTGGACTAGATGCCCGGTGCTGATTGACAGCTCCCGCCGCAGACAGTGTCCGGCGCGACTGCGGATTTTCGGCGGCTGCATTGATATCGTCATCTGGTTCTTGATCATCCTTCGCTGAGTTGAAACCTCTTCGCCAGTTCTGACCTTTCGCCTGCATTGGGCCGACGGAGGTTTCAGACATATCAGCGCCGCAATGAGCTTTGGCTGCAGGGGCGCCAACGCAAATCGGCACTTCACGGCCTTGACGCCGCAAGGTGTACATTTTCGCCACCACGCATCATAACGGCAACGTTGGTTGATGCTGGATCCTGGCAGGAATGGTGGCGTTGTCGCCCGAACACATCTCTGAAGGTGGCGCCGATGCGCGCATGGCGCAGGTCAGGCGCGTCCGCGCGCTGAGGCTGCTCGATGATGCCGGCGACCGTCGCCTTACACTGGTCGTTGCGCCGGCCGGTTTCGGCAAGTCCTCCTTGATGAACCAGCGTTACAAGGACCTGCGCAAACAAGGCCATCAGACCGCTTGGGCTGCGCTCGATGGCGACGATCGCGACGGCACCCATTTCCTGCTCGGACTGCTCGGCGTTCTCACGGCGGCCCACATTGTCCCAGCGGCTGCTCAGGATTTTTCCAACCTGTCGCAGCAGCATGTTCTGGGGGTCATCCTGACCCAGCTGCAACGGCTGCGCCGTCCGCTATACCTGTTCCTCGACGACTATCATTTCGCCCAGAGCGAGGAAAACGACGCGACGCTGGCGCGGCTGTTGTTTTCGCCACAGGCACGAAACCTGAGGCTGCTGATCATCTCGAGGTCGGAGCCGAGATTGGCGATTTCGGCTATGCAGCTGAATGGCCAGCTTACCTATCTGAAGGCCGCCGACTTGCGCTTCACGGCCGGGGAAGCCCAGAACCTGCTGGCCATGGCCGGGGTCAAGCTCGACAAAGCACAGATCGAGGCACTGGTCCGCAAGACAGAGGGCTGGGCCGTGGCGCTGCAGCTGGCTCGCGTGCTGCTGCGTGACGGGGCCGTGACCGATAGGGACCTGTTGGAGTTCAGCGGTACCCAGCTCGACATGGCGCGCTATCTGTCCGAACAGGTGTTTTCGTCGCTCTCAGCCCCCATGCAATCGGCACTGGTCGGCGTTGCGGCCCTGCCCTATTTCAGCGCCGAGTTGGCGAGCGCAGTTGTCAATCCATCGGCGGCCGCAGAACTGACGTCCGATATCGCCGTCGGCGGCCTGCCGATCGAAGCGTTGGACGATGGACACAAGCAATTCAAGCTGCATGCGGTGTTCCAGGAATACCTGATGCATGAAGCCCGCCTGCGCGGGCTGGATATCAACCAGATCAGGCGCAGTGCCGCACACTGGTATGCGGCGCGCCGTGACTGGGCCAGTGCCATTCGCCACGCTTTGCATGCGGAAGACTTCCGCCTTGCCGGAGAACTTTCCGAAAATGCCGGAGGGTGGCGGCAGGTCTATGCCGGTGCTCGCGGACTGCTCCAGCAGTTTCATGCACTTGCAGCGGTTTTGCCGGAGGCGGAAGCCGCTAAGTTCCCACGCAGTTTTCTCGGACTGGCCGTCGCGGCTGCCAAAGGTGGCAACCTGACGCTGGCAAGTCATTACTTCGAGCTCGTAAATCGAAAAATTGACCGCTCCGACAGTGTCCTGGTCAACGAAATTCGCCTGATCGGCGCACTCATGGCGCTGTACCGGGACGACCGCATCGAAGCCCTCGACCTGTCGCTACTCGAGCGCGACCTGACGCTGCTCGAGCTGACGGAGCCGGTACAGCGCGCGCTGACCTACAACCTGCTGTGCTTCCAATACCTGGAACGCAGCGAATTCGATCGCGCCGAGCGCCACGGTAACCTGGCGATCCAGTCCTTTACCCAGGCAGGAGCGCTTTTCGGGGCGATGCACCTCTACGCCCATGTTGGACAGGCACAGTTCTTTCGCGGCGACATGGAAGGCGCGAGTGCGGCCTACGAGCGCCTGGCTAGCGACGCGCAGAACGCCATCGGCAAGGGTTGCGACCTCGACGCGATCGCCCAGGTCCTGCTGGCCGAGACCCTGTCGGAGCGTGGCCTACATGATGGCGCTGAGCGCATCCTGGAATGGTCGCTACCGCATCTGGAAAAGAACGACTGTTGGTTCGACCTTTTGGCGGCAGCCTATCTGTCCCGCATTCGCGCACGGACAGTCCGCAACGATTTCGACGGCGTCGACGCCGTGCTCGAACAGGCAAGGCGCACCGCACAGCGCCGTGGTTTTCCTCGCCTGCAAAGGCTGGTCGCACGCGAACAAATGCGTGCGATCATCCACTTTGGCGACATTCAGGGCGCCAAGCGTTTTGCCGACCGTTTCGATCTCGGCCCGGAAACGGCGTTCGACGTCGAGCGCAACCGGCTTTCATTCCGGCTGCGCGGCGAGGTACCGGCCACGCTGTGGGTACGGGTCTGGATACAGGAAGGACAGACGGAACGCGCACTGGACATGTTGCAACGCCTGGAGGTGGCGCAGGAGCGTCCCTTCAGCGTGCCTCGAATGCTCCGGATGCGCCTGCTGGCGCTGCTGGCTGGCATAAAGGCAGGTAAGGCAGAGCGAACCGCCTCCGTGCTTGACGAAATCCTGCTGACCCTGCCCAGCGCAACCTACCGCGCGGCGTTTTTCGAAGAGGGTCCCGAAATGCTCGCCCTGCTGCGCCACCGCGCGCAGGAGGCCGGCCCTGACAGCCTGATCGCCCGGCGCGTCGGCCAGATATTTGCACCGGCAGATGCGTCCGCTCCGGGACAAGGCACATCCGAAACGGCGCCCGATCCCGCAAGCGCCCCGCATACGCTGACCCAGCAGGAACTGAAGGTCGTCTCATTGATATGCGGCGGCTTCTCCAACAAGGAGATAGCCCGGCACATGGACGTCAGCGAAAACACGGTGAAGTTTCACGTCCGAAATGTCTTCTCTAAGCTCAATGTCCATTCGCGCACCTCGGCCATCTCTGTCGCGCGGGAGCTAGGACTATTAGCCTAACCATCATTTCGGGTGGGGCCTTAACCAGGCAGCCCACCCGATTGGTCGGGTAGGCAAGTTTCTTCCACGATGCAACCTTTCCGTCTGGGCAGCAGATAGGCGCTGCAGTCATAAAGGTGCGGAATGGAGCAGCAAGTGCGAGCCGTCGATCCCGTGACCCAGGAGATCATCCAGGGCAAGCTACTGTCGATGGTCGACGAGATGGGCATCGTGATGGCGCGGACCAGCATGAGCCCCGTCATCTACGAGGTTCTGGATTTCGCTTGCGGCATCTGCACCCGCGACTGCGACCTGATTGCCCAGACCAATGGCATCACATTGTTCACCGGTACATTCGCCACCCAGGTTCGCAGCCTCGTCGAGAGGTTCGCCGACGACATGGCGCCAGGCGACGTACTGGTCACAAACGATCCCTATGCCGGAGGCACGCATTCCTGCGATCTGGCCATCATGCGCCCGATCTTTGCCGAAGGCCGCATCATCGCATTTGCCATCAATGTCGCTCACTGGCTGGACGTCGGCGGCGCGGTGCCCGGCAGCCTGCCTCCGGACGCCAATTCGGTGTTCCAGGAAGGCCTTCGCCTGCCTTGCGTCCGCATTGCGCGCGACGACAAGCTGTTGCCTGATATTGTCCGCATCATCAGCGAGAATGTCCGTCTGCCGGAAGTCGCGCTGGGCGACCTCAATGCGCAGCTTGCCACGGTGCGCATTGCCGAGCGCCGCATCCTGGAGATGGTCGAGAAATACGGCGCGGCTACCGTTCAGGACGCATTTGATCATCTCCTCGACGTCAGCGAGCGGCGCAGTCAAAACGTCATTGCGGCACTGCCGGATGGCATTTACGAGGCGACCGACATCATCGACGGCGATGGCATTTCCACCGATCCCATCGAAGTGAAGGTCGCCATCCGGATCGCGGGTGGCCGCATGGAAGTGGATTTCACCGGCTGCCCACCTGCCGCGGCAGGGCCTATCAACTGCGCGCGTGGGGCGCTCAGTTCAGCCGTGAAGACCATTTTCAAGGCGCTGGTGGCACCGCAGGAGCCATCCAACGAAGGATGGTTCCGGCCACTCTCGGTGATCGCTCCCGACGGAACGGTGTTCACGGCACAGAAGCCCTCGCCGACAGGTTGGTACTACGAAGGCTCGGTCCATGCCTCCGAACTCGTGTGGAAGGCCCTCGCACCGTTGATGCCTGAACGTTTCTCCGCCGGCTCCTACTCCAGCCTCTGCGTCACCTACATCAATGGCCGGACTGCCGACGGCGAGGAATTCATCCACATCGAGCCACAGCATGGCGGCTGGGGCGGCGCGCCCGGTCGCGACGGCGCAAGCGCGGTCATCGCCCTGACCGACGGAGATACCTACAACTACTCGGTCGAGTTGATCGAAGCCAAGTTTCCGCTCCACGTCCGGCGCTACGCGCTCAATGTCGAAGGCGGGGCCGGCGCAGGCCAGTGGCGTGGCGGCTTCGGGGTCGTGCGTGAATACGAGATTCTGTCCGGAGAGGCCGACGTCCACAGCGGCTTCGGCCGCTCGCGGACGCCACCCTGGGGCATGGACGGCGGCGGTGACGGCAGTCTCAACCGGCTCGATGTCGTCGACAAGAAGGCAGCGAACACCGTCACCTATGGCCGCCTGTCTCACCGCCGCGTCGTCAAGGGCGATCTGCTGCGCATCGCCACCGGCGGTGGCGGCGGCTGGGGCGATCCAGCGATGCGAAGCAGGGACGCGATCGCCGAGGACATCCGCTCAGGCTACATCAGCGCAGAGCGTGCGGCATCGGAATACAACCACCGGGGCACGGCGACGAAATGATCAGACTTGCAACCGATGTCGGCGGCACCTTCACCGATCTCGTCGGATATGACGAGAAGACGGGCAAGGTCTTCACCTCAAAGAGCCTGACCACTCCGCAGGACCAGTCGATCGGCGTGCTCGACGTGATCGACCGCGCAGAGAGTGCCAGCGGCCTGGACACGGACAAGGTCCGGTTCTTCGCCCATGGCGGAACGACGGTGATCAACGCGATCACCGAACGCAAGGGCGTCAGGACCGCGCTCGTCACCACAGCCGGGTTCCGCGACGTGCTCGAGATCGGCCGAGGCAACCGCCCGGATCTCTACAATCTCCAGTTCCACAGCCCCGAACCGTTCATCCCCAGGAAGCTGCGGACCGAGGTCCGCGAACGGGTTGGCGCGGACGGACGGGTCATCGAACCGCTCAATGAAGACGACGTGCGCGAGGCTGCACGCCTGTTCCTTGACGAGGGAGTTGAGGCCGTAGCGGTCATCTTTCTGCACAGCTACGCTCATCCGGATCATGAGAAGCGCTGCGCCGAGCTGTTGCGCGACCTGCTGCCTGATGTCACCGTCTGTGCCAGCTACGAGATCTCGCGGCAATGGCGCGAGTATGAGCGCACCAACACGGTTGCCCTCAACGCTTATGTGCAGCCGATTATCCAGCGCTACTTCGCCAATCTGGAAAAGGCGCTTGCCGCCAAGGGCGTGTATTCGGCCTATTATGCCATGCTGTCGAATGGCGGGGTCGCAACGTTCTCGCAAGCCGTCGCCAGTCCGCTGACCCTCGTCGAATCCGGCCCTTCGGGCGGCGCGGCTGGCGCAGCAAGGATCGGTGCGATCCTCGGCGAAAGGGATGTGCTTTATCTCGACGTTGGCGGCACCACGGCAAAATGCACGCTCATCCGCGACGGCAAGCCCAATCTCGATGCCGAATACAAGCTCGAATGGGCCCGTACCTTCCCCGGCTACCCGGTCCAGGTGCCGGTGGTCGACATCGTCGAGATAGGCTCGGGCGGAGGCTCGATCGCCTGGATCGACGCCGCCGGCGGTCTGCGGGTCGGCCCGAAAAGTGCCGGCTCTGCGCCCGGACCCGCCTGCTACGGATTAGGTGGAACCGAGCCGACTGTCACTGATGCCAAAGTGGCCATCGGGCTACTCGACCCTGCCGCATTCGCCGAAGGCGCCATGACCCTCGACGTCGAACTCGCGCAGCAGGCAATCGCCAGGCTGGCCGGACCACTCGGCCTATCGGTGGACGACGTCGCCCAGGCTATCATCGACGTTGCCGAGTCCAACATGATCAACGCACTGAAGCTGGTTACCGTCCAGCGCGGTCACGACCCACGCGATCTTGCTCTGGTCGTCAGTGGGGGCGCCGGGCCGATGTTGGCGGCTCGCCTCGGTCGCGAACTCAACGCCAAATCGATCATCATCCCACCGCATTCAGGCATCTTCTCGGCCTGGGGCATGCTGGCCGCGCATCCCCGCGCGGACATTCGCAAGACGTGGTTTTCGCCGCTCGTCGCCTCGTCACTCGACGAACTGGCCAAACTCTTCGCCGACATGGAAGGCGAAGCGCTGTCCTATTTCGACCGCGACAGCACGGACGGTGTCACCTTCAGCTACACCGTGGAAATGCGCTATCACGGACAGGAGCACAGCGTATCGACCCGGTTCACACCGTCGATGCAACTCGTCGATTTCGCCGAGGCTTTTCACACTGCTCACGAGACCGCCTATTCGTTCCGCCTGCCCGATGCACGCATCGAGGTGACGAACCTGCATCTTCAGGCCGAGATCGCCGGCAACGTCATCGACTGCCCGCCGATCGACAATGACGGCCGCACTGTCGCCAAGGCACGAAAAGGCGAACGCAAAGTCTATTTCGGCAACGATGGCGGCTGGAAATTGTGCGCTGTCTATGATCGTAACGGCCTGCCCTGCGGTGAGCGCCTGAGTGGCCCGCTGCTTGTCGAGGAGCCCACCACGACAACGCTCGTGCATGCAGGGCAAGTCCTGGAGGTCACCGACCGGGGCATCATGGTCATCACCGAAGAGGTCCGCTAGCCCATGGCCATCTCGATTGGAATTGACGACGTAACCAGGACCTTTGGCACGGTCAAAGCCCTGGAGCGCGTGGGTCTCAAGATCGAGGCCGGCGAATTCTTCACCTTACTCGGCTCGTCGGGTTCGGGAAAAAGCACGCTGCTGAAACTGATCGGGGGTTTTGATCGCCCCACCACCGGCCGTGTCTTGTTTGATGGGCAGGACGTCACCGACCTGCCGGCCAACCGCCGCCCTTCAAACACCGTCTTCCAGGACCTCGCTTTGTTCCCCCACATGACCGTGGGCGACAACGTCGCCTATGGGTTGAAGGTGAAGGGTGTGGCCGCCGCTGAACGCAAGAAGCGCGTAGACAGCACGCTTGCGCTGGTCGATCTGGCAGGATTTGCCCAGCGCAACGTCAATCTGCTCTCTGGCGGGCAACGGCAGCGGGTCGCTCTGGCACGCGCGCTCGTCATGGAGCCGGGCATCCTGCTTCTCGACGAACCCTTGACCGGGCTCGACGAAAGACTGCGCCAGCAGATGCGCGATGAATTCGGCAGGCTGCACCAGCGAACCGGTTCGACCTTCGTGCTGGTCACCCACAATCAGGACGAAGCGCTGAGCCTCAGCGACCGCATGGCGATCATGCACAAGGGCAGGCTCGAACAGGTGGGACGGCCGGCCGACTTCTTTGCCACTCCCGCCAATGATTTCGTCGCACGCTTCGTTGGCATGGAACGCGTCCTCAAGCCCGAAAGGCTCGAACGCAGCGGCGGCGACACTGTCGCCGTCATAGCCGGTGAGCGGCTGGTTCTGCCAGGCGCTCGCGACGTCGGGGAAATGGGACTCCTGGCGGTTCGTCCCGACCGCATTTCGCTCGCGAACGTGCATGCAGCGCCCGGTAGCTCACTTGCTGCGACCGTGGCTGGACGCCAGTTTCGCGGCCGGTTCTTCGACTTCTATCTGGAGCTTGGCGATGGCCAGAAGCTCGACGCCGAGATCCCGGTCGAGTTCGCCGAGGCCTGGCCCGAACCAGGCAATCCGGTACGACTCGAATTCGCCGGAGGCGCCTTGGTGCCCGTGCCCGCATCCTGAACTGCGGCGAACCGTGACACCTGATCATCCTGAGAAAATTTTCATAAAAAGAAGGGGTAACGCGATGACAAATAACATAAATTCTCTGAGCGACGCGATGTCGAGCAACATCAGCCGTCGTCAATTGCTCAAGACGCTCGGGGCCGGAGGCGCGGCATTGGCTGCCGGATCCGTGTTTCGGCCGATGTCGGCGCTGGCCGCGGGCGATCTGGCATTCTGGGCGACCGGCACGCTCGACGTCGGCGACGCCTGGTCGCGGGCAGCCGACGACGCGGGCCTGAACGTTGCCTTCACCGACAATGGCAACGACCCCGGCCCAGCCGTTGCGCGACTGGTCGCCGGCAACGCAAACGACCTCTTCGATATCGGTGGCCTGCAGGGCGGCGCCGAGAAGGAACTCGCAGTCCAGGGCGCGATCGTTCCTTGGGACCTGTCGAAGATCCCCAACTACGAAAACGTCTGGCAGTGGGCGAAAGACATCCCCTACCTGCATCATGACGGAAAGCAGTACGGCCTGCCGGCCGTCATCAACGCCGACTCGATCATCTATCGCCCCGACAAGCTCGGCAAGGTCGACAGCTACGGCGTCATCTTCGATCCGAAGCTGAAGGGCCAGGTGGCAATGGAAGACGCCTGGATCAACAGCGCCGTCTTTGCAGCCATGTACCTGAAAGAGACGGAGAACCAGAAGATCGGCAATCCGGGCAACTTGACCGCGGACGAGCTTGGCCTGGTGATGGAGTTCCTCATCAAGCACAAGAAGGATGGCCAGTTCCGCACCTTCTGGAGCGGCTGGGAGCAAGGCGTGCAGCTTGTCGGCGATGGCGAGGTGCTGGCCATGACGGGGTGGGAGCCCATCGTCTACGAAGGTCGCAAGCGCGGTCTGCAGGTCGAGTACGCAGCGCCCGTCGAAGGCTACGAAGGCTGGGGCAACAACTTGGTTCTGCTCAAGGGTGCGGTCGACCGCGGCCTTGGCGACGACGCCCACAAGTTCGCCAATTGGCTGCTCGACGGCTTCTATGGCTGCACGCTTGGCGAACAGCGGGGCTACGTCGTGCCGAGCGATCGCAATGTTGCTTACGCCGAGGCAAATGCGAGCCAGTTCGACCCGACAAAGGTCAAGGCACTGGCCGAGCACGTCAAGGCCAAGTTCAGCGGCAAGGTCGCCTGGCAGAACACGCGCCCGGACAATTTCCAGCTCTACGAAGAATGGTGGCAGAAGCTGCGTAACGCCTGATTGCGACCAACAGCGGCGGAGCGGTTCGCGCTCCCCCGCCTTTTTTCTGGAACCCAGATGAAATCGCCCGGCCTGCTACTCGCACTCCCCACCGCACTCGTCGTGCTGCTGCTGGGTTTCGTGCCTCTGATCGTCATCCTCGTCTGGAGTTTCTGGACCTGGGACCCCGCAACCTACTGGATCAGGCCGGAGTTCAGTCTGGCTGGTTATGAAGCGATACTCGAGGCCGGGCGCTGGAGCGTCATCGTCGGATCGCTGGGCAAGGCGTTCCTGACCGCCGCGATATGCGTCATCATCGGCTATCCCGCCGCGATGGCAGTGCATTTTCTGGCAAGCAGGCGCATGGCACTGCTGCTCATGGCGCTGTTCACCATCCCATTCTTCACCTCATACATGATCCGCGCCTTTTCCTGGCGGCTGGTGCTCGGCCGCAACGGCCTGATCAATGGCTGGCTGTTGGATCTCGGGATTGTCGACCAGCCGCTCGACTGGCTCCTGTTCTCCAATTTTGCCGTCAATGTCGGCCTCGTCGCCTCATACCTGCCATTCGTCATCTTTCCGCTGATCCTGTCGATGCAACGCGTCGAGCCATCGCTGCTCGCCGCCAGCCAGGATCTCGGCGCCGGCTTCTGGCGAACCTTCCGCTCTGTCCTGCTGCCACTCACCCAAGCCGGCATATTTGCCGGATTCCTCTTCGTCTTCGTCATGGCGGCAGGGTCGGCCACGGAAGTGCAGATGCTCGGCGGCGCTGCCGCATCGATGATCTCGGTGATGATCAACGACGTCATGCGGGTTGTGAACTTCCCGCTGGCCTTCGCGATCTCGACCCTGGTGCTGATCATCCTGTTCGGACTGATTTTCATCGGCAACCGACTGTTCAAGCTGACCAGCCTGTTCGAGGGGTTCACATGGTAGCCGGTTTCGAAAGCCGCCCGCTGAAGGCGGCCATCTGGCTGATGACAGCGATAGGGCTGGCGATCATCTATCTGCCGCCGCTCTATCTGGTGGCGGTGTCGTTCAATCCGGCGCTGCAGCCCGCCCTGCCGCCGCTGTCCGACATCAGCCTGACCTGGTATTTCGCGCTCGCCAAGGAACGCACCCTCATCAGTGCATTGCAGGAATCCCTCCTGGTCGCGACCATCACCGCGCTGGTGGCAACCGGTCTCGCGCTGTTGTCGGCCCTTGCCTACATGGACCTCGGCAAATGGCGCTCGCGCTGGTTCATGTTCGTGCTGTTGCCGATGTTCGTTCCAGGGATCATCCAGGGCCTGTCGCTTTCAGTCATATTCGGACGCATCGGACTGAAGCCGTTCTGGGGCACGGTTGCGGCGAGCCACCTGTTATGGGCGCTGCCATTCGCCTTCACCGTCATCCTCACAAGTATGGCAGCCGTCAGGCGTTCTTACCTGCTTGCCGCGTCCGACCTCGGCGCCTCCTGGTGGCGCCAGTTGGTCGACGTGACATTGCCACTGATCAAGCCGGGCCTGGTGGCCGCCTTCATCTTTTCATTCCTCCTGTCGCTGAACGAATTCGGCCGGGCCTTCTATCTGGTCGGGCGGCAGAACACGCTGCCATTGGCGATGTTCGGCAAGATGAACTCAGGCGCCTCGCCGACGATCTATGCCCTGTCGGGCTCGATCTTCCTGGCCTCGATATTGGCTGTGTCGTTCGTGCTGCTGGCAGCGCGAGCCAGGGATCGCAAACTGCGGTAGGGCACGGGTCGCCCGCCGCTTATCGACGCCGCCAGCACACCCGCACCGCCGGCTAGAAGCGCCATGTGCTGGACCTCGGCGGCAATGATCCGCTGATCATCCCCATCCACCTGTCCGACGACGACCTCGCCAAGGCACCCGATCTCGCGATGGCCCGATCATGCGCGCCCCGGACAATGACGACGAGCTGATCTCGCCGTCCAACTCCACCGCCTTCGGCCTCTCCTCAGCTGTCTGCACCAACGATTTCCGCCGCATGCAGACATGCATCGCCGACCTGCAGGTCGGCACGGTGAATATCTGAGAAGTCCCGGGATATCGCATCGAGATGTCGCCATTTGGCGGGATCAAGGACTCGGGCAATGGCTACAAGGAAGGTGTCATCGAAGCGATGAAAAGCTTCACCAACGTCAAGACCTTCTCTTTGCTGCGGGCCTGAGCCTTGTCTTGAGCCGGCAAATCAGATGAGTGTGGATGAGGGAGCGCATGCGCTCCCTCATTTGCTTGGAGGGGAAATGCTGTTGCCTATTGCCCGGTCGCATTCGACCGGAACGCTGCCCATCCCGCCGCTTCCCCTGACGTCGCCGAAAGCCTGAACCATGTCCGGCTTCGCCCTTACCATCGTGCTGGTGGCAGCCTTCCTGCATGCGAGCTGGAATGCGGTCGTCAAGGCGGCAACTGACCGCGCCGTCGTCCTGGCGGCGGTGTCCGCCACCCATGCCACGCTTGGGCTTGTGCTGGTATTCTTCGCCACGCCGCCATCGCATGCGAGTTGGATCTACATCTTCCTGTCGACCGTCATTCACTACGGCTATTACGTCTTCCTGTTCCAATCCTACCGGCTGGGCGATCTTAGCCAGGTCTATCCCATCGCGCGTGGACTGGCTCCGGCGCTGGTGGCCTTCGGCGCCTATGTGATGATCGGCGAAACACTGCCGCCGCTCGGCTGGGCCGGGCTCGGTGCGATCACTTTCGGCATCGCCTTCCTTGCCTTCCAGCGCGGTGCGGCGCATGCCGATCCAAGGGCAGTCGGTGCCGCCGCGCTCAACGGCGTGCTGATCGCTTCCTATTCGGTTATCGACGGCATCGGCGTGCGCCTCTCCGACAGCCCGTTCGGCTATATGGGTTGGTTGTTCCTGCTCGAATTCCCGGTGACGCTGTTCGTGCTGTTCCGCCGGCGCGGGAAGACCCACACCATCGATCTGCGCACGGTCGGGCTCGGCCTCATCGGCGGCCTGGGTGCCGTCTCGGCCTATGGTCTCGTCATCTACGCCAAGACCATCGCGCCTCTGGGCGCGGTCTCCGCCGTGCGTGAATCGAGCGTCATCATCGCCGCCCTCATCGGCCTGTTCATTTTCGGCGAAAGACCCTGGCGAGCCCGAATCGTCTCGGCTGTCATCGTCGCCTGCGGGGTCATCGCGCTCGCCTTCTCCGGCTGAGTTCCAGATCTGCTATCTCATCTTTGTCGTGGATTTTGCGCTGCTGCACAAACAAGCGGCAGCCTTGTCACATGCCTGTCGCAACCCTGTGCATCGCATAAGCTCAGCCTACCAGATCATAAAAAGAATAGATTTTACTTATTGACCCCTCGTTCCCACTATCGACCATGGACGAGGCACAAACGGGTACAAGCGCAACACGCGACCCGGCAAGACCTCTCCCAATCAGAACGTGCCTAAGCGATTCAAATGGGAGCTCATTTCAATGAACCAGAAGAAATCCTTCGCGCTTGCCGCCCTCGCTACGATGCTAATGTCATCGGCGGCCTGGGCGGAGACGGAGCTTACGGTCTACACGGCGATCGAGGCTGAAGACCTCAAGCGTTATGCCGAGACGTTCAACCAGGACCACCCCGACATCAAGCTGAACTTCATCCGCGACTCCACCGGCGTCATCACCGCCAAGCTGCTCGCCGAGAAGGACAATCCGCAGGCCGACGTGGTCTGGGGTCTTGCCGCGACCTCGCTTCTGGTTCTCAAGTCCGAGGGCATGCTGGAGGCCTATGCGCCCAAGGGCGCCGACCAGCTGAAGCCCAATTTCGTCGACAGCGACAGCCCGCCGAGCTGGGTCGGCATGGATGCCTGGGCCGCCTCGATCTGCTTCAACACCGTCGAAGGCCAGAAGCTCGGCCTGACCGCGCCGAAAAGCTGGAAGGACCTCGCCAAGCCTGAATACAAGGGCCATGTGGTGATGCCGAACCCGGCGTCGTCGGGCACCGGATATCTCGACGTGTCGAGCTGGCTGCAGCTGTTCGGCGAGAAGGATGGCTGGGCCTATATGGACGGCCTGCACCAGAACGTCGCCGCCTACACCCATTCCGGCTCCAAGCCCTGCAAGATGGCGGCCGCCGGCGAGACGGTGATCGGCATCTCCTTCGAGTTCCGCGCCGCCAAGTCGAAGGCCGAAGGCGCGCCCATCGACATCATCATCCCCGAGGAAGGCATCGGCTGGGACATGGAAGCGTCCGCGATCGTCGCCGGCACGTCCAAGGAAGAAGCCGCAAAGACGCTGCTCGACTGGTCGGTCTCCAAGAAGGCCAACGAGATGTACAATGTCGGCTATGCGGTTGTCGCCATGCCCGGTGTCGCCAAGCCGGTGCCGCACCTGCCCGCCGACATCGAAGCCAGGATGATCAAGAACGACTTCGAATGGGCGGCCAACCACCGCAACGCCATCCTTGAGGAATGGACCAAGCGCTACGACTCGAAGTCCGAGCCGAAGAGCTGATCTTTCGCCACCTCGACAGACGGGCGCCGCCTTGTGCCGCGCCCGTATCCTTGCCCCCAAGCCGGATGGTTACGATGAGACACGAAACCCTCGCCGGGCAGCCGCGAATTCCGACTGAAGTGAGCGCCATGACCGCCGCCAGCCTGAAGCAGCCAGCCTATCTCAAGATCGCAAACGTCTGGAAAGCCTTCGGCGAATTCCATGCGCTGAAGGACATTTCGCTCGACATCAGCGAGGGCGAGTTCATCTGCTTCCTTGGCCCGTCGGGCTGCGGCAAGACAACTCTTTTGCGTGCCATCGCCGGCCTGGACCTGCAGACGCGCGGCTCGATCCATCAGGGCGGACGCGACGTCTCCACCCTGCCGCCGTCGCAGCGCGACTATGGCATCGTCTTCCAGTCCTATGCGCTGTTCCCCAACCTGACGATCGCCAAGAATATCGCCTTCGGTCTCGAAAACACCAAGCGCCCGCGTGCCGAGATCGAACAGCGGGTGGCCGAACTGCTCAAGCTTGTCGGCCTTCCCCACCAGGGCAATAAATACCCGGCCCAGCTTTCCGGCGGTCAGCAGCAGCGCATCGCGCTTGCCCGCGCCATTGCCATTTCGCCCGGCCTGCTTTTGCTCGACGAGCCGCTGTCGGCGCTCGACGCCAAGGTGCGCACGCATCTGCGCCATGAGATCAAGGAGCTGCAGCGCAAGCTCGGCGTCACCACCGTCATGGTTACTCACGACCAGGAAGAGGCGCTGTCGATGGCCGACCGCATCGTGGTGATGAACCACGGCGTCATCGAGCAGATCGGCACTCCGACCGAAATCTATCGCCATCCGGCGACGCTGTTCGTCGCCGACTTCATCGGCGAGGCCAACAAATTCGAGGCCAAGGCAGCCAGGGGCGCCGTCGGCTTCGGCGCTGCCACTTTCAGCTGCGCGCAGAACGGCTTCGACGACGGCGCGCCCGTCATCGCGGCGATCCGGCCCGAGGACGTCATTCCCCATGCCGCCGGCTCTCTCGCCAACGGTGCCGCCGCCAACGCGATCGACGTCACCATCAGCGAGATGGAGTTCCTGGGTTCGTTCTGGCGCACGCGGCTGCACGGTCATGCGCTCGGCAACGAAACGCTGATCGCCGACTTCTCCATCAACGCCGCGCGGCGCCTGTCGCTGGCGCAGGGTGGGGTGCTGACCGTCGAGCTGCCGGCCGAGCGGCTGCTGATCTATCCCAGGGGCGCCTGACATGGCGATGGCAATCGACACCGCCCTGCCGGTCGGCCGCACGCTCAAGCTGAGGCTCGACAGCGACCAGCTGATCAAGCGCGGCCTGATGGTCGTGATCGCGCTCTATCTGGTGGTTGCGCTGGCAGCCCCGCTCGCCATCATGCTGTCGAAGTCATTCTCGACCTACAGCTTCGACCTCGCCAGGTTCGAGTTCCAGGTCAGCGACAAGGACGGCAATTGGGGCGAACCCATCACGGCTGCTGCGCTGAATGAGAAGCTCAACGCGGTGCCACTGGCCAAGCTCGCCACCAACTCGGACGGGCGCTTGCAGGCGACGAGCTTCTTTCCCGACTTCAGCTTCCGCAGCCCGGTGAAGTACAAGATCCGCGGCACCACATCGGATGCAACCTATCTGGTCGGCCTCAAGCCGCAGTCCGGCACGGAATGGCAGGAGCTCACCTCCAACGATTTCCGCCGCGTGATGCTGCGACCGTCGCGGGCGCTGGGGCTCGAAAACTATGCCGCCTACTTCTCGACGCCGACGCTGTTCCGCTCGATCGAAAACTCGGTCTTCATCGCGCTCGTCAGCACGATCATCACCGTTGGCCTTGCTTTCGGCTTCGCCTATGCGCTGAACCGCAGCTGCATGCGCTTCAAGGATGCGTTTAAGCTCGTCGCCATGGTGCCTATCCTGGTGCCGTCGCTCTTGCCCGGCATCGCGCTGATCTATCTGTTCGGCAATCAGGGCATGCTCAAGGACCTGTTGATGGGGGCCTCGATCTACGGCCCGCTCGGCATCGTCGTCGGCTCGATCTTCTTTGCCTTCCCGCATGCGATGATCATCATCTCGACGGCTTTGGCCATCTCCGACCAGCGCCATTACGAGGCCGCCGCGTCGCTACGCGCCAGCCGTTGGCGCACCTTCTGGACGGTCACCATTCCCGGCGCGCGCTACGGCCTGATCTCGGCAGCCTTCGTCGTCTTCACCCTCGTCATCACCGATTTCGGCCTGCCCAAGGTCATCGGCGGCCAATACAATGTGCTGGCCGTCGACATCTACAAGCAGGTCATCGGCCAGCAGAATTTCGAGATGGGTGCGGTCGTCTCGGTCATCCTGCTCGTGCCGGCAATCGCCGCCTTCATCGTCGACCGCATGGTGACGAAGAAGCAGGTGGCGCTGCTGTCGGCGCGTTCGGTGCCCTATCAACCCAAGGCTAACAGTGGCTTCGACGCGCTGTGTCTCGCCTGGTGCTCGCTGATCGCCGTCTTCATCCTCGGCATCATGGCCACCAGCCAGTTCGCCGCACTGGTCAAGCTCTGGCCCTACGATCTCAGCCTCGGCTTCAAGCACTTCGCCTTCGATCGCATGGACGGCGGCGGCTGGGGTTCCTATTACAACTCGATCCGGTTGGCGGCGCTGACGGCAATCATCGGCACGGTCATCATCTTCGTCGGCGCCTACATGGTCGAAAAAACCGACGGATTCAGCAGCGGCCGCACGGCGTTCCAGTTCCTAGCCATGCTGCCAATGGCCGTGCCGGGCATGGTGCTGGGCCTTGCCTACATCTTCTTCTTCAACGACCCCGCCAACCCGCTGCACGCGCTCTACGGCACCATGACCATCCTGGTCGTGTGCACGATCACCCACTTCTACACGGTGGGGCACCTGACCGCTCTGACAGCACTCAAGCAGATCGACCAGGAGTTCGAGCCGGTTGCGGCCTCGCTCAAGCAGCCCTTCTACAAGCTGTTTGCTCGCGTCACCGTGCCGGTCTGCCTGCCTGCCATCCTCGACATCTCGATCTACCTGTTCGTCAACGCCATGACGACGGTGTCGGCGGTGGTGTTCCTCTATTCGAAAGACACGATGCTGGCCTCGGTGGCGGTGCTCAACATGGACGACGCCGGTGACGTGGCCCCGGCCGCAGCCATGGCGATGATGATCTTCTACACCAACATCGCAGCCCGACTGATCCACCTGTTCCTGTCAAAGGTACTGATCAAGCGAACGCAGGCCTGGCGGGCGAGGTAGCTGCAGCTCGACAACACCCCACCTCTAGCCCCTCCCCACAAAGGGGAGGGAATCCGGTCTGCGCCATACTGGATGCGCAAACAACTCGGCAGCGAACTGCCCTTTCTGGATGGCTTCAATCTGTTTTTGGGAGACTGAGCGCGGCACGGTCCCAAAATCCCCCTCTCGCTGATGGGGAGGGATTAGGGGTGGGGGTAGTCTCGCAACCAGCCGCCCTCAGCCCTTGACCCTATCCGGATGCGCCTTTGCAAACGCCTCGAGCGCCTCGCATCGCGCCGATATCTCCAGCACCCGCCTCAGGCCCGAAATGTCGACGTTCCAGCGCCGGGCGTTGTAGACCTGCGGCACAAGGCAGAAGTCTGCCATGCCTGGCACATCGCCGTGGCAGAACGTGCCAGTCGTCGGGTTGTCGAGCAGCCTTTCGAAGGCGGCCATGCCGTCGCCGATGAACTTCTGCATCCAGGCATCGCGCGCCGCCTCGGGGTCAGGCGCGAGCCGCATCAGTTCGGCGATCACACCGGTGTTGCAGACTGGGTGGATTTCCATGGCGATCGCATAGGCGAGCTGGCGCACGCGCTGGCGGCCGAGCGGATCGGACGGCAGGAAGCCGGCATGACGGGTTTCGTCGAGATATTCGATGATCGCCAGCGACTGGGTGAAGGCGTGGCCGTCGATGTCGAGCACCGGCACCAGCCCTTGCGGATTGCGTGCCAGATGCTCCGATGATTTCTGGCTCTTCGCCAGCAGGTCGACCGACACGGGCCGAAAATCCTGCCCCAGCATGTTGAGGGCGATGCGCACGCGATAACTCGCCGACGAACGCCAATAATCGAACAGGACGGTCTCGCTCATGATGGCTCACGCCTTCTCGTATTTCTCGACGGTCTGCTCGATGGCCCCGAAGATCGAGTGCCCCGAGCGGTCGTGCATCTCGATACGGACCTGGTCGCCGAACTTCAGGAACGGCGTCGTCGGCTGACCGTGCTGGATGGTCTCGATGGTCCGGATTTCGGCGATGCAGGAATAGCCCGCCCCACCCTCGGAAATCGCCTTGCCGGGGCCACCGTCAAGCTTGTTGGACACCGTGCCCGAGCCAATGATCGTGCCGGCGACCAGCGGTCGGGTCTTCGCCGCATGCGCGACGAGCGTTGCGAAATCGAAAGTCATGTCGACGCCGGCGTCGGCCCGTCCGAACGGCTGGCCGTTGAGCGAAACCAGCAGCGGCAGATGCAGCTTGCCCCCGTACCAGGCCTCGCCAAGCTCGTCGGGCGACACCGCAACGGGCGAGAATGCAGTCGAGGGTTTGGACTGGAAGAAGCCGAAACCCTTGGCGAGTTCGGCCGGAATCAGGCCGCGCAGCGACACGTCGTTGACCAGCAGGATCAGGCGGATGGCGGCATGAGCCTCGTCGCGGCTGGCGCCCATCGGCACGTCATCGACGATGACCGCCACCTCGCCTTCGAGGTCGATGCCCCAGGCCTCGTCGGCCATGACGACAGGGTCGCGCGGGCCTAGGAACGAATCCGAGCCGCCCTGATACATCAAGGGATCGGTCCAGAAGCTCTCGGGCATCTCCGCGCCCCGCGCCTTCCGAACCAACTCGACATGGTTCACATAGGCTGAGCCGTCGGCCCACTGATAGGCGCGCGGCAAGGGCGAGGCTGCATCGTGCTCATGGAAACGCATGGTCGGCTGTGAACCGGTTTCGATGCCCTCGGCGACATTGGCGAGGCGCGGGCCGACATGGGTCCAGTCGTCAAGCGCTGCCTGCAGCGTCCGAGCAATATGGCCGACCTCAGAGCACCGGGTCAGATCCCTAGAGACAACGACCAGGCGGCCATCGCGGGTGGAGTCCTTCAGCGTAGCGAGCTTCATTTACGTCCTCACTTGATGCTTCACTTGATACCGGGCGTGCCGTCGAACTTGCGCTCGAGCCCGTCCCAGCAATCGATGTAGTTGTCCTGAAGCGTCTCCAGTTCAGCGGCGAACTTCGTCAGTTGCTGGGGGAAACGCGTCTCGAACATGAAGGCCATGGTGTGATCGAGCTTGACCGGCTTGAGCTCGCCGTTCGAGGCCTTCTCGAAGCCCATCGCATCAGGTCCATGCGGCAGCATCATGTTGTGCAGGCTCATGCCGCCCGGCACGAACCCCTCTTCCTTGGCGTCATACTGGCCGTGGATCAGGCCCATGAACTCACTCATGATGTTGCGATGATACCAGGGCGGCCGGAAGCTGTGTTCAGCCACCAGCCAGCGCGGTGGGAAGATGACGAAGTCGACATTGGCCGTGCCAGCTTCTTCGGTCGGCGCCGTCAGCACCGTGAAGATCGACGGATCCGGATGATCGAACAGGATTGCGCCGACAGGCGAGAAGGTCCTGAGGTCATATTTGAACGGGGCATAGTTGCCGTGCCAGGCAACGACGTCGAGCGGCGAATGGCCGATCTCGGTGACATAAAACTTGCCGCACCATTTGACGTGCACGCGGCACGGCGTCTCCTTGTCTTCGTAGGCGGCAACCGGTGTCTTGAAATCGCGCGGGTTGGCCAGGCAATTCGCACCAATCGGCCCGCGATCCGGCAGCGTGAACTTGGCGCCGTAGTTTTCGCAGATATAGCCGCGATGGAAGGCAGCATCGCCCAAGCGCGAAACCTTGAACATCATGCCGCGCGGCACCAGGCAGATCTCCGACGGCTCGACGTCGATGACACCCATTTCGGTGAAGATGCGGATCGTGCCCACTTGCGGCACGATCATCAGCTCGCCGTCGGCGTTGAAGAAATAGTCGTCGACCATGTCATCGTTGAAGATGTAGGCATGCGCCGCCATACCGACCTGGGTCATCGCATCGCCCGCCGTCGTCATGGTGCGGATGCCCTCGATGAAACTGTTTTTCCCCGCGGGCTCCGGCAGTGGGTTCCAGCGCAGCTGGCCGAGCGGCAGCGAATGATCGTCGAGGCAAGGCGCGGTCTTCCAGTGCGGGTAGCTGGCATTGGAGAAGCGCTTGGTGTGGCGCACGCTCGGGCGGATGCGGTAAAGCCAGGAGCGCTCGTTGGTGCCGCGCGGCGCGGTGAAGGGAGAGCCCGACAGCTGCTCGGCATAAAGGCCGTAATTGCACTTCTGCGGGCTGTTCTGGCCCTGCGGCAGCGCACCTGGCAGTGCCTCGGTCTCGAAGTCGTTGCCGAAGCCTGGCATGTATCCGGCGGCAGTCGCGAGCGACGCTTGTTTGGCGGCTTTGTCCAGCATGTCTTGCACCTCCCTGGCGGACGTGAGAACGTCGAGATGGTTGCAAGTGTAACCATTGATTTTGTAACTATCAAAGGCTTGAGATGGCGGACGCGTTCGACCTGGAAAGTTTTCTGCCCTACCGGCTGAACCGGGCGGCCGAGTTGATCAGCCTGAGCTTTTCCAGGGAATACAAGCAGCGTTTCCAGATGACGCGACCCGAATGGCGCGCGCTCGCGGCGCTCGGCAGCGTCGGCCGCATGACCGCGACCGAGATCGGCGCCCATTCCAACATGCACAAGACCAAGGTCAGCCGTGCGGTGGCAGCGCTGGAGGAACGCCGCTGGCTGAAGCGCAGCGAGAACGAAACCGACCGCCGTGTCGAGCATCTGGAACTGACGGCTGCTGGTCTCAAGGCCTATCGCGAGATCGCCGACCTGGCCCACAGTTACCAAGCGACCCTTGAAAAGGCGCTCGGCGCGGGCGCCATCGAGCGCATCGAGGCGGGGCTGGCGGATGTCGAGCGGGCGCTGTTGGCAAGGCCAAAGCTGCAGCGATAGGCCGGGTAGGCTGTCACCCTTACAATCAGGACAGGGGTACAACCATCTCCACCCCGCCTCTGGTCTCTTTGGTGTCACGGCATGGCGACTGCGAACACCAAAACCGTCCAGAACTCGCGCTCGGACCGGCACAGGACTGACCCAGACGCCGGCTAAAACATCTACGCCCCTACCCGATCGGCAGCGGCCCGAACTGCTTCAACGTCGTCAGCACGATCGCGGTCTTCACGTGCTGCACGGAATCGTGCGGCAACAGAACCTCGTTGACGAAGCGCGACAGATCCGACAGCCCGCGCACCACGACCTTGATGTAGTAATCCATCTCGCCGGTCAGCGAATAGGCCTCGAGCACCTCGGGCAGATCGTTGACCAGCCGAGCGAAACGCTGGGCGTTGTCGCGGTTGTGGGTGGCGAGCGTCACCGAAATCACCACCAGAAGATCGAGCCCGAGCCGTTCGCGGTCGAGCATGGCCTGATAGCCGCGGATGAAGCCCTCGGCCTCCAGCCGGGCGCGGCGGCGCGAGCATTGCGACGCCGACAGCGCGATCTTTTCCGACAGTTCGTTGTTTGTCAGCCGTCCGTCGCGCTGAAGCTCGCGCAGGATCTTGAGGTCGAATTGGTCGAGCGCCGCATTCATTGCACCATACTCCTC
Organism: Aminobacter sp. MET-1; assembly: GCF_026521175.1. Lineage (NCBI taxonomy): Bacteria > Pseudomonadati > Pseudomonadota > Alphaproteobacteria > Hyphomicrobiales > Phyllobacteriaceae > Aminobacter > Aminobacter sp. MET-1. Next base: position 21,328 of record NZ_JAMSHL010000021.1, on the reverse strand, counting down.
ATCCATGCACGTTTCACGCATAGATCGACCCATGAGAGCCCAAAATGCAAGCACATTGCATGAAATCGGGAGCACAATATGCGCTACCAGTTTTCAGAGGAGGAATTTCCATGGGTCCGTTCCCGCACGATGCGCCGCCGGCCAGGATCAGCGCCGACAACCCCGCCGGCACCGACGGCTTCGAGTTCGTCGAGTTCGCGCATCCCGAGCCCGAGAAGCTGGAAGAGCTTTTCACGCGCATGGGCTACCAGCCGGTCGCGCGCCACAAGACTAAGAAGATCACCGTCTGGCGCCAGGGCGACATCAACTACATCGTCAACGCCGAGCCGGGCAGTCACGCCATGCGCTTCGTCGACGAGCATGGCCCTTGCGCTGCCTCGATGGCGTGGCGGGTGGTCGACGCCAAGCACGCATTCGACCACGCGGTGTCGAAGGGCGCCGTGCCCTACACCGGCGCCGACAAGGCGCTCGACGTGCCGGCCATCGTCGGCATCGGCGGCTCGCTGCTCTACTTCGTCGACAAGTACGGCACCAAGGGCTCGGCCTATGATGCCGATTTCGAATGGATCGGCGCGCGCGACCCCAAGCCCCAGGGCGTCGGCTTCTATTTCCTCGACCACCTGACCCACAATGTCTATCGCGGCAACATGGACAAGTGGTGGGATTTCTACCGCGAGCTGTTCGGCTTCAAGCAGATTCACTTCTTCAACATCGACGGCCGCATCACCGGCCTCGTCAGCCGCGCCATCACCTCGCCCTGCGGCAAGATTCGCATCCCGCTGAACGAGTCCAAGGACGACACCAGTCAGATCGAGGAATATCTCAGGAAGTACAAGGGCGAAGGCATCCAGCACATCGCCGTCGGTAGCGATGACATCTATGCCGCCACCGACAGGATCGCCGAAAAGGGCCTGAAGTTCATGCCCGGCCCGCCCGACACCTATTACGAGATGTCGCGCAGCCGCGTGCACGGCCATGACGAACCGCTCGACAAGATGAAGAAGCACGGCATCCTGATCGACGGCGAAGGCGTGGTCGACGGCGGCATGACCAAGATCCTGCTGCAGATCTTCTCCAAGACCGTCATCGGCCCGATCTTCTTCGAGTTCATCCAGCGCAAGGGCGACGAGGGCTTCGGCGAAGGCAACTTCCGCGCACTCTTCGAGTCCATCGAGGAAGACCAGATCCGCCGCGGCGTGATTTCCCAGACCGCCGCCTGACCAGCGAACTCAAACAGGCCTCTGTTGGGGCGGGTTGCACGCAGGGCAGCCCGCCCTCTTTTATTGCCGACAGGGAGATCAGGCCCGCCTGGCGACGACCGACTGCATTCGTGCCCGGCGATAGGCATCGGGTATCGACAGCGCCCAGACGAACAGCCCGCCGGCATGACGCCCAATGAACGAGGTCTCGGGCGTCGTCGTCATGTAGGTGACCATGGCGAAGAACAGAACGAAGAAGGCGAAGGCGAGTCCGCGCTTGGGGTCGCGCACCGCCACATGTCCAGCGCCCGGCAGCACGATCGCCAGCGCCAGCACCAGATAGGGATTGATCGGCTTGGCCATTATTGTCCTCACGCGGCCTCGTAGACCGGACTGACCAGCTCGTCTTCGGCCAGTACCATGCTCAGGGCCTCCGCCTCCTTCAGCGCCTGGCGCACCAGTCCAGAAGGGATCGCCGTCAGCGGGAAACGCGCCTGGCGCAGCAGCATATGCGAGCCACGGTCGCCCTGTGCGGCCTGGCGGATGAGACGCGTGCCGCGTGGCGTGATCACCGCCTCCTTGACCTCGGGGTCGGTAAACAGCGAACGGAAAAGCGTTGCGACCTGTGCCGCCTGCCCGGATGTGGCACTGCCATCGCCGCGCATCAGCAGTGAAGCATTGGTGTCAGGCGGCGTCATCCACACCGGCATGTCATGGACGAGCGAGTAATATTCGGCGCCTGTCGGGCGGGCCAGCGCGCCGATGGTCGGACGCGCGCATTCGGTCTTTTCGCTGATCGTCACCCGCAGCCACAGCTGCGGCAGCCGCCGCGTCACCATGGTGTCGGCGATGAGTTCGACCTTCGCCTGCCTGCCGTCTTGGAGCCGTCCGGTCAGCACCGGAAACCGGTCCGACGACAGGCCGATGCGGGCACCTTGAAGAAGCGTCGCCGCTTCGTTGAGCAACCCCTCGCGCTGCGCAAGGGCGGCACGATGGTCGCCGATGGCGCGAACGCCCATCCAGGCGAGCGATGCGGTGACAAAAGCTGAGAAGGCGAGCGTGGTGATCATCAGGGCGCCCAAAAGCACAACGGCGGCGCAGGATGCGCCGCCGTCTTTGTTGTTGTCAGTAACCCAGCGGCTTGGGCCAGGGCATGGTGAACTGGTCACCGCGGCGCACGAACTGATAGCGCCGGAAGTGGAACCAGAGCGAGGCGACGATGTAGAAGCACATCATGGCGCTGAGCTGCGTGCCATAGCCAAGGAACACGGCGAAATAGGCGGTCGAGCACAGAACGAGCAGCACGATCGTCGGCAGCGGATGCAGCGGATGCACATAGCCGCGCTTGATCGTGTCGAGCGGCCACTTGTTCCGGAACATCACCATGTTGAAGGTCATGAAGGTGTAGCCGAGCAGGCCCGACAGGATCGAGAAGGTCACGACCTGGTCGAGCGGTGCACCGAGCGCGAAAATCAGCGCGATCGGCACCAGGAAGACGATGGCACGATAGGGCGTGCGGTAGACCGGATGCACGGCACCGAACCAGCTCGGCAGATAACGGTCGCGACCCATCGAGAACCAGGCGCGCGACGCGTCGTTGATGCAGCCATTGGCCGAGGCCAGCGTGGCAAAGGTCGTGCCGACGAAGAGCAGGACCATCAGCCCGGTGCTGCCGGTGACACGCGCCGCGTCGAACAGCGGCGTGCCGGCCTGGCCGAGATACTCCCACGGCACGAGGCCCGAGCAGACATACCAGGTCATGGTCGCCGCAATCAGCAGCGTCATGATGCCGGCCATGGTGCCGTAGGGCAGCGAGCGGGCGGGCGAGCGCACTTCCTCGGCCGCCTGGCAGGTGCCTTCGATGCCAAGGTAATACCACAGGCCGAAATGCAGCGCCGCCACGATGCCGACCCAGCCGTAAGGCAGCGGATCGGACGTGATGGCCGAGAAATCGAGCGGCACGGCCGAGGCGCCGAACTGCACCGATACGAACAGCGTGATGATGGCGACGAAGGCGATTGCCGTAATGACCAGGTTGAAGGTCAGCGTCGCCAGAACGCCGCGATAGTTGAGCCACGCCAGGAACATAATGGCGAGGATGATGAAGGGCTGCTGGTTGAGGCCCGAATGGCCCTGCATGCCGGCCACCGTGTCGAGCAGGAAGCCGACGGTGATGGCGTTGGCCGCTTCCAGCATGGTGTAGGCCATGACGAGGAAGAGGCCGACATTGAAGGCCATGAGCGGGCCGACGATGTGCTTGGCCTGGGCGTACTGGCCGCCGGCCGCGGCGACAGTAGAGGTCACCTCGGAGTCGATCATGGCGACGCAGGTGTAGAGCAGGCCGGCGACCCAGCAGGCGACGAGGCCGGCGATCATGCCGCCTTTGCCAACGGAGAAGTTCCAGCCCATATATTCGCCGACAAGCACGATGCCGACGCCGAGCGCCCACACATGGGCGGGGCCCAGCACGCGCAGCAGCTGGAGGCGTTCGCCCTCCGGCGCGGTTGAAGTCACGTTTGCCATTGCCGTTCCCCTTCAGATCGAATGGCGTTCGGCCGTGGCCTCGATCTCGCCTTCGCGCGAGGAGGTCAGAAGCTCGTTGTCGTAGGTGGTATCGATGCGGACCAGGTCGGCGAGCATCAGCAGGCCGAACACCGCCGACAGGGCCCAGGCGGCGTATTCAAGAACGTTCCAGAAATCCATTGTCGCCTCCTACCGCTTCTTGCCGAAGCGTTCTTCGATGACTTCGCGGTATTCGCGGTCGGAAAGGCGGACCACCATGACGAAGTAGCCGATGACCAGCACTGCCATGACGATCAGCGCGCCCCAGCTGAAACTGTAGTCGAAGCGGGCGGTGATGATGTCATTGGCGGCAGCCGGGTCGGTGATGCCGAGGGCTGCCCATTGCTGTTGTTCGGTGGCGTTCTGGCCGAGCGCTTCCCACGTCGGGTTGGCGATCGGGTTTGGCACCTTGGCGGCGCCGGCGAGCCCCATATAGAGGGGGATGTAGAGCGCGCCGACTGTAAGCACCAGAAGCGTGATGACGTCGAAGACCTGGCCTGCGAGGCTCTGTTTTGGAGGTTGGTAAGCCATGTTGCTGCCCCTTAGCGCTTACGCTGGCGCATCTCGTCGAGATGCTTGAGGTCGAGGCCGTAAATGAAGTGCTTGTCTTCGTGGTAGTGACGCAGCATGGCGAAGATCGCAGCCGTGTTGAAGGCAAGCACGAGGCCGCAGGCAACTGCCAGGATGATGCCGATGGCCGGGACGGAGATGTATGACCAGACGCTGAAGAGCGCGAACAGCATGGTGCACCAAAGCACCACGATAAAGGCTACAAGGCCGGCGCGGTCGCGGCTATGCATCTTTTCGATGCGCTGGTCGTAGCCCGGCTCCGCGTTTTGATGAACGAGAGTTGCTTCCATTTCCTCCTCCGGATGGCCGTTTTCGGCTTCATTGTGCGGGAAATTAATTTCCCCTGAGGAATGTCCGGCAAAGTTAATTTCCTGTCAAGCGACCTATGTGCGCACATGTCGCACAGGGCAGACTGCGAGAGGCGCAATGCCGTTGAAATGGCTCGTCTTTTGCCAGTTTGCCGACTGTCGGAAATTTTACGCAGCAGGTCGCAAACGAGCGACCGGCACTGCCCAAACGGGCAGGATCAGCGCCGTGCGATGGTTTTTTCGGAGCACGCCCAACCAGAGTCGTGCGGACTGCCCAATCGGACAAAACACCGGACGGCGACCGGCAAATTGGCCGGTCACCGTCAAGCCTCGCAGGGATTTGCGCAGAACTCAGGGCCGAGGCTTGACCGACACGAGGACGAACATGCCCGGCGCCTCCTTCCTGGTCTTGTCGGTGACCAGCAGATAGAGGCCTCCGCCCAGGCTGGCCATGCCCTCGAAATTGTCGTTCAGCAGCGGGCTCGATCCGGGATCGAGATTTTCAACGGCGCATGGCGCGTCGCCGCCGCACGTCTTGGGATCAAGCACCCTTAGCCGGCCAACACTCGGCCCGCCCTTCTGCTCGCGTGTGCGTTCAAGCAGCAGTAGCCGACCGTCGGGCATGGGCTCTATGGCCTTGAGGTTGCTGCGCTTGGGCTGGAAGGTGGCGAAGCTCCAGCTTTTGCCGTCGAGGCCATGGATAGTATGGGTGTCGCCGGGTTCACCCATCATCGCTTCTTCGGGCGCGGTGACGATGCCTTGCCCGGCTGTCACGGCAACTGCTTCCAACCTGCTGTTCGGCTCGTTGTATCTGGCCGGATCGGCCAGCGCCTCGGGCAGTTGCACGGCTCCGAGCGAGGCGCCGTCAGACCGCAAGCGGTGGATGGCCGGTCCGTCCTCGAAAGCGACCAGAAGTTCGGTGTCGCCTGCCTTGCGGTTGTCGCCGTTAACAGCGGCAAGACCCTCGGCATTCACGGTTGCCGGCGTTGCGCCGGTGTTGAGCGACACCGAAAGGACGGGCTCAAGCGCGACGATCTTGCCATCGCCGACCTCAATGCTGAAATGGTGCAGGACGCCGTCGTCGGACACGGCATAAAGCAGCTTTTCGTCGGCGTCCCAGGCAAGGCCAGACAGTTCGTTGATCGACTGCCCGCCGGGGCCTATCGCCGGCACGGGTTTGCTGTCCAGGACGGCAAGGTCGAGCGGCTGTGTCATGGCGGGCGCGTCGAGCGCGAATGTCGAAGCGCCGAGCAGCGCCGCCGTGAGGTACTTCATCATCTCTTTCGCTCCTATTGGAAACTTGGCTGGAGAAGGACGGGACGTGAGGGAGCTCCGCCGAGCTTGCGCAGCGCCGGCAGGAAGCGGTTGTGCTTGGTTCCGGGGTTGAGCAGCGCTGTGGCGACGCAGTATTTCGAGCAGCGCTTGGTCGGATGCTGGTGTAGTGCCCTCAGGATGCCATCGGCAACGCCGTTGCCATTGGCCGACTTGGTCTCGAGGATGAACCGGCTGGGATCGACAGCGTGTCGCACGCCACCAGCGAAGAACTCGAGCCCGCTGTCGATGGTCATGCGCTCGCCACCCTGCCGCGCCACCAGCGTCATGCGGCGGTATCGCATGTCGAGAACGCGTGACAACAGATGCGGAAAGGCCTGGCCGTACTGGGCACGGTAGACCTTGTCGATGAAGGCCAAGGCCACATCGTCAAGCACGCCGAAGCCCTCGGGATCGCGGTCGAGGCGCTTCTTGATCGTGACCCCGCGCTTGTCCTTGAGCTTCACTTCGAGAAAGCAGAGCCCGGCCTCGACATAGCGGCGGATGCGTATCTTGGCCCGCTGCCGCCTGCCTTGATGGTGGTCGAAGTAGCTCCGGCGCTCGACATCGTCGAAATAGCAGGTCTCGTAGGTGAAGGCGCGCCGACCATCGATTTCCAGCATATCGAAGACGTCTGCGAAATCGCCGGCGGCCTGCATCAACACCGTGCCGTCGACGACGTATTTGTTGTCCAGCCGCTCCAACATGGCGGCCTTACCGTTCAGGGCCTTCAGGCTGATCGGCGCGAAACCGCTTGAAATGAGCGCATCAGTGCTTGCGATAATGGACATTGAGTTTCGCCATTTCCGTGATGTAGTCGAGCTGCAGCACCTGGTAGGACAACACGTCGACGCCCAGACGCTGGGACAGTTCGGCGCGCGTGGTTGCCGGGTCGGACAGCAGAGCGACATTGATCTTGTCGAGCGAGACCTTGGTGCCGCTGACCGATTGCAGCATGCGGGGATGGTCGACGACAAAGGCACCGGCGAGCACGAAGGCAACGGTCACCGCCACGAAAGGCAGTGTCGTTCCCTGCACCGAGCAGATGACGGCGATCGCCACGCTGCCGAAGAAATAGGTCATCTCGGTCTTCGACAGCGGTTCCGAGCGCAGCGTGAACAGCGCCAGTATGGCGAACAGGCCGAAGCCCGCGGCAACGCCGAACTGGACCGTCGACAGCACGGTCAGCACCGCAAAGACGAAGATGTTGAACAGGGCCGCCGCGGTGACCAGCTCCTTGTCGCGGTAGCGGCGGTAATACATGCCGAACAGCAGCGCCGACATACCGGTGAGGTTGATGCCGAAGCGGACGAGTTCGGCCGCGAATGGCGTCTGCAGAAGTTGCGCGATCATCGGCCCCTCCCCTTCACGGCGGCGGGCCTTTGTGGCGCCTGATACGGCAGGTTGGGGATTGGCATTTCGGTTCTCCTGATCTGCGCCGCAGGGCGGCTACGTCAGGAAGAACGGGCGTTGGCAAAACCTATTCCGTCGCCGGCAAACTATTTTTCGACCTCAGCAAGGGAAACGGAAATGCAAAACAGTAAGACTTTCCCGAATGCGCCAGGCGGCGCCTCAGCCATGGCAGATGGCGCGGCCGTTGAGCAGGCCCCAGCCATAGACTGGATCCTTGCCGGGAGCGCCCAGATCCTCGGCGCTCTGGCGCAGGAGGGCTTCCACTTCCCCGGCACCAAGGGCCGGGTTGGACGCCTTCAGGATGGCCGCAGCGGCGGTCACGAAAGGTGCGGCAAAGGAGGTGCCGGTCTTGGGCTGGGCACCCTTCACCGAGGCCGCGGTCCAGACCTGCACGCCGGGTGCGGCGATGTCGATATGGTCGCCTGATCCGGCACGGCGATAGGGGTTCTTGGCGCGGTCTATGGCGGTGACGGCGATCACGCCGTCATAGGCGGCGGGGTAGAGCGGTGCGGCGCGCGGCCCGTCATTGCCCGCGGCCGCCACCAGAACGATGTCGGTTTCGGTCGCGTTGCCCACCGTCTTTTCCAGCAGAGGATTTGCCGGCCCGGTGAGGCTCATATTGATGACCTGCACGCCGCGCGCTGCCAGAAGGTCGATCGCCCGCACCAGATCATAGACTTCAGAACGGTCGTCGCTGCCATCGCCGCGATGAAAGGCATCGACTGCAATCAGCTCTCCACCAGGAACGAGCCCCGGCGTGCGGCTTTCGGCCGACCCAATGAGCAGCGCGGCGACGGCCGTGCCGTGCTGGCGCCCCGAGGCGGGCAGATCGCCCTGCCCCAGCCGGATGGTTTCGATGCGGCCGCCGGCGAAAGCGAGATGATCGGCATTGACCGCGGTGTCGATGAGGCCGATCCGCGCCGGCTTCGTGCAGCGCCCGGCAAAGGTATCCGCCGCCGGCCAGCCGACGACCTGTCGCGCCAGGCAGACATTGGCGCCGCAACGCTCGTTGCCTGCCTGATCAGGGCGATAGTAGTGGTTGAAATCGACCTCGGCCCTGGGGGCGAGTTCGACCGCTCGACTGAGGGCCGCCTCGAGCGTCACCCCACGTGGGATACCCAGTTTGACGAGCGCCGACCCGCCGTCGAGCGCGACGGCAACACGCTCGCGCACGGCATAACCTTCCGCAAGCAACGTTGCGAGGGCGGCGTCGTCGAGCCCTAGCGCCACGATCTCGCGCGGTGCATGCGTGGCTGGTTCTCGCGTCGGCGCCGTGCGCCTTGGGTTCGCCTGCCGCTGCCTGAAAATGTCGAGAGGCCGGCCGCCTGAACCGCCGCCGCGCGCCGACGGCGACCTGTCCGAACCGGCACCGCCGCTGCCACCGGCATCGTCATCATCGTCGCCGTCGTCATCGTCATCCGCCAATGCCTGGTTCGTGCCCATGACCGGGCCTTGCCACGGCCCGGCGAGCGGCGTGCCAAAGGTGGCGAGCAGGGCCGCCAGGGCAAAGACGGTCAGGCGGTGCGAAATCTGGACAGGCATGGCAGTCCTCTTATCCGTCCCTGTGCAGGCAGTACAACTGTTAGCGTTCCACATAAGACTTCTGACATCCCATATCATTTCGACGGCATTTGTGCATTTTGGGGCCAACGGACGGATGTCCCGATTATTCCATCGACGATCACGACAGGAACCGCATGAAAGGTGACGATGTTCAGGTGAGCGACCGGCTGGTTGCCTTCCTGCCCAATCTGCGCCGCTTCGCCATCTCGCTATGCCGGTCGCGCGATATCGCCGACGATCTGGTGCAGGCGGCATGCGAACGAGCGCTGGCGGCGCAAGGCAGCTTCGAGCCGGGCACGCGCTTCGATGCCTGGATGTTCCGCATCCTGCGCAATCTGTGGATCGACCAGGTTCGCCGAGCCAAGACCGCGGGGCCGACCGAGGACATCGCCGAACGCCACGACATATCAGGCGACACCGGCGAGCGTGAGGCCGAAGCGCGACTGACATTGAAGAGCGTGGCCAGCGCCATCGACGGTTTGCCCGACGAACATCGCGAGGTGCTGCTGCTCGTCTGTGTCGAAGATCTGTCCTACAAGGAGGCGGCGGAGGTGCTCGCCATCCCCATCGGCACCGTGATGAGCCGGCTTGCCCGCGCCCGCAAGAATCTCGCGGAGGCCGCTGGAATAAACTCCGCAGCCGACCGTTCTCCCGCAAAAGGGCGAAATCCATGAGCAGCCAGCAATTCGACGACGAGACACTGATGGCCTTCGCCGACGGCGAACTGGACGCGGAGACGACCGCGCGCGTCGAAGCGGCCATGGAGACCGACGACGAACTGGTGATGCGGCTCGCAACCTTCATCGAAAGCCGCGCCGCCGTCGCATCGGAGCTCAAGCCGCTGATCGACGAGCCGGTGCCGGAAGCCCTGACGCGTTCGGTAGAGGCGATGGTCGCCGCCGCGCGCCAGCCCAAGAGCGAACCCGCACAGTTGGAAAATGTCGTGCATCTGCGTCCGGCACGCCGGTCTACGCACCCGAGCTGGGTCATGCCGCTGGCGGCATCGCTCGCCGCCGTCGCCTTTGGCGTCGGCGGATATCTCGCCGGCCAGGCAAATGCGCCGGGCATCTCGGCACCATCGCTGGCGGGCATCTCCGATCCGGCGATGGTCAGAACCCTTGACACAGCCGCATCGGGCACCGAGGCAATTATCGCCGACGGTTCGATGAAGCTTGTTTCGAGCTTCCGCGACGGCGGCGGCACACTGTGCCGCGAGTTCGAGCTGAAGCAGGCCAGCGGCACTGCGACCGTTACGGTCGCCTGCCGCGACGGCCAGGAATGGTCGTTGCGCCTTGCTGTCGCCGGCCCGGCAGCGAGCACCGGCGCCTATCAACCGGCCGGCGCCACCGAGACCGTCGACGCCTTCCTGACGACGATCGGCGCCGGCGCGCCTCTGTCTGAAGCCGACGAAAAGGCGGCGCTCGCCAGGCAGTAAGCTATCTCGCGGAGACCTGCGGCCCACGCTTCTTTTCGCTGGCGTAGAGCGCCACAGCCATGGCGCGGTTGCGGACGCCGAGCTTGTCGTAGAGATTCTTGAGGTGGTACTTCACCGTGTTTTCGGAGATACCGGTGCGGGTGGCGATCTGCAGGTTCGTCCAACCGTCGGCGAGCACGCCGAGCAGCTCCAGTTCGCGTGTGGTCAGGCGCGACAGCGGCGTTTCGTTGATCTTGGCGACATCGACATAGGGAATGCAGATTCGGCCATTGGCGACCGCCAGCAGCGTGTCGAACAGGATGCAGGGGTCGTCGAACTGGTAGCAGAAGCCCTGCGCGCCCAACCGCACGCATTGCTTGAGGATGCCGATGTCGTGGTCGTTGGAGAAGATGACAACCCGCGCCGCGAGCTGGCGGCGGTTGAGCTCCATCAGCACCTCGGCGGCATCCATGTCGGCCAGTTTCCAGCCGACGATGGCGATGTCGAAAGCAGGCTGGGCCTCGGCCACCACCCGCACGAAGGCGTCGCCTGTCTGGACGCCCTCGGCAAAGGCAAAACGTTCGTCGCGGCCGATGAGATCGCGCAGGGCCGATATGACAAGCGGATTGCGCTCGGCAATCAGGACCCTGAGCTTGTTGTCTCGCTGCATAGGCTCGCCACCGAAATCAGCGTTTCCAGTTGAGCCGATCCAACCTGATGTCACCTCGCCATGCCCGCTCTCCAGCGACAGGAATCAGTCGTAGATTCGGAATCGTCCGACCAGATCGTGCGTTTCTTCGCGCACCGCGGCCTCGATCTTGGCGTTTCCGGCCTCGCCATTGGCAGCCAGCCCGTCGATGACGGCCATGGTCATACGGCCGACCTGCCGGAATTCCTCCGCCATGAAGCCGCGTGTCGTACAGGCCGGCGTCCCGAGCCGCACGCCCGAGGTCACCATCGGTCCCTGCGGGTCGAAAGGAATGCCGTTCTTGTTGCAGGTGATGTAGGCGCGGCCGAGGGCCGCCTCCACCGCCTTGCCGGTCAGGTTCTTGCGACGGAGATCGACCAGCATCAGATGCGTGTCGGTACCGCCTGAGACAATGTCGACCCCACCCTCCTGCAGCGTTTCGGCCAGCACCTTGGCGTTGGAAACGACGTTGGCGGCATAGACCTTGAACTCGGGCGTCAGCGCCTCGCCGAAAGCCACCGCCTTGGCGGCGATGACGTGCATCAGCGGACCGCCCTGCAGGCCGGGGAACACGGCCGAATTGATCTTCTTGCCGATCTCCTCGTCGTTGGACAACACCATGCCGCCGCGCGGACCACGCAGCGTCTTGTGCGTGGTGGTGGTGACGACATGGGCATGATCGAGAGGATTGGGGTGTACGCCGCCGGCAACGAGGCCGGCGAAATGCGCCATGTCGACGAACAGCTTGGCGCCTACCTCGTCGGCGATCTCGCGGAATGCCTTGAAGTCGATGATGCGCGGATAGGCCGAGCCGCCGGCCAGGATCACCTTTGGCTGATGCTTCTTGGCGAGGTCGCGCACCTCGTCCAGGTCGATGCGATGCGTGTCGGGCTTGACGCCGTAGGACACGACGTTGAACCACTTGCCCGACTGGTTGACCGGGGCGCCATGGGTCAGGTGACCGCCGGCCGCGAGGTTGAGACCGAGGAACGTGTCGCCCGGCTGCATCAGCGCCATGAACACCGACTGGTTGGCCTGGCTGCCGGAATTCGGCTGCACGTTGGCGAACGTGCAGTTGAACATCGTCTTGGCGCGCTCGCGCGCCAGATCCTCGATCTCGTCGACATAGGCGCAGCCGCCATAGTAGCGGCGGCCGGGATAACCCTCGGCGTATTTGTTGGTCAGCACCGACCCTTGCGCTTCGAGCACCGCTTTCGAAACGATGTTCTCGGAAGCGATCAGCTCGATCTCGTCGCGCTGGCGGTTGAGCTCGCGGTTGATCGAGTCGTTGACGGCGGGGTCGGCCTGGGCCACGCCGGTGCGGAAGAAGTGACGGGCGCTGCCAATGCCGGGTCTTGCGGGGATGTTCATCTCGGTCCTCCTGAAGGTCATCCGGTCCAGCCGAGGCCGGCGGAAATGCAATTGATCGAAAGCAAAAGCGCGTTGACCGCGCGCTTGGGCTTGGCGGTCGCGCCGTCCTGGGTGCGCACCTCGCGCAACAGCTGGACCTGGAGCCGGTGGATCGAATCCATCTGCGGACGGATGCGGTCGAAATGGCGCTTGAAGGCCGGGAAGCGCTCGGACAATTTGAGCCCGCCATTGACCTCTGAGATCATCCTGCGGGTCAGGGCGTATTCCGCCGAGATCTTGCGGTAGATGCGCTCGCCGACCTCACGATCCTGCACCAGCCCAGCATAGAGCCCGCCAATGTCCATGTCGGTCTGATAGAGCCCCTTGTCGACCTCGTCGACGACGAGGCGGAAGAAGCGCGAGCGCTCGAACATCTGGCGCAAAAGGTCGAGGCCGGCATCGCCACGGACATTGACGAAGGAATTCAGCGCGCTGCCGATGCCGTACCAGTTGGTCATGATGTGACGGTTCTGGCTCCAGGCGAAGACCCAGGGTATGGCGCGCAGGTCGGAGATGTCGCGGGCACCGAAGCGGCGGGCCGGACGCGACCCGATCTTGAGCAACGACAACTCCTCAACCGGGCTCGCCTGGTTGAAATAGTCGATGAAACCCGGCTCGTTGATGAGGCCCGAATAGGAGGCCTGCGACATGCCGGTCAGCGCTTCCAGCGCCTCGCTGAACTCCGGATTGTCCTTGAGCTCGGCCTCGTTCTGCGACTTGACCGAATGGGCAAAGACGCTCGCGGCAAGGATTTCCAGCTGGTAGAGGCCGGTGCCGCGATTGGCGAATTTGGACGACACGACCTCGCCCTGCTCGGTTACGCGCATGGCACCGCCGATGGTGCCCGCCGGCTGGGCCGCGATCGCCCTGCCCGTCGGTGCGCCACCGCGGCTGACCGAGCCGCCACGTCCGTGGAAGAAACTGATCCTGACCTTGCGCTTGGTGCCAAGCGCGGTGATGCGGCGCTGGGCCTTGTTGAGCTCCCAGTTGGAAGCGAGGAAACCGCCATCCTTGTTGCTATCGGAGTATCCGAGCATCACCTCCTGGCGGTTGCCGAAATCGCGCACCGAGCGGCGGACGATCGAGACACCCAGAAGCTGGTCGAGAATGTCGGGCGCGGCGCGCAGATCAGCGATGGTCTCGAAGAGCGGCACGACGCGCAGGTTGATCGTGCCGCTGCCATCGAGCGCGGTTGCCAGCCCCGCATATTGCGCAAGCAGGTAGACGGCGAGAAGGTCGTCGCTCGACCGCGTCATCGACAGGATGAAGGCGCCGACCGCACCACCGTTCATGGTTGTCGTGGCGTCGCGGATGACGTCGAAAAGATCGAGCAGCTCGCGCGCTTCGTCCGACAGCTTCTGGCGATCGACCTCAAGCTGTTCGCCTGAATGAAGGGCAGCGCGGATGCGCGCGCCCCAGGCGGGCGATCCCTCCGCCGGTGCGGCCTGGCCGTCCGTCGTCTTGAACAGCTCTGCCAGCACCCGGTTCACGACCGTCGAATTTTGCCTGATGTCGAGCGACACCGTGCGGAAGCCGAAGCTTTCGACCTGCTGGCGCAGCGGCCGCACGAAACGCCGCGACACCAGGTTGCCGCCGATTGCGCAGAGCACGTTTTCGAGGTCGCGCAGGTCCGACTTGAACGCTTCGGCGCGGGTGTAGGGCTTGGCCGAAGCTTCACCGCGCATGGCCAGCAGCCGCTCCAGCATGGCAGCAGCAAACTGGCGCAGCGGTTCGTCGGGATTGCGCGCGACGATCTCGGAAGCGGCATGGGTGCGATGCAGCGCACGCGCCAGCGCCCTTGAAAAATCCTCGGGGATGTCGACGACATTGGCACTGACGCTAAGCACGGTCAGCAGCCGACGAACCTGGCTGACGTACCAGCCGATGATCGCCTGGCGGCATTCGGTCAGCGCGTAGGCCGTGAGCTTCGCGGTGACGTTCGGGTTGCCGTCGCGGTCGCCGCCGATCCATGACGCATAGCGCATGAAGGACGGGACCTTGACGTCATATTCGGGATAGTGGCGCGCCAGCGCGTCCTCAACTGCGTCATAGAGCTTGGGTGTCGCTTCGAAGATAACTTCGCGGAAGAAGTGCAGGCCCCAGGCGATCTCGCGTTCAACCGACGGACGCTCGAGTCTGAGTTCGCCCGACATCCAGAGGATCTCGATCTCGCTCTTCAAGTCGTCTATCAGTTGCTCACGCTCGCGCGGCGACCAGCGCTGCTGCTCGAGCTCGGTCAGCTTGCGATAGATGCGGCGATGGATTTCAAGCACGGTGACACGCTTGGCCTCGGTCGGATGTGCCGTCATCGTCGGACCGACGCTTAGGGCGTCGAGGGTGGCCTGGATGTCCTCGGCCGGGTAGCCGGCGGCGGCGATCTCGCCGACCACGTTGGAGAAGGAACCGACCACTTCGTCGGCGCCGCCCATCTGCTCCATCTCGCGGCGCGAGCGCATGGCGAGCAACTCGTTGGCGATGGCCGCAAGCTGGAACCAGATGCCCGTCGCCTGCAGCGCCGGAATGCGCTGGCTCGCGGCAAGCGCATCAAGGCTGACGCGGCCGGTCAGAATGTCGGCCACGCCCGGCTCCCGTGCACTCACGACCGACATCAGCAGCCTGAACAACAGGCTGCGGACATCCTCGCGAAAGCTGAGCGGTCTGCTTTCCTCCACAGCGACACCCGTTCGTCTCGTGTTGACCGGATGCGACTTCGGCGAGCCGCGTTATCCCGGAATGCTGTTTCCCGAGATGAAGCTGACAGGCTTTGTCTGTCTTTGAAAACGCCCGGACGGGTAGATTTCCCATTCGTTCGGGTGGTGCCCGGCTTGGCCGAATGATGACATCCCCTGCCCATTTCGGACTGTCGTGCCGGACGCATCAGGGATTGTTTGCGGGGACGCTGATTTCGTCTGTTTTCCAGTGGACGCAACTTAACTCATGTGCAACTATCTTGCCTGTTATGCAAATACGGGAGGCACATGAAAGTGGGGTCCTATACCGCGATACAGAACGCCGCAGCACGAGCCGAAGGCCGTTGAGGAGAACGAACATGCATAAAGTGCTGCCGGAACTTTACGAGGGCCATGCGCCCATCACGCTCCACAATGCCTTCCACGATGCGCTCGAAGCGCTTGAGGAATGGAAGGAAGGCAATGAAGAGCCTCTTGTAGCCGTTGACGGCTACAACGTCCCCATCAGCCACGTCTTTGCGCGAATGAGCGCCTGTACTGATCTCCTGCCGCTGCGGACCCGCGATGTGCTCGAAACCATCGTCGACAAGGGTTCTTTCCGCGCTTCGGGCGGTTCGCTTTATGCCGACGGCGCCAAGCTGGTGATGCCGATCTGCGTCGAGCGCATGACGCTGTCGCTGCTGCGTCCCAGCGCCTCGGTGATCCAGCTGCGCAAGTCCTGCGTCGACGCCTGAGCATAGTGACCAATCTGCGGACCGCCGCGCCCTGCGCGGCGGCTTTGCCTTACCCGCGACACGGGACCGGCAACAGCAATCTTCTCCAAAATCGAAGTCAATGAAAAAGCCCCGCCAGATGGACGGGGCTTTCTGCATTTCGTGTCAGGCTGGCTCAGGCCGCGCGGGCACTCGAGGCTTCGACGCCATATTCCAGCGACGAGTCCAGGATCACATGCCACAGGCTGTCTGCGAAGCTGGTAAAGACCAGCATGCTGTAGACGGGGGTGCCGTCGGCACCATTGGCCTCGCGCCAGAAGTTGACGGCGGTGTGATCGACCGACGTGTTTGCGGAGCTGCCAACCGGAAAGACGCTGTCGTGCAGGTCCAGCGACGAGAACTTGGCAATAGCATCACGGGCACGCGGGCCCGAAACGCGGATCAAGCAGCGGCCGTCGCACTGATCCGACAGAGACGCCGAGCCGGCAAACGCCTTGGTCATCGCTTCCAGCTGGGCTGCTTCGTCGCTGCGCGGAGCAAAGACCGTGAACTGGTCGGGGCCCGACCAGACGAGCGTCGCACCCTTGCCGCTGACGGCCTTGGGCGATACCGGCGGCTCCACGCCAAACAGCTTCTTTGCCGCCTTGGCGGTTTCGGCAGCCTTGCCGCGGCGCGCCATGACCTGCATCAGCACGATATCGCGCATCTCGGTGAGGGTCACGCCGGCCGTAGCGCCAGCCGCGCCATGGCGGCCGGGAACGAGTGCCTTTTTCAGCGGCGATTGGGTGGTCCAGGAAAAATCAGCCACGCTGGCGCACTCCCTCGGGATCGTAGAAGACAGGGCTGCAGATCTCGGCGTCGTAATCCTCGCTCCGCAGCGGATCGTGGATGCGCACGATCTCGCCGGTACGCTCGCGTCCGCGCTCGACCAGGCCGAGGCCGATCCACTGCTGCATCATCGGCGAGTAACAGACCGAAGTGACATAGCCCTGGTCGGTTGCAGGACCGGGAATGGCACCCTTGGGGATGACATGCGCGCCCGAGCGCAGCCTGCGCTTGGTGTCGACAGGCTTGAGTCCGACCACGACCTGACGGTCGGGTGCGGTCAGTCCGGGTCGACCGGCCATGACACGGCCGATGAAGTCCTTCTTCTTGGACATCATCTTGCCGAGGCCGAGGTCGTCGGCGGTCGTCGTGCCGTTGAGCTCGGGACCGGCGACATGGCCCTTTTCGATGCGCATCACGCCCAGCGCCTCCGTACCGTAGGGCACCACGCCATAGGGTTTGCCGGCGATCATCAGGTTCTCTGCCATCGCCGCGCCATAACGCGCCGGCACCGAGATTTCGAACGCCATTTCACCCGAGAACGAGATGCGGAACAGGCGGGCTGTCACGCCGCCGCGCAGCTTGACCTCACGGGCGCCCATGAAGGGGAAGCCCTCGTTGGACAGGTCTTCGCTCGGGTCGACCAGCGCCTGCAGAAGCTTGCGCGTGTTCGGTCCGGCGATAGAGAACTGCGCCCATTGGTCGGTCGCGCTGGACAGTTGCACGTCGAGTTCGGGCCACAGCACCTGGCGGCAGAATTCGAGATGCGCCATGACAGGGCCGGCCTTGGCCGTCGTCGTGGTCAGGAAGTAGTGGTCCTCGGCGAGACGCGACGTCGTGCCGTCGTCCATCACGATGCCGTCCTCGCGTAGCATCAGTCCGTAACGAGCCTTGCCGACACCGAGCGCCGAGAAGGCATTGATGTAGACGCGGTCGAGGAAGGTGCCCGCGTCGGCACCGCGCACGTCGACCTTGCCGAGCGTCGACACGTCGCAGAAGCCGACGCCGTTACGAACGGCGAGCACTTCGCGGGTGACCGACTCCAGCCAGTCCTTTTCGCCCGTTACAGGATACCACTGCGCGCGTTTCCACAGTCCGGTGTCGACGAACGTGGCACCGCGGGCGGCAGCCCAGTGGTGCGACGGCGTCAGCCGCCAGGCGTGGAAATTCTCGTCGCGGTGATGGCCGGCGAGCGCGCCGATGGCAACCGGCGCATAGGGCGGACGATAGATCGTCGTGCCCGTCTCCGGGATGGTCCTGCCGGTGGCAGCGGCCATGATGGCGAGACCGTTGATGTTGGAGGTCTTGCCCTGGTCGGTGGCCATGCCGAGCGTGGTGTAGCGCTTGAGATGCTCGACGCTTTCGAAGCCTTCGCGCTGCGCCAGCGTCACGTCGGATGCAGTCACATCGTGCTGGAAGTCGACGAAAGCCTTGCCCTTGGCCTTGACCTGCCACAGCGGCGAGATCGCATAGGTTTCGTCGCCTGCTTCCGAAGCTTCGCCGGCATTGCCCGAGGCACCGCATTCGGCGGCAGCTGCTGCACCCGCTGAATGGCCGTCGCGCAGGCAAGCACCGAGCGAGAACTCACCGTTGGCGGCCCCGGCCGTGACCATGCCCTTGGGCGCGTCACCCGGCACGAAGGCGGCGATGTCGTCGCGCCAGACCGGCCTGCCGCGATGGAAGCAGGACAGGCCGACATTGGGATTCCAGCCGCCCGAAACGGCGAGGCAATCGGCGTCGATCTGCTGGGTGCGGCCGTCACGGTCGGTGACAACGACGCCACGCACGCCGTCAACGCCGCCCTTGACGCCGCTGACGCCGCCCGAGAGCACGCGCAGGTCGGAAAGCTCGGCCACCGCCTGATACTCCGACGGCACGCGGCCGCGCGGATCGATGACGGCAGCAATGTCGCCGCCGGCTTGCTGGATCGCCTCGACAGTGCGCCAGCCATCGTCATTGTTGGTGAACAGCGCCACCTTGCGGCCAGGCATGGCCGCAAAGCGATTGACATAGGTGCGCACGGCGGACGCCATCATGACGCCCGGGCGATCATTGTCCGGGAACACGATCGGCCGCTCGATGGCGCCTGCAGTGACCACCGAGCGCTTGGCGACGATGCGCCAGACGCGCTGCCGCACCTGATGTGGGCCGGGCATCGGCACATGGTCGTTGACGCGCTCGAGCGCGGCGTGGACGCCGCCGTCATAGACGCCGAACAGCGCCGTGCGGGTCATGACGCGGACATTTGCCATAGCGTCGAGCTCGGCGCTCGTCCGGCGCACCCACTCCTCGGCATGCATGCCGTCGATCTCGCCGCCATCGCTGAGCAGGCGGCCGCCGACCTGGCTGTCCTCTTCGACCAGGATGACACGCGAGCCGGCACCGCCGGCGGCAAGGGCTGCCGAAAGACCGGCAGGACCGGCGCCGACAACCAGCACATCGCAATGCGCCCAGGCCTTGTCGTAGTGATCGGGATCCGGCAGCTCGGCGCTCTTGCCGAGGCCGGCAGCGCGACGGATCATCGGCTCGTAGATCTTCTCCCAGAACTTCGCCGGCCACATGAAGGTCTTGTAGTAGAAGCCGGCGACGAAGATCGGCGCGGCCAGCTGGTTGATCGACATGAAGTCGCGGCGCAGCGACGGCCAGCGGTTCTGGCTCTGGGCGATCAGCCCGTCATAAAGCTCCTGCGTGGTGGCGCGTGTGTTGGGCTCCTTGCGGGCGCCGGTGCGCATTTCAACCAGCGCGCTCGGCTCTTCCGAGCCAGCGGTGATGATGCCGCGCGGGCGGTGATACTTGAACGAACGCGCCACCAGCTTGACGCCGTTGGCAACGAGTGCGGAGGCCAGCGTGTCGCCGGCAAAGCCGGTCATGGTGGCACCGTCGAAGGTGAACTGCATCGGCACCTTACGGTCGATCAGGCCACCGCTGCGCAGGCGGTGCGACTGGCTGGCCGCAGCGGCCTGGCTGCGGGCGCTGGTAGCGCCGTCGGCAGCCACTGTCCTGCCGAGCGGCTCGGATTGGGAATAGCCCGACATGGTCACTCTCCTGCCTGCGCCGGCTTGGCGGCGCCAGCACCTGGCGCTGCCTTCACCGAAATGAATTCGTGGGTGACCGTGTTGCGCTCGGCGACCAGCCAGGAGCGGCAGCCGCCGCCATGGTACCAATATTCGCGCATCACGCCGGCAACGTTATCGCGCAGATAGACGTAATCGTAGAAGGCGTCCTCGACGAGTTCGGGGCCTTCGCCGCCGTCGATTGCGAAGTTGGGGCGCTTGGGAGAGGCGTCGCCGAGATAGGTGAACTCGCCGTTTTCACGCTCGCCGCAGAAGGGACATGCAATACGCATTTCCTGTAGTCTCGCTTTCAGTGCAGGTTTGGCTGGGCGCCCTGGCCCTTTTCGTCGATCATCGCGCCGCGGCGGAACCGGTCGAGCCGGAAGCGTGCCGCCTCATGGTGCGGCTCGTCGCGGGCAAGCAGATGGGCAAAGACCAGGCCGGACGCCGGCGTCGCCTTGAAGCCGCCATAACACCAGCCGGCATTGAGATAGAGGCCGTCGACAGGTGTCTTGTCGATGATCGGCGTGCCGTCCATCGACATGTCCATGATGCCGCCCCACTGGCGCAGCATGCGCACGCGGCCGATCATCGGCATCACCGCCATCCCGCCTTCGCAGACGTCTTCGACGACAGGCATGTTGCCGCGCTGGGCGTAGGAATTGTAGCCGTCGAGGTCGCCGCCGAAGACGAGGCCGCCCTTGTCGGACTGGCTGATGTAGAAGTGGCCAGCGCCGAAGGTGATGACACCAGGGATCAGCGGCTTGATCGCCTCGGAGACGAAGGCCTGCAGCACGTGGCTCTCGATCGGCAGCTTCATGCCGGCCATGGCCGCAACCTTCGAAGTGCTGCCGGCGACCGCCATGCCGACCTTGCCAGCGCCGATCCTGCCGCGTGTGGTTTCCACGCCGGTGACCTTGCCGTTCTGGTCGCGAACGAAGCCAGTGACCTCGCAATTCTGGATGATATCGACGCCACGCTGGTCGGCGGCGCGGGCGTAGCCCCACACCACGGCATCGTGTCGGGCAGTGCCGGCGCGGCGCTGCAGCAGGCCGCCCATGATCGGGAAGCGCGCATTGTCGTAATTGAGGAACGGCAGTTCCTTGCGGATCTGCACGGCATCCAGCAGCTCGGCATCAATGCCGTTGATGCGCATGGTGTTGCCGCGGCGGGCAAAAGCGTCGCGCTGGGCATCTGAATGGTAGAGGTTGATGATGCCGCGCTGGCTGACCATCGCGTTGTAGTTCAGGTCCTGCTCCATGCTCTCCCACAGCTTCATCGACAGCTCGTAGAAGCCGGTATTGCCGGGAAGCCCATAATTGGAGCGGATGATGGTGGTGTTGCGGCCGGCATTGCCGGAGCCGATCCAGCCCTTTTCCAGCACCGCGACATTGCGGATGCCGTATTCGCTGGCGAGAAAATAGGCCGTCGCCAGCCCGTGGCCGCCGCCGCCGATGATGACCACGTCGTAGTGGCTTTTGGGTGCCGGATCGCGCCAGGCCCTGTCCCAGCCCTTGTGGCCTGACAGTGCCGCCTTGGCGAGTGAGAAGATCGAATATTTCATCGCATGAGTTCCGGCGAATTTTGACAAATGCTGGGCCGTCGCCCG